>JBKPHO010000477.1:0-5620 GCA_046729915.1 Actinomycetota bacterium | reverse complement strand
GGCAGGAGGAGCTCCTGTTCGGGCAGGAGTCCATGTTCAAGGTCGAGCACCCGACGATCTCGGGCGAGGAGTTCGAAAAGAACGAGCTCCTTCGCCGTGAGAAGGACACCCTCGGCCTGTATGTCTCGGAGCACCCGCTGGAGGCGATCCGCTCCCAGCTGCGGCGCAGGACGGACGCGACGCTGTCGGAGCTCGAGCGCCGGCGCGACGGCGAGGTCGTGACCGTGGCCGGGATCGTGTCGGCGCTGAAGCAGCTGACGACGAAGAAGGGTGAGCCGATGGTCTTCATGCGGCTCGACGACGTGCTCGGGAGCGCGGAGGTGGTCGTCTTCAACTCGGTCTACGCGGAAGCCCGGGAGCTCCTCGTGCCCGACGCCGTGCTCGTCGTGAAGGCGCGCGTCGACCACAAGGAAGGGGAGTCGAAGCTGATCGCCATGGAGGTCACGGCCTTCGAGGCGGCTCCGGAGCGGCGCGAGGTGCGGCTGAAGCTCGACGCCCGCCGGGCGCGGGCCGGGATCATCCGCGAGCTCGCCGCCGTCGTACGCGACTTCCCTGGCGACGCGCCAGTGGTGGTCGACCTCGTCACCTCGGAGGGGGCGCGCACGTTCCAGTTCGGCACGGACTACCGGGTGAGGCCGGAGCCGGACTTCTTCGCCGAGGTAAAGGCGCTCCTCGGCGAAGCCGCCGTCGCCTGACAAACTTTGGGAGTGAAGCTCAGCGGTCACGCGACCGTGCTGCCGTGGATGACGTGGGCGGCACGACCGACTACTACCGTGAGCCTCGACTGAGCGCGAGACGAAGCCGGCCCTCCGCTGCACGGTATGCCGCGCGAGGCGGCCGTCAGGTCGGAGCAGCCCGAGCCGGCTTCGTGAAGGACCCTACTCCTCGCGGGAGAGAAGTGCCCGTAGCTGGTCGGGGCTGATGTTGCCGCCGCTCAGGACGAGCACGACCTTCTTGCCGGCCAGGCGCTCGCGCAGCTTCAGCGCGGCGGCCAGCGGGGCCGCGCCGGCCGGCTCGACGAGGTTCCTCGTCCCTTCGATCATCAGGACGACGGCCCGTTCAAGCTCGTCCTCGTCGACGAGGACGAAGTCGTCGAGGTGCTGCCAGAGGATCCGCTGCGGAAGCTCGAAGGCGACGCGGGTCGCCAGTCCCTCGGCGCGCGTCTCCATCCGGTCCTCGAGCAGCTGCCGCGCCTTCCACGAGCGATAGGCCGCGGGCGCCGCCGACGACTGCACGCCGATCACCTCGAGCTCCGGCTTGACCGCCTTCCCGGCCACGCACGCGCCCGCGGCGCCGCTGCCGCCGCCGATCGGGACTATCAGTACGTCGACGCCGGGCTCGGCCTCGAGCAGCTCCAACGTCGCCGTCCCCACGCCCGCGATCAGGTGAGGCTCGTTGCCGGAATGGATGTACCGGTAGCCGTGCTCGCGCGCGAGGGCCTCGCAGTGCTCGCGTGCGTCGTCGAAGTCGCGTCCATGGACGACGAGGTCGGCGCCCAGCCGCTCCATCGCCGCGAGCTTGACCGGGTTCGCCCCTTCGGGGACGCAGACGACCGCCCGCACGCCGAAGCGGCCGGCGGCGAACGCGATCGACTGCCCGTGGTTGCCGGTCGACGCCGTGACGACGCCCCTGCGCCGCTCGTCCTCGCTCAGCCGGGAGACGAGGTTCACCCCGCCGCGCACCTTGAACGCCCCGATCGGCAGGTGGTTCTCGTGCTTGACGAAGACCTCGGTGCCGACGAGCTTGCTCAGCGCGCCGTACTGGTACAGCGGCGTCGGCTGCAGGTGCGGGGCGATCCGCCGCCTCGCGGCCTGGACGTCGGCCAGAGTCGGGATCTGCTGCTCCACGCGCGCCGCGATCACGCGAGCCCCTTCTCGCGAAGCTCCGCGAGGGCGTGCTCGGACTTCGGCAGCTCTAGGCCCATCCCGCGCAAGATCTCGGGCGCCTTCGTGAACTGCACGTCGTCGTAGCCGACGACCTGGACGAAGTTGCCCCACGGGTCGCGGAAGTTGAGGCCGCGGCCGGCCCGGATGTCGGCGCCCGCAGCCTCGAGCCGTGCGCGGGCCGCCTCCTTGTCGTCGACGACGAGCCCGAAATGCCGATGCGCATCCGGCGGCTGGGTGCGTCCTTCCGAGAGCGCGATGAACTGGTCGCCCATATCGATGAACGCCATCCCGGAGAGCCGTCCGCGGAGCTCGAAGTCGAAGATGCGTCCGTACCACTCCAGCGCCTCGTCGACGTCGCCGACCTCCAGGGCGACGTGGTTGATCCCGACGAGCCTCGGCATGCCCCGAGCCGACTGCTCGCGGGCATGCCGAGGCGGTGCCGGGGTTACGACGCCGAGCGGCCGCGCCGGCGCGCGACGATTAGGCCCGCTCCGACGGCGACGAGCACGCCCGGGATCCCGATTCCGGCAAGCAGCCCGAGGTTCGTCGAGGACGACGTGCGCGCGGCCCGGGCCGGGAGCCCCTGCTTGACAAGTGTCCGCTTGAGCCCGTCGCCGCGATACCAGCCGCCACGGGTCGTCATGTCGAAGATCGGCTGCCCGGGCTTCATGTACGTCACCGCGCCGCCGCGCGCGTACGGGTAGACGTCCTGGGCGATCCGGTAGGTCCGGTTGTTCGGCCCGGGGACGACGTAGTGGATCGTCAGCTTCGGCCCGAGCTTCTGCGCCGGCCGCGAGGCGAGCATCGGGTCGGGCTGCTGCCCGAACGCGGCTGGGAAGAAGCCTGCCTCGACCGTCAGGTTGCCGAGCGCGGTGCCGCTCGACTCGCCGTTGCCGCGGATCACGAGCGCCTTGCCCAGCCCGGGGCCCGTCACGGACGCCGCGGATGGGCCTTTCGCGGCCGCGGCTGCCGGAAGCACGAGCGCCACAGCGAGCGCTGCCAACACGAAGCGGTTCATCGTGAGCTCCTTTCGCAGATGCCGCCTATACACCGCGGCGCCTGCTGCGGTTCCACGCGGCCGGAAACTCGGTCGAGCTCGTCGAGGGCGAAGTCTGGCCGGAGACCTAAGCGCTGCTCGGGCCCGCGAGCTCCCGAGCGACGTCGAACTTCTCGACCGACAGCACCGAGCCGCCGACGGCCTCGGCCGCCTGGCGGCGGGCGCGTCCTGCGACCGACTCGCTGTTCTCCAGCGCGGCCGCGTTCGACCAGAGCGAGAGCGTCATCGTCCGCCCGTCCTCCGGGTCGACGAGGACGAAGGCGCCTGCGAACCCCGCAACGCCCTCGAGCTGCGCTGCCGCCTCGCCGAAGGCCTGCACGGCGTCGTCGATGCGATCCGGTTGAACCTCGTAGCGTGCAACTCGTGCCAGCATGGCCCGGAACCCTACTTCCTTTGGCGGTGTAGGACCGGCAGTGGTGGACCGGCCACTGGACGAGGCGGAGCTCGTCGAGCGCGCGAAGCACGGCGATCTCCGCGCCTGGGAGACGATCGTGCGCCAGTACCAAGGCCTTGCCTTCAGAACCGCGTACCTGCTCTGCGGGTCGGCCGCCGATGCCGAGGAGGCCGCGCAGGACGGCTTCGTGAAGGGCTACCGGGCGCTCGGCCGCTTTCGCCGCGGCGCGCAGCTACGGCCGTGGCTGCTGCGAATCGTCGCCAACGAGGCGCGCAACCGCCGCCGCTCCGCGGGTCGCCGTGAAGCGCTCGCGTTGCGCGCCGCGACCCAAGACCGCCCGGGGGACGCGGTCCCGTCCCCCGAGGCGGCTCTCGTCTCGGGGGAGGAGCGCACCCGCCTGCTCGCCGCGGTCAACGAGCTCTCCGAAGAGCACCGCCTCGCGATCGCCTGCCGCTACTTCCTCGAGCTCTCCGAGGAGGAGACCGCCGCCGCCCTCGGCGTGCGCCGCGGCACGGTGAAGTCGCGTCTCTCGCGCGCGCTCGCGCGCCTGCGCGAGACTCTGGAGGAGGGCGGGTGAACGGCCTCGAGCAGCAGCTGCAGGCGCTCGGCCGGGAGCTTGCGTTCCCTCGCGAGCCGGACCTCGCGCCGGGTGTCCTCGAGCGGCTCGACCGGCGGCCGTTCCCGTGGCGCCGCGCCGTTGCGGTCGCTCTGGCTGCCGTCGTAATCGGGATCGCCACGGCATTCGCCGTCCCGCAGGCACGCAGCGCCATCCTGCGCTTCTTCCACCTCCGCGGCGTGACCGTGGAGCGCGTCGAGACGCTCCCGCGCGCGATCGAGCGCTCGCAGGCCGAGGGCCTCGGCCGTCCGGTCTCGCGTGCGGAGGCCGAGCGCGAGCTCGGCTTCCGGCTCGCGCTGCCGCCCTTCGAGGGCGGCGGGCCCAGGCGCGTTTACGTGCTTGCCGGCGCTCTGGCCAGCGTGATCGTCCACGACCACGGCCGCTCGCTGCTGCTCTCCGAGTTCCGCGCCACGCGGTTCGACTTGCTGAAGAAGCTCGTCGGCTCGAAGAGCGTGGTCGAGCCGGTACAGGTCGACGGGTCGCGCGGCCTGTGGCTCGAGGGGCCGCCGCACACGCTCACCTACGTCGACCAGCTCGGCCAGTTCCGGGAGAAGACGGTCAGGATTCACGGCAACGTCCTGCTCTGGACGCGCGGTGACCTGACCCTGCGCCTCGAAGGCCGGCTCAGCAAGGCCGAGGCGCTGCGCATAGCGCGCGAGATCGACTGAGATATCCCCCTGCAGGGGGAGATCCGACGAGCGGGTTGCGCCGAATAGCCAGTACATGGCTGCTGCGGACGTCCATTTCGCCACCGACACCGAGCTGGAGCGGGTGGAGAACTGGCGCGCCGAGGAGCTCGCCCGCGCCGGCTTCGACCGGAGCGACGCGATCGCGCTGGCGGCGAGGCACGACATCGATCTCCACCTCGCGGTCAGGCTGATCGAGCTGGGCTGTCCGTACGAGACAGCTATCGAGATCCTCATCTAGCGGTTACCGACGGCAGGCGTCGAAGGTCGCGGGCAGAATGTCGCCCGCGTGAGCCTCGCTTCCATCCCCTCGCCGCACACCGGCACGATCGACCTCGGGCCGCTGACGATCCACATGTACGGCCTGACGCTGCTGCTTGCGATCGCGGCCTGCATCTGGCTGACCGGGGTGCGCTGGACCCGGCGCGGCGGCGACTGGGACCTCGTCCTCAAGGTCGCGGTCTGGGGCGTCGCGGCGGGCATCGTCGGGGCGCGCGCCTACCACGACATCACGAGCTGGAACGAGGTCTCGAGCCCGAAGTGGAAAGGGATCTTCGCGGTCTGGGAGGGCGGGCTCGGTGTCTGGGGTGGAATCCTGCTCGGCTGCCTCGTCGGCGCGATCATCGTCCGCCTCGAGGGCGCGCGCGTTCGCGACATGATGGACGCCGTCGCGCCGGGGCTGCTGCTCGCGCAGGGCATCGGGCGCTGGGGGAACTGGTGGAACCAAGAGCTCTACGGCAAGCCGACCGACCTGCCGTGGGGCCTGAAGATCGACCCGGAGCACCGCGTCGCCGGCTACGAGACCGACACGACCTTCCAGCCGACCTTCCTCTACGAGTTCGTCTACGACCTGGTCGGCGTCGGCCTGTTGCTCCTGCTCGACCGGCGTTTCCGCTTCCGCCCGCCGGCGCTGTTCGCGCTCTACGTCTCGTACTACACCGCGGGCCGCTTCTGCGAGGAGCTGCTGCGGATCGACCCCGC
>JBKPHO010000476.1:0-42655 GCA_046729915.1 Actinomycetota bacterium | reverse complement strand
CACCGCCGCCGTTGCCGCCGGCCCCGCCGGTTCCCGGCTCCGGTTCCGGCTCAGGCTCTTCGCCCGTGGCGCCCGGCCAGCCCGGCGCCTTGCTCCCCGGGACGTCGTCACCGGCAACCCAGCCCGGTGTCGCACCGGGCGCCGGTGCGGGCCCCGGCTTTACGTTCTCGCCGGCAGCTTCCAGCGCTCGCACGCACACCGTGCGAGCCACGCGCACCCGCTTCTCGACCCGAGGCCCCGCGGCGCGGCGCGGGACGATGCTCACGTTCCGGCTTCGCCGCCCCGGAACCGTCGTGCTCGTGGTGCGCGGCGCGGACTGCTCCGTGGTCGGGAGCAAGCGCGTCCACGGCACGAGAGGGATGAACCGGGTTCGGTTCAGCGGCCGCGTGCACGGGAAGCCGCTCGCACCGGGCCGGTACACGATCGACCTGGTCGTCGTCCGCGGCTCGACGAAGATGCGGTTCGGAGCGATCGCCGTCGAGGTCGTGCCGCCAGGCAGCCGCCTGTCGAAGGCCCAGCGGACCGAGCCGCTCGTCAACGACTGCTCGGTCGCGATCACCTCCCCGGCCCTGCCGGTGGTGTTCGCGTCGGCCGGCCCACTCGCCGCCTCCCGAGCGAGCTTCTCCATCGGCGCGCCCGGAGCGAACGAGCGCAAGAGGACCGGCGTGCTCGGCGTCAGCCTGAAGCCGCCGCGACTTCCCTTGCCCGTCGTCGACGGCGCGCCCATGTGGCTCGGGGCCTTCCTCCTGGTGCTCTTCGCCCTCGGCGTGGCAGGCCTGGCGGTCTACGTCGTGCGCCTGCGGCGCCGCTCCTGGAACCTGTAGCCGCCGACTGCTCGCCCCGTCCCCGGGGCTAGCGTACGCCGTCGTGATCGAGCACTCCTTCGGCCGCAGCGCCCCCTGGTCGCTCGGGATCGAGGAGGAGGTCATGATCCTCGACGCCGGAACGCTGGCGCTCGCGCCGGGGGTGGAGGCGCTCGTCGCCGCGGCCGAGGGGCGGCCGTTGCCCGGGGTACTGAAGATGGAGCTGCTGGCCTCGATGGTCGAGCTCGCGACCGATGTCTGCGCCGGCCCCGTCGAAGCGCTCGCCGCGCTGCGCGAGCTCCGGGCCGCCGCCGACGAGGGCGCCAAGGGAAGCGGCCTGCGCATCGCCGCGGCCGGGACGCACCCGTTCAGCCTCCCTCACGCGCAGGACATCGCGCCGGACCCGCGCTACCGCGAGTTCGTCGAGTACGCGGGCATCTCCGCGCGGCGCCAGGCGGTCTGCGGCCTGCATGTGCACGTCGGTATGCCGGGCCCGGAGGAGTGCATGCGCGCGCTCGAGGGCGTGTTGCCCTGGCTCCCTCTCGTGCTCGCGCTCTCGGCGAACTCGCCGTTCCTCGCCGGCGAGGAGACGGGCCTGGCCTCGGCCCGGGCCGAGGTGCTGGCGCTCCTGCCGCGGGCGGCGGCGCCGCCGGTCTTCGCCTCGTACAGGGACTGGGAGGCGTTCGTCGAGCGTTTCGTGCGGCTCGGCCTCGCCGACGGCTACACGCGCTTCTGGTGGGACATCAGGCCCCACCCGCACTTCGGCACGCTCGAGATCCGCAGTCCCGACCAGCCCACGGCGGTCGAGCTCACCGCCGCCTTTGCGGCGCTGCTTCAGGCGCTGTGCGTGACCGTGCTCGACGGCGAGCCGCCCCCGCCCGCGAACCGCGGGGACTACGCCCAGAACCGCTGGGCTGCGCTGCGCTTCGGCCCCCGCGCCGAGCTGATCCACCCGTCGGGCGAGCGTCTCGTCTCCGTGCAGGAGCTGACCTACGAGCTCCTTGCGCTCGTCGAGCCGGCCGTGCGGGAGCTCGGGACTGTCGAGCTGCTCCGCACCCTCGACCCGCGAACCTGCGAGGGCGACCGGCAGCTCGAGGTCGGCCGCGACCGTGGCCTCGAGGCGGTCGCCGCGGACGTCTCCAGGCGGACGGTACGATCGCCGTAGCCATGGCTACGCGCACGGAGACCATCCACGTCAGCGGCATTCGCTGCGAGCGCTGCGTCGGACGACTCGCCGGCGCTCTGCGGGGCCACGACGGCCTCGAGTACGCCAATGCGAACCTGATGGGGCAGGTGCAGCTCCGCTGGGACGACGAGGTCACCGACCGCGAGGCGATCGTCGCCGCGCTGGCGCGAGCCGGGTTCAGGCCGCTCGAGCCGGTCTAAGGCGCTCGCTTGCGACGCCGACCAGAAGAGGCCGTGCCGGCCTTGCCGGTGCGGCCGTCCAAAGCCCTTCGTCGCTCACCGCCGGCGACTCGTCGACGAGCGCCGCGGGCTGCCGGAAAACGGGAATTGCCGGGCGCAAGCGAGCGTTGCTAAACGCTGAGACAACGATGCTAGGGTGGCCGGTCTATGGGCGAGACCACTCCAGAAGCGGAGCCGCGCAGGCTGGCCGAGGACGCTCGGGACAGAGTGCGCTTCGAGGAGGAAGCGCTCGAGCTGGCCGACCAGGTATACCGGGTCGCCCGGCGCCTGGTTTCCACCCGTGAAGAGGCGGAGGATTTGATGCAGGAGACCTATGCGCGTGCGTTCCGGGCCTGGCGCTCGTACCAGCCGGGGACCAATCTGCGCGCGTGGCTGCTGCGGATCCTCACGAACCTGAACATCGATCGCGGCCGGCGGCAGCAGCGCTCGCCGGACCTGCAGCCGCTCGAGGAAGGCGACTACTACCTCTACAACCGGCTCGAGGAGGCAGGGCGCGAGGCGAACCTCGACCAGGAGCGCGTGGAAGAGCGGCTCTCGCAGGACGACATCGTCTCGGCGCTCTCGGGCGTGCCGCACGACTTCCGCGACGTGATCGTGCTCGTCGACATCGGCGACTTCAGCTACGCCGAGGCGGCCCAGATCCTCGACATCCCGATCGGCACCGTCATGTCGCGCCTGCACCGCGGGCGACGGATCCTGAAGCGGGAGCTGGCCGACCAGGCGGTGAGCGCCTGATGGGATTCGGCGCCGAGGTCGATCCGTGCGACAAGTGCGAGGAGATGCTCCAGCCGTACTTGGACCGCGAGCTCTCCGATGCGGAGCGGGCCGAGGCCGAGGCGCACCTCGACGAGTGCGCGTACTGCCGTAAGCGCTACCGGTTCGAAGACGAGCTGAGGAAGTTCGTCCGGCAGGCCGCGGTCGAGGAGATGACGCCCGCCCTCAAGCAGAAGCTCGCGGGGCTGCGCACGCCGCTCTTCTGAGCCCGCCGGTAGCGGAGCGGGTCGACCGCCGTGCCGCGGAAGCGCAGCTCGAAATGCAGGTGCGTGCCCGAGCACCAGCCCGTGCAGCCGGCGGTGCCGAGCCGCTGGCCGACCGCGACCTGGTCGCCGACCTGCACTCGCCAGTCCGCAAGGTGCCCGTAGAGCGCGACGTAGCCGCCGCCGAGCTGCACCTCGACGAGGTTGCCGTAGCCCTCGAAGCCGGGCGGGGTGCCGACTGCAATCACACGCCCGGGCTGTGCGGCGCGGACGGTGAGCGAGCGGAGGATGCCGATGTCGATCCCAGGGTGGTGCCTGCCGCCGTCGTAGCCGAAGGGTGAGGTGACGGTTCCGTCCGCGGGCCACGCCGACCACGTCGGGCCGGGCGGCGGCGCGACCGGCGCGCGCGCAAGCGCAAACGCGAGCAGGAGGGCCAGCACGACCGCGGCAGGCTACCTGTAAGGGACCGAACTGCTCAGCCGGTGGCGTGCGCGGGGCCGACGATGACCACGAGCCGCCGCGGGTTGTTGCCTGCCGGCAGCGGTCGGATCGGGACCCCGATCTGCTCCGCGAGGCGCCGGGCGAGCGCCGATCCGCCGGGCTCGAAGTAGACCGCCGTCTCGCGGTAGTCGAAGCGGTTCGCCTTCGTGACGTGCTGGATGCGGTAGCCGAACGAGCCGATGTGGCTGGCGACGCGCCGCGTGTAGTTGATGTCGCCGCTGCCGTTGAGGACGTCGACGGAGACCTTCCAGGGCGGAGGCAGCGTCGCGGCCCGGCGCGAGCCTGCCGCGGGGCCGTTTCCGCCGGTTCCGAGTACGAACGCGAGGGCCGCCGTCAGGGCGACGGCGGCGACGGCGCCCGCGGCCACCCAGCGGCCGATCGGCCGGTGAGCGGGCGGCTCGACCGGCATCCCCGAGAGGCTGCGGGCCTCGCGGTGGTCGATTCCGAGCGCGGTCGCGTAGCGCAGGAGCGCCATGACGGCCGCCTTGTTGCCGGGGAAGCGGTAGAGGCGGCCTTCCTCGAGCCACTCGACCTGCTCAGGCCAGAGGGCCGCGCGCTTCGCCGCCTCCTCGACGGTGAGCTTGCGCTGCAAGCGCAGGGTCGTCAGCGGGGAGACCTGGTCGGCGGGTTCGGCGGTTAGGGGTCTGGCGAGCTCCAAGGCTTTGGCTTCGGCTTCAGGCGGTCGGGTACGTCATCGGCGGAATCGACGTCTCCTGGAGGTCCCAAATCGTCGCAGGGTACGAGGACGGCGTCGAGCCCCTTCGCTCCTTCGTCGGGCACGAGCGGCCAGGCTTCGCGGGCGATCAGCACCGGGTGGAGCCTCGTGCCCTCGTAGGTGGCGGCCACCACGGGCGTCGCCGGCTCCGCTCGCCAGCGTGAGATCACGCGGTCGATCGCCTCGGGCGCGAGATCGGGGCCGTCGGCCAGCACGACGACCGCGGCCTCGGCTTCCGGCGGGAGAGCCGCGAGCCCGCAGCGGAGGGAAGCTCCGGGGCCGTTGCGCCAATCGGGGCACTGTATGGTGCGGGCCGAGGTCTCGAGCTCGTGCGCTCCGAGCACCACGACCAGGTCGTCCACGTCGCTGAGTCTCACTCGATCGAGCACGGGCTCGAGCAGGAGCCGTTGCTTCGGCGACCCGAACCGGCTCGACGCGCCGGCGGCGAGCACGACCGCCCAAACCCCCGTCTCCGTCACGGGAGCGACGTTACGCGACGGCTTCGAGCGCTCGGCGGATCAGCTGCCGAGCGAGCTCGACCTTGTACGCCGCGCCTGGTAGGGGCGTTGCGCTGTCCAGGTCGTCGGGAGAGTCGAGCTTCCACGGGATCGGTGCCACCCCCGCCAGCGCGAGCTGCACCTCCGTGCCGAACCGCGCCGCCGCCACCCCGACCAGCGCGAACGAGAACCACGCCCGGTCCATCGCCTTCAGGTACGTGCTCGCGTCCGGCCGCTGCAGCTCCAGCTCGAGGATCAGCTCGCCCGGCTCGAGCGCCGTCACGTCGCGGTTGTCGTCGGTCGGCAGCCTGTACAGCGCCTCCACGGACAGCTCGCGCCGGTCGGTCCGCAGCGCCGCGCCGAGCGCCAGCAGCGCCGCGGCCGGATCGGAGGGATGCGCCGAGGCGCAGCGCTCGTTCCCGAAGATCGCGTGCTCGCGATGCGCGCCGCGTCGCGCGTGGCAGTTCGAGCCGCCGTGCAGGTAGCAGGGGAACTTCAGCCGCCAGTACCAGCAGCGCGTCGCCTGCAGCAGGTTGCCCCCGATCGTGCCCATCGAGCGGAGCTGCGGTGAGGCCGCGAGCGCGCAGGCCTCCCGCAGGGCCTGCGGGATCTCCGGATCGACCTCGAGCTCGGCCAGCGTCGTCCCGGCGCCGATTCGCGCGCCGCCGCCGTCGATTCCGCGCGGCACGACGCCACGCAGCTCGACGAGCGTGTCCGCGTCGACGAGCCCGTCGCGCAGGAGCGGGACGAGGTCGGTGCCGCCGCCGAGCGCGACGGAGCCGTTGCCCAGCGCCGCGGTCGCGGCGTCCAGCGACTCAGGCTGGAGTAACCGCAACCCGCTCGCGCTCCCGCGCCTCGGCCAGCGCTCGCAACATCTCCTCGCGCGAGACCGGCAACGAGCGCACGTCCGCGCCGGTCGCGTCGCGAATCGCGTTCACGATCGCCGCCGCGGTCGGGACGATCGGCGGCTCGCCGAGGCCTTTCGAGCCGAGGTTCGTCAGGTGCTCGTCCGGGATGTCGAGTAGCTCGACCACGATCTCCGGAACGTCGGCGATCGTCGGCAGCTTGTACGCGTCGAGCGTCTGCGTCAACACCGTCCCTTCGAGCGGGTCGACGAGCCGTTCCTCGGAGAGCGTGTGCCCGACGCCCTGGATGATGCCGCCCTCGACCTGGCTCTGAGCGCCGAGCGGGTTGATCACCCGCCCGATGTCGTGGATCGCCGCGATGCGCTCCACTCGCACCTCGCCCGTCTCGACGTCGACCGCCACGTCCGCGACCTGGATCCCGAAGGTCAGCACGCGCATGCCGGCCGGGTTCGGGCCCCGCGCGCCCTTGCCGGTGATCTGCGCGTCCTCGAGCAGCCCGGTCACCTCCTCGAGCGGCCAGGAGCCCCCGTCGGCCGAGACGACGCGGCCGTCCGCGAGGGACAGCACGCGTTCCTCGAGGTGGTAGCGCTGCGCGGCGATATCGATGATCTGGCGCGCCGCGTCCGCCGCGGCGGCTCGGACCGCAGGCCCCATCGACGGCGTCGTGGAGGAGCCGGCCGAGACCGACGCGTACGTCCCGCGGGCGGAATCGCCGAGCGACACGCGCACCCGCTCCAGCGGGAGCCCGAGCTCTTCGGCGGCGATCTGCGCCATCGCGGTGCGGGTTCCTGTGCCGATGTCCTGCATCGCCGTGAGGACGGTTGCCGACCCGTCGGAGCCGACCCGCACGCCGGCGTACGAGGGCGGCCCCCCGCCGCCGTACCAGATCTGGCTCGCGAGACCCGTTCCGCGGCGCACGGCGCCTTGGGAACGCGCTCGCACCTCGTCCCGGCGCGCCCAGTGCGGCTCCGCGCGCCGGTAGCACTCGAGCAGGTTCTTTGACGAGAACGGCCTCCCGTCGACGAGGTCGGCGTCGGCGTGGTTGCGCCGCCGCAGCTCGAGCGGGTCGAGCTCGAGCCGCGCAGCGAGCTCGTCCAGCAGGCACTCGAGCCCGAACGTTCCCTCGACGAACCCTGGCGCGCGGAAGGCGGCGTTCGGCGGGAGGTTCAGCTTCGCGCCGTACGTCAGCGTCCGGACATTGTCGCAGGCGTAGAGCATCTCCATCGGCCCGTAGGTCGGGCCCGACCAGCCGTCCCACCCGACGGCGTTCACGAACTCGCCCTCGAGCGCGACGAGCGTGCCGTCGGAGCGGGCGCCCGCGCGCAGTCGCTGGATTGTCGCGTTCCGGTTGCCGGTGGCCAGGTTCTCCTCGCGCCGGGTGAGGGCGCACCGGACTGGGCGGCCGGTCTTGCCGACCAGGGCAATCGCGATGAACGTGTGGGCGCCGGGACTGTTCTTCGCACCGAAGCCGCCGCCCATGAAGTTGCACACCACGCGCACGCGGTCCGGTGGTAGGTCGAGCGCCTCGGCGACCTCGTCGCGCACGCCCCAGATGTACTGCGTGGAGGTGTAGACCTCGAGCGTGTCGCCCTCCCACCGGCACACCGACTGGTGCGTCTCGAAGGCGTTGTGGAGCACCGTCTGCGTCCGGTACTCCGCCTCGACGACCACATCGGCCGCACCGAACCCGGCGTCGGCGTCGCCGCGCTCGTACCTGCGCGGGTCCTCGTGCAGCGACTTGCGCCGGACCGCCTCCTCCGGATCGAGCAGCGGCTCGAGCTCCTCCCACTCGACGTCGATCAGCGCCAGCGCCTCCCGGGCGCGGCGGGGGTTGTCCGCGGCGACGGCCGCGACGGGCGCGCCGTGGAAACCCGGCTCGCGCTCGAGCACGTGGCAGTCGTCGGGGCCGATCGCCCCGAGCACGCCCGGTGCCGCTAGCGCGGGCGCGAGGTCGAGCCTCTTCACGCGGGCGCGGGCGTAAGGGCTGCGCAGGACGGCCGCGTGCAGCGTCCCCGGCAGCGCGAGATCGGCCGTGTAGATCGCCTGGCCGCGCGCCCGCTCGTGGCCGTCGATGCGCTGGGCGGGCCGGCCGACGACGGCGCCGGGGCCCTGAGGCCACGGCTCGATGGCCGCGTCCTCGTCAACGACGACCCACTGCTCGGTGTAGCGGCCCTCGACCTCTTTCTCGGTACGTATCAGCCTTGCCACGTCAGAACTGCCTCCTCGATCCGGGGATATGCGCCGCAGCGGCAGAGATTGCCGGCCAACGCGTGCCGCACGCGGTCGGGCGTCGGGGTGGGCTCGGCCTCGACCAGTGCGGCGGCCGAGACGATCTGCCCGGGCGTGCAGAACCCGCACTGGAGCGCGTCGGCGCGCACGAACGCGTCAACCAGCGGATGGTCCCGCAACCCCTCGATCGTCGTCACCTCGCGCTCACCCACCGTGTGGACGAGCGTGATGCACGAGAGCACCGGCACGCCGTCGAGCTGAACCGTGCAAGCGCCGCAGTGGCCCTCGGCGCAGGCAACCTTCGTCCCGGTGAGGCCGAGGTCCTCGCGCAGCGTCTCCGCGAGCGTCCGCCCGACCGGCGGGTCGACTTCGAGGACGGTCCCGTTCACAAGCAAGCTAAGCACGCTACGCGTTTGGTTTCGCCGAAGGAATCGTTGTCATGAGCCCATGGTTGCGGCGCTCGCGCAACGTATCGCCTCCACTACGCACCGGACGTCACCGCCAGGATGTCCGCGAGGTGCACGAGCCGAAACGTCGTCCGGCTGACGACGCGCTGGTCGCCCTCGTCGTCGAGCTCCGGGAGTACCCTCCAGAGCTCCCGCGCCGTTTCGAGGAGCTCCCGGATCTGCTCGCGCTCCTCGACGTGGCCGTCGCGGTCGGCGCAGGCGTTCAGCGCGAGCCCGAGTACGCCGATCGTGTCCTGCTGCCGCGTCCAGAGCAGGGGCGTCGCCATCGAGAGGTACTGGTGGATGCGCGCGAATGCGAGGGGTTGCGCGAAGGTCTGGCTCCCGCGCGGTGACGTCGGCTCCAGCGGCGGCTCCCCGTCGGCGATCCGGTTCGCGTTTCCCGCGAGCATCCCGCGCACCTGCGCGTCGTCGAACTGCGCCAGCCGCGCGGTGCGAATCCCGATCAGCAGCGAGCTCGGCTGCTGGCCGTAGGGGTAGTCCGAGGCATAGACGACTTGCTCGGGCGAGACGAGGTGGTAGAGGCTGAGCAGGTCGATCGGGCTCCAGACCGACGTGTCGAAGAAGACGCCTGCCCTCCCCGCAAAGGACTCCGCGAGCGCTGCGAGATCGGCGATGCCCGCGTGCGCGATGATCAGCTGCGCTTCCGAGTAGCGATCGACGAGCCGGCGAAGGTTGTCGGCGATCGGCGGCAGGCCCCGCCCGCCGTGGATCAGGATCGGCACGCGCCGCTCAGCCGCCAGCGCGAAGACCGGCGCCAGCCGCTCGTCGTTCAGCAGGAACCGCTGCGCCCGGGGATGGAGCTTGATCCCGCGCGCGCCGAGGTCGAGACAGCGCGTCGCCTCGTCGACCGGCTCCTCGGCCAGGTCGAGCCGCACGAACGGGATCAGCCGGCCACCGGACCGCTCCGCGAACGCCAGCGTGCGGTCGTTGGCCGCGCGGAAGGCCGGGTGCCGGTCGAGCTCGTCCATGCAGAAGATGAAGCAGCGCGAGATGCCGTAGCGGTCGTTGATCCGCTCGAGGTCCTCGTAGACACCGGTGAAGCCGTCGATGTCGTGCCCGAGGTGGACATGGGCGTCAAAGATCTCCGCGTCGGGGGGCAGCTCCCGCCGCAGCTCCGCGTCGTACCCGGCGATCAACCCCTGGGCCCGTTCGAGCACGTCCTCCACGTCTCGCGAGTCTAGATGTACGATCCGGGCCGCCGTGGCCGACGTTCTCATCTACGCAGACTCGCTCCGGTCGCCGGAGATGCGGCACGAGGTTCCGCTCGCGGTTCCCGACCCGTTCCTCTACGCCGAGCGGGACGGGGAGCGGCGCGTGGTCGCGAGCTCGTTCGAGCTCGACCGGATCGCCGAGGTCGCGCCCGGCGTCGAAACGCTGCCGCTGGAGGAGTTCGGCCTCGACGAGCTCTACGCACAGGGCCTCTCGCGCGACGAGATCGAGCTGGAGGTGATCCTGCGCGCGGCGCGCCGCTTCGGGGTCGAGCAGGCGGTGGTGCCGGGCACGTTCCCGCTCGAGGTCGCCGACCACCTGCGCGCGAACGGCATCGACGTCAGGGCGGATCGCGAGCATTTCGTCCAGCGGCGCCGCGTCAAGAACGACGCGGAGCTCGCCGGGATCCGCCGGGCCCAGCGCGCGGCCGAGGCGGCGATGGACGCCGCGCGCGAGCTGCTGCGTTCCGCCGAGCGGCACAACGGCAGCCTCAGGCTGGACGGCGAGCCGCTCACGTGCGAGCGCCTCAAGCTCGCAGTCGAGCAGGCGTTCACGGCGAACGGCGCCTTCGCCGACGAGTTCATCGTCTCGCACGGGCCGCAGACGGCCGTCGGCCACGACATGGGCTCCGGCCCGATCGCGCCCGAAGAGCCGGTGTGCCTCGACCTCTTCCCGCGCGACCGTGAGTCCGGCTGCTTCGCCGACATGACCCGCGTCTTCGTCGTCGGCACGCCTTCCGACGAGCTGAACGAATACCACCGGCTCTGCCGCGAGGCGCTGGATCGCTCGGTCGAGGCCGTCAAGCCGGGCGTCGCCGGCAGCGAGCTACACCGAATCAGCTGCGACGTCTTCGAGCAGCACGGCTACCCGACCCTGCGCTCGAAGCAGCCGGGCGAGGTGCTCCAGGACGGCTTCTACCACTCGCTCGGCCACGGGGTCGGCCTCGAGGTGCACGAGGAGCCGACGCTGGGCCGCGCCCCGGGCGAGCTCGTGGCCGGCGACGTGATCGCGGTCGAGCCCGGGCTCTACCGCCACGGCTACGGGGGCTGCCGCCTCGAGGACCTGGTGCTCGTCACCGAGAAGGGCCCCGAGGTGCTGACCGAGTACCCGTACGACCTAACGCCCTGATGGCCCACACGATCGAGACCATCCTCCTCGAGGAACGGAGGTATCCGCCCCCGCCGGAGTTCGCGGCTCAGGCAAATGCCCGGCCCGAGATCTACGAGCGCGACTTCGAGGAGTTCTGGGAGACCGAGGGCCGGGAGCGGGTCTCGTGGTTCGAGGACTTCACCCAGCTCTGCGAGTGGGAGCTGCCGTACGCGAAGTGGTACGTCGGCGGCAAGCTCAACGTCACCTACAACTGCGTCGACCGGCACGTGGAGGCCGGCAATGGCGACAAGGTCGCCTACTACTGGGAAGGCGAGCCGGAGGACGAGCGGCGCACGCTCACTTTCGCCGACCTCCAGCGCGAGGTCGTCCGGTTCGCAAACGGGCTGAAGAAGCTCGGCGTGAAGAAGGGAACGCCCGTGGGGATCTACATGGGCATGGTCCCCGAGCTCCCGGTCGCGATGCTCGCGTGCGCCCGCCTCGGGGCTCCCCACACGGTCGTCTTCGGCGGCTTCTCGGCCGACTCGCTGTCCGGCCGCCTCAACGACATGGAGTGCGAGCTCCTGATCACGCAGGACGAGGGGCTACGCAACGGCGCCCCCGTGCCGCTGAAGCGCAACGCCGACGCGGCGCTGGCCGACTCTCCGACCGTCAAGCAGGCGGTCGTCTACCGCCGGACCGGCGGCGACGTCGAGATGCAGGAGGGACGCGATCTCTGGTGGCACGACGTCGTCGAGGGCGAGAGCGACGACCCGGATTCATGTCCGTGCGAGCCGATGGACTCGGAGGACCTGCTGTACCTGCTCTACACGAGCGGCACGACCGCGAAGCCGAAGGGGATCGTCCACACGACGGCCGGCTACCTCGTCGGCACTGCGGCGACTCACCACTACATCTTCGACATCAAGCCCGACTCGATCTACTGGTGTGCGGCCGACATCGGCTGGGTGACCGGCCACAGCTACATCGTCTACGGCCCGCTCTGCAACGGCACCACCGGCGTGATCTACGAGGGCGTCCCGAACTACCCGGACAAGGACCGCTGGTGGGCGATCGTCGAGCGCTACAAGGTCGACATCCTCTACACGGCGCCGACGGCGATCCGCACGCACATGAAGTGGGGGCCGGAGCACCCGGAGAAGCACGACCTTTCCTCGCTTCGGTTGCTCGGCACCGTCGGCGAGCCGATCAACCCCGAGGCGTGGGTGTGGTACCGCGAGCACATCGGGGGCGACCGCACGCCGGTCGTCGACACCTGGTGGCAGACCGAGACGGGCATGATCCTGATCACGCCGCTGCCGGGGGTGACGACGCTCAAGCCCGGGTCGGCCACGCGGCCGTTTCCGGGAGTCGACGCCGCGGTCTACGACGAGCAGGGCAACGAGGTCGGCCCCGGAGGCGGCGGCTATCTCGTCCTGCGCCGCCCGTGGCCGGCGATGCTGCGCGGGATCTACAAGGACAACGAGCGCTACCGGGAGACGTACTGGTCGAAGTACCCGGATGCGTACTTCGCCGGCGACGGCGCCAGGATCGACGAGGACGGCGACTTCTGGCTCCTCGGCCGCGTCGACGATGTGATGAACGTCTCCGGCCACCGCATCTCGACGATCGAGGTCGAGAGCGCGCTGGTCGATCACCCGAGGGTTGCCGAGGCAGCTGTTTGCGGCCGCAAGGACGAGCGGACCGGCCAGGCGATCGTGGCCTACGTCTCGCTGAAGGGCGGCGACGACGGCTCGGTCGAGATGCTCGAGGAGCTGCGCAACCACGTCGCCTCGAAGATCGGGCCGATCGCGAAGCCGGCGAACATCGTCTTCACGCCGGAGCTGCCGAAGACGCGCAGCGGCAAGATCATGCGCCGCCTCCTCCGCGACGTCGCGGAGCACCGTGAGCTCGGCGACACGACGACCCTCGCCGACCCGATGGTGGTGGAGGAGATCAAGGAGCGCGCCACGTCCGAACAGGCCAAGGAGAGCTAGCTGACGCCGGAGGAGCAGCGCCAGGTAGCGGTTGATCTCTTCAACCACGCCTGGACGCTGCTTCGCCTACCCGAGCGCACACCGGGGCAGGACGACGAGCTGATCCACGCGGCACATGCATCGCGCCACCACTGGGCGGAGGTCGGAACCGCGGCCAACGTCGCGCGCGGCGAGTGGCAGGTCTCGCGCGTCTACTCCACGCTCGGGCGCGCCGAGCCGGCTCTCTACCACGCGCGACGCTGCCTCGCCTACTGCGAGGCAAGCCCCGACGAGCTCGAGGATTGGGACCTCCCGTTCGCGTACGAGGCACTGGCGCGGGCGCACGCGGTCGCGGGTGACGAGGACGAGGCCGCCCGCTTCGAGGCGCGGGCCGGCGAGCTCGCCGCGCAAATCGGCGATCCCGAGGACCGGGAGCAGCTCGAGCAGGACCTGGCGACGCTCTAAGCCGAGGCCGGCGCGAGCAGCGCCTCGAACCGCTCGGGATCCTCGAACGGGCCGATCAGGGCGAGGTTGACGCCGTTCGAGGCGATGACGTCCTGGGCGACGCGCTGGACGTCCTCCGCGGTGACGGCGTCGAGCCCGGCCATGATCTCGTCCGGCTCGACCGCCGCGCCCTCGAGCACCTCGCGGCTGAGGCCGAACATCGTCATGCCCTGCGGGTTCTCGAGCCGCAGCACGAAGCGCCCCTTCGCGAGAGCACGAGCCTTCTCGAGCTCCTCGGACGGCACCGGCTCCTCCGTGATCCGGCGGAACTCGGCCGCGATCGTCTCGACTGCCTCGTCCGCGCGCGCGATGTCGACGCCGGCCTGCGAGTAGAGCGAGCCGGCGTCGGTGTAGCTCTGGTTGTGCGCGAACACGTAGTAGGCAAGGCCGCGCCTCTCGCGCACCTCGGTGAAGAGGCGTGAGGACATCCCGGTCCCGAGCACGGTCGAGAGCAGCTGCAGCGCGTAGCGGTCGGGGTGGACGAGCGGGTAGCTGCGCACGCCGAGGCAGAGGTGTGCCTGGTCGGACTCCTTGTGGTGGATGTGCACGCGCGGGCCGGGGTCGCCGTTCAGCTCCACGGCCGCCGGGGCACCGGTCTCCTGTGCCTCGAGGTCGCCGAGCAGCCGCTCGACGGTCTCCAGCGGGTCGCCCTCCAGCCGGCCGCCGAGCCCTACGACCATCCGCTCCGGCTTGTACCAGCGGTCGACGTAGCCGAGGAACGTCTCTCGCATCGCCGCGCGCACCGTCTCCTTGCGGCCGATGATGTCCCAGCCGAGCGGCTGGTCGCCGTAGAGGAGCTGGTCGTAGACGCCGCCGATGAAGTCCCGCGGCGTGTCGTAGTACATGTTCATCTCCTCGACGATCACGCCCTTCTCGCGCTCGATCTCGTCGGGCTCGAACTTCGAGTTGCGGAGCATGTCGACGAGGACGTCCAGCGCCCGGTCGCGGTAGTCGGCGGCGCACTTCACGTAGTAGCCCGTGTACTCCTTGCTGGTGAAGGCGTTGAACTCGCCGCCGAGCGAGTCGACCTCCATGCCGATCTCGCGCGCGGTCGGCCGCCGCTCGGTGCCCTTGAAGAACATGTGCTCGGCGAAGTGGGCGATCCCGTTCGTGTCCGGGGTCTCGTAGCGCGAGCCGGCGGCGAGCATGATCATGCAGGTAACCGACTGCACCTGCGACATCTCGGCCGTGACCACGCGCAGGCCGTTGTCCAAGGTGTGGCGCTCGAAGACGCTCACGAGCCGCGCCCCTGCTTTGTGCGGGCTCGACTCCGTCGGGATGGCGACCAGTCCAAGGGATCTTGCCGAACGCGTAGCGTGCTCATGCCGCGAGCTTCTCCCGCCACTCCTCGGGAATCTCGATCGCCTCGCCCTTGCCGTAGTCGTAGGCCACCAGCACGCTCTTGGCCTCGGCGACGACCGTGCCGCCCACGCGCAGCTCGTAGTCGAGGTCGAAGCTCTTCCCGCCGAAGCGGCTCGCGTGCACCGCGATCTCGACCTCCTCGCCGAAGCCGACGGGGGCGCGGAAGTCGATCTCGATGCGGGCGACGATGATGGACATCTCCTGGGGCGTTGTCGCCGCGCCGAGTTGTTGCAAAAAGGCGACGCGGGCCGACTCAATGTAGGTCAAAAAGACCGCGTTGTTCACGTGGCCCATCGCATCGAGGTCACGGAAGCGAACGCGTTCCCGGTGGACGAACACGCGGCGATGCTAGCTATGCGAGATGCTTCGGGCGTGGCCGGGGAGGAGACGAGGCGCGCGATCTTCGCGCAGCCGGAGTGGCTGAGGGCGGTTCCCACCGACCGGCGTCTGCCGGCGGGACGGGTGCTTCACACCGGCTGCGGTACCTCGTTTCACGCGGCGCAAACCGACGGCTGGGCCGAGCAGGCTCTGGAGCTCGTGCTCGCGCCGAGGGAGGCCGACGCGCTCGTCGTCATCAGCCACGAGGGCGGCACGCTCCTGAGCCTCGAGGCCGCGCGCGCCTTCGACGGGCCGGTGTGGCTGATCACCGGCAAGGCGGACAGCCCGCTGGGAGAGCTCGCGGACGAGGTGGTCGTCGCGGCGCCGGAGATCGAGCAGAGCTGGTGCCACACAGCGAGCTACACGAGCGCCGTTGCGGCGCTGGCGGCGCTGCACGGCGACGACGTAAGCGGCCTCGCGGAGGCGGTCGAGGAGGCCCTGGAGCGGCGCGAGCCGGTGAGCTCGCACGAGCGATTTCTGGTGGCAGGCGCGGGGCGCGACTGGCCGACCGCGCAGGAGGCGGTGCTGAAGCTGCGCGAAGGCGTCCACGTGGCCGCGGAGGCGCACCACACCGAGCAGCTCCTCCACGGGCACCTGGCGGCGGTCGACGAGTCGGTGCGTGCGTTCGTGCTCGAGGGCGAGGGCCGCGCGGCGGAGCGGGCGGCAGGCGCGGTCGCCGCGCTGCGCGAGCTCGGCTGCGAGACGACGCTCGTGCCCACGGTGCACCCGGTCGTCGACATCGTCCGGTTCCAGCTGCTGACGCTGGAGCTCGCCGAGGCCCGCGGGATCGACCCCGACCGGATCCACCGCGACGACCCGCGTTGGGAGCGCGCCGCTGCGGCTTACCCGTGAGCCGCAGCGAGCAGCTCCGCCTCGCGCTCCGGGCTGAGCCCGGCGTCGTCGGTCGTTGGCGCGAGCTCGAGGGTGTCGCGCACCGTCTCCTCCAGCGGCCGGAAGGTCAGCCCGGCCGCGACCGCGCGTGAGACGTCGGCCTCGTGGATCCCGGCCTCGTCCGGGCTTTGGACCCACATCGGCAGCTCCATCCACTCGCCGACCTCGCGCTCGACCAGGAAGCTGTCGGAAACCCAAGTGAAGGTCGCGTCGCTGCCGGCGACCTCCCTGCATGTCTCCAGGACCTCGCCCCACGTGCGGCCCGGGTGTGTGGCGTTGTAGGCGCCGGTTGCACGCCGTTCCAGGAGGTCGACCAGCCAGGAGCCGAGGTCGCGGACGTCGACGAACTGGACCTTGCGCTCCGGCGGCGCCGGCGCGAGCACCTCGCCGGCGCGCGCGATGCGGTGCGGCCAGTACGTGAAGCGGCCGGTCGGGTCGTGCGCTCCGACGATCAGGCCCGGCCGCACGATCGCGTGACGCTCGCCGAAGGCCTCGGCGACTGCCTGCTCGCAGAGTGCCTTCAGCGGCCCGTAGTTCGAGTAGTCCTCGAGCATCCGGTCTGCGGGCATGTCGCCGAGCTGAGCCAGCGGGCTGTCCTCGTGGTTGACGGCGGCCAGGCTCGCGTAGACCGAGATGCTCGAGATGAACAGGTAGTGCCCGGCGGCGCCTGCCAGTAGCTCGGTCGAGGCCCCGACTACCCCAGGCACGAAACCCGACGGGTCGAGCACCACGTCCCATTCACGGCCACGCAGCTCGGCGAGGCCGACCGTGCGGTCGCCGCGGATCCTCTCGGCCTCGGGGAAGAGCTCCGGGTTCGTCACGGCGCGGTTGAACAGCGTCACCTCATGCCCGCGCGCGAGCGCCTCCCCGACGGCCGCCCGCCCGAGGAACTTCGTCCCGCCCAGAACGAGCAGCCTCACGCCGCCGGTTGATACCAGACGGCTCCGCCGAAGCGAAGGCAGGGAAGACACGCGCGCCCCTGCGCGTCATGTACGCATGAGCACATTGGGACACGGCACCACTCCCGGAAGCCGCTTCGACCTGGGCGATCAGCGCGGCGAGACGATCAACAACATCGGCGGAGACCAGAACATCTTCCTGCCCGGCAGGTCGATCGTCCTCCCGAGCGGGACGACGGGACCGCTCACGCCCGCAGAGCGCGCGGCCGCGGCCGCGGGGCTGCTGCTCTTCTGGACCGGCGTGCTCCTACTCGCGCTCACGGTCTGGGCGACCGTGGACAACGTGCTGGACGCGCAGCGGACCCAGGCGCTTCAGGCCCCGTACACGGACTACGTCTCCGGGCCCTGGAAGGCGGGGCTCGGCCTGATCTTCGCCGGGTCGTGCTGCCGCGCCTCGCTCTCCGTCTCTTCGGCCGCTCGGCCGGTGCGGGATGACCACCTTCAACATCCGCGACCAGCAGGCCACGACAATTCAGAACGTGGGCGGCGACATGGTCGTCCACGGCGGTTTCAGCTCGTCGACCGGCTCGCAGATCATCGAGCTGCGGGGCGAGCTCACGCGGCTGGCGGAGGAGCTCGATCGGCTCGACCTCCCCGCCGAGGATCGCGTGGAGGCCGAGCGTGAGCTTGCCGCCGCGGCCGTCGAGGCCGAGGGCGACGAGCCCGATGAGGGCCGGATCGCCGGCCGCCTCGAGCGGTTTACCCAAGTTCTGCACGACGCGGGCGCTGTCGCTGGGGGCGGCCTCGCGATCGTGCAGTCGTTGCAGCGGCTGGCTGAGCTCCTGGGCCCGGCCGGGCACGCCCTACTCGGCGTCGTCGCGGCTCTCTAGAGCTCGGCCAGCCCTGCAAGCAGCCGGTCGACCTCGTCGGCCGAGTTGTAATGGACGACGCCGGCGCGGACGGCGCCGTCGGGCAGGCCGAGCCGCTGCATCACCTCGACGGCGTAGTAGTTGCCGTGCCACACGGCCAGGCCACGCTCGGCGAGGCGCTCCGCGGCCATGGCCGGAGTCTGACCCCGGACGGTGAAGCAAAAGGTCGGCACGCGTCCGTCCATCGTCGGCAGCCCGTGCAGCCGGCACGACTCCGGCAAGCCGGCCAGGAACCGCTCGCCGAGCTCCCGCTCGTGCGCCGTGATCGCATCCCAGCCCAGCGAGTCGAGGTAGCGGACCGCCGCGACGAAGCCCGCGAGCAGCTCGTGCGGGAGCGTGCCCGTCTCGAACCGCTGCCCGAGCCGCTCCTGCGCGAGCGGCCGCACCGTGTACGGGCGCCAGCGCTCGAGCAGCTCGGCGCGAGCGAAGGCCAATCCCAGGTGCGGCCCGTAGAACTTGTACGGCGAGCAGATCAGCACATCGACGCCCGCAGCAGCGACGTCGATCCGCCCGTGCGGCGCGTAGTGCACGGCGTCGACCCAGGCGAGCGCGCCCGCCTCGTGTGCCAGTGCCGACACGCGCGCGACGTCGACCAGCGTTCCGACCGCGTTCGAGGCCCACGGGAAGGCGACGATCCGCGTGCGCCCCGAGAGCTGCGCGGCGATGGCGTCGAGGTCCAGGGTCGTGTCGTCGCGGATCTCGGCGAAGCGCACGACGAGGCCGAGGTCTTGCGCGAGCTCCAGCCAGGGCGCCACATTGCCGTCGTGGTCGAGCCTGGTGACCACGATCTCGTCGCCGGGCCCGAGCTCGCGGCCGACGGTCCGCGAGAGCGCGAAGTTCAGCGTGGTCATGTTCGCGCCGAAGACGACCTCCTCGGCGGCGCAGCCGAGGAACGAAGCGGCCGCGCGCCTCGCCTCCTCCACCAGCAGGTCGCTCCTGCGGCTCGTCTCGAAGCGTCCGCCGAGGTTCGCGTTGGACTCGCGCAGGTACGCCGCGATCGCGTCGGTCACCTCGTCCGGCACCTGCGTGCCGCCGGGCGCGTCGAAGAACGCGAGCCGGCGGTCGAGCGCCGAGAACCTCGCGCGAACCGCAGCGACGTCGAACGCCACAACGCTCACCAAAGGCAAGGTAGCTCGTTTGGCATGCGGACCGATCGTTGGCACACTGGTGCGGGACTGGGGGATTCAAAACCGAGGGAGAGCCATGGAAGCCGCCGCACTACCAGCCGTGGATGTCGATCGCGCGCCCAGCGCCGTCGTCGCGGGGCGGGACGTCACCCGCCGTTACGGCGAGGGCGACACCGCCGTTGACGCCCTGCGCGGCGTAACGCTCGACGTGCAGCAGGGCAAGCTCACGGCCGTGATGGGGCCGTCCGGCTCCGGCAAATCGACGCTCATGCACATCCTCGCCGCGCTCGACCGGCCGACCTCGGGCGAGGTTTGGATCGCAGGCACGAAGCTCGGGGAGCTCAACGACACGGAGATCACGAAGCTCCGGCGCAAGCACATCGGGTTCGTCTTCCAGTTCTTCAACCTGCTGCCGATGCTGAACGCAGAGGAGAACATCGTCCTGCCGCTCACGATCGCCGGTGAGAAGCCCGAGCGCGAATGGCGGGAGCAGCTCCTGAAGACCGTAGGGCTCGACGACCGGCGCAGCCACCGGCCGGCCGAGCTCTCGGGCGGCCAGCAGCAGCGCGTCGCGATCGCGCGGGCGCTGATCTCGAGGCCGACCGTCGTCTTCGCCGACGAGCCGACCGGCAACCTCGACTCGAAGACGAGCGGCGAGATCCTCGAGCTGCTGCGAAGCTCGGTCGAGGAGCTGGGCCAGACCACAGTGATGGTCACGCACGATCCGCATGCGGCCGCGATCGCCGACCGGATCCTCTTCCTTGGGGACGGCCTGATCGTGCGCGACATGCCGCGCGCCGATCCCGGCGCCGTGATCGCCGCGATGGACGAGCTCACCCAGGCACCGGCCTGATGCTCACGGTCGCGCTCAAGGGCCTTGCGGGCCGCAAGGTCCGTGTCTCGCTAACCGCGATCGCGATCGTGCTCGGGGTCGCCATGATCAGCGGCACCTACATCCTCACGGACACGATCAACAACGGCTTCAACACGATCGTGACGAACTCGTACAAGAACGCAGATGTCGTCATCAGCGGCGAGGCCGCGTTCAAGAACGAGAACGGAAACGGCGTCGAGACGCCGACCTTCCCGGAGTCGGTGCTCACGAAGGTGAAGAAGCTTCCAGACGTGGCCGCGGCCGCAGGCTCGGTGACGAGCGACAGCGTCAAGCTGATCGGCAAGGACGGGAAGGTGATCGACACGGGTGGAGCCCCGTCGCTCGGCTTCTCCGTCGACCCGCGCGAGCAGCAGTTCAATCCGACCGAGCTGACGGCAGGCTCGTGGCCGAGCGGGCCGGACGAGGTCGCGATCGACCAGGCGACGGCCTCGAGAGAGGACTTCAACGTCGGCGACACCATCAAGCTGCAGGCGGTCGGCCCGCAGCGATCTTTCCGCATCTCCGGAATCGCGAAGCTCACGGGCGTCGGCTCGATCGGCGCCGCGACCTTCGCCCTCTTCGACTTGCCCACGGCGCAGCGCGTGTTCGCCAAGCCGGGCCAGCTCGACGTCATCCGCATCCAGTCGAAGGCCGGGGTCGACACGTCGAAGCTGATCTCCGAGATCAAGCCGCTGCTGCCGCCTACCGCCACCGTCCGCGACACGCAGGCGCAGGTCAAGGAGGATAAGAAGCAGTTCGACTTCGTCTCGTTCTTCCAGTACATCCTGCTCGCCTTTGCAGGGATCGCCCTGTTCGTCGGCGCCTTCGTGATCGCGAACACGCTCTCGATCACGATCGCCCAGCGGATGCGCGAGTTCGCGACGCTCCGCACGCTGGGCGCATCCCGGCGCCAGGTCCTCTGGTCGGTCGTGGTGGAGGCCCTCGTGATCGGGCTCCTGGGTTCTGTCGTGGGGCTGTTCCTCGGCCTCGGCCTCGCGAAGCTGCTGAACAAGCTCTTCGTCGTCGTGGGGATCGACCTGCCGCAGGGCGAAACGGTGTTCGCGACCCGCACCGTGATCGTCGCCCTCGTCGTCGGGACGATCGTCACGCTTCTCGCCAGCGTCCGCCCGGCCCGCCGTGCGACGCGCGTGCCGCCGATCGCGGCTGTCCGCGAGGGATCCGTGCTGCCCGTCTCCAGGTTCGCGAAGTGGGGGCCGGTCACGGCCTTCGGGATCCTCGCCGCTGCCATCGCGCTCGTCGCGCTCGGGACGCTTGGGACCGGCATCGCGACGGGGCCGCGCCTGCTGCTGATCGGCGTGGGTGTGCTGCTGCTCTTCTTCGGGGTCTCCATGAACGCGGCGCGGGTCGTCCGGCCGCTCGCCGGCGTCCTCGGCGCGCCGGCCCGGGCGATCGGCGGTGCGCCGGGCATCCTCGCGCGGGACAACGCGACGCGGAATCCCGCTCGGACGGCGTCGACGGCCTCGGCGCTGATGATCGGCCTCGCGCTCGTCACCTTCGTGGCGATCTTCGGCCAGGGGGTGTTCAAGTCGTTCGAGGACGCCGTGGACGAGCTCTTCATCGCCGACTACGCGATCACGGCGACCAACACGTTCACCCCGATCGACGTCGCCGCAGGGAAGTCGCTCGTCGGCAAGCCGGGGGTCAGCGATGTGACTCCGATTCGCGCGGGATCAGCCCGCTTTCTCGGCGGCGACCACAACCTCACGGCGGTCCAGCCCAACATCGGGACGGGGGTTCGCATCGACTGGAAGGCGGGCGGGAGCTCGGTTCCCGGGCGACTCGGCACCAATGGCTGGTTCACGGACAGCGACTACGCCAAGTCGCACGACTTGCACCTCGGCTCCGTGGTCAATCTCGAGTTTCCGGACGGCAGACGCGTCAACCTGCGGTTGAAGGGGATCTACGAGAAGCCGAACGGCGGCTCGCCCTTCGGCGAGGCGACCATCTCGACGACGCTCTTCGACAAGTACATCCCGCGGCCGCAGGACGAGATGGTCCTGGTGAACACGCCCGACGGCGTCAGCGACGCGAACACGGCGACGCTCGAGGACGACGTCTCGGGCTTCGCGGACGCCAAGGTGCAGACGCGCGACGAGTTCACGGCGAACTTCATCAAGCCGATCAAGAGGATCCTCAACCTGCTCTACGCGCTGCTTGCGCTCTCGGTGATCGTCAGCCTGGTCGGGATCATCAACACCCTCGTCTTGACGGTCTACGAGCGCACGCGCGAGCTCGGGATGCTGCGGGCGGTCGGCATGACCAGGCGGCAGGTGCGCATGATGATCCGGTACGAGAGCATCGTCACGGCGCTGATGGGCGCCGCTCTGGGCCTGGTCGTCGGAGTCTTCCTCGCGGCGCTTGTCTCGCAGGCGCTCTCCGACCAGGGCGTCGTCTTCGCGATCCCGTGGCTGCAGCTCGTGTACTTCGTGCTGGCGGCAATCGTGGTGGGCGTGCTGGCTGCGATCATTCCGGCGCGCCGGGCCGCGCAGCTTAACGTCCTGCGGGCGTTGCAATACGAGTGATCCGGTTACGTCCGGGGCCGCGCATAGGCTCCGGCCGTGCGCCGGTTGCGACGGCTGACCGAGGAGGAGTGCTACCTTCGCTGCTACGGGGTCGACGAGGCGAGCATCAGGGTCGTGCGGCTCGAGCCGAGCCGCCCGCGCGCCACTCGGTCTGGGCTCCGCATCACCGGTGAGGAGCTGCGGCGGCTCTTCGAAGTTCGGCTGGACTCGCGTGACCCGGGGCTCGCGGCATGAGCTGCCGGTGGGTGCGCACGCCGCGCCGGCGCCTCATGGTGCGAATGCGGCCGCGTCCGCTTGGGCATGAGCGGCGCTGCGCGCCGAAGCGGCGCCGCAGTCACGCCTGCCGCTGAAACGGCCGTGCCGGCAAAGCCGCCACGGCCTCCTAAGCCGCATCGCAAGCGACGCCTCAGCGCCGGCGCGGTTCCGGATGTTCTCGCGCCCGGGCTGCGGGTCGCGTTCTGCGGGATCAACCCCGGCCGCGCCTCCGCGGCGGCGGGGGCGCACTTCGCCAATCCGCGGAACGACTTCTGGCGGCTGCTCGCCGACGCCGGCTTCACGCCGAGGTTCTACGCGCCGGAGGAGCAGTTCTCCCTGCCGGAGCTGGGCATCGGCCTCACCAACGCGGCCTACCGGACCACGCGGGGCTCCGGCGACTTACGCAGCGGCGACTTCGCGGGCTCGCTCGAGCGGCTCCTGCGGCTTGCGCTCGACCTTCGCCCGCGGGCAATCGCGTTCGTCGGCAAGGAGGCGTTCCGCGGCCCCTTTCGCGAGCGAGCAGAGCTGGGCCCGCAGAAGCGGACGCTCGACGATGTCGGGCTCTTCGTCCTTCCGTCGACGTCGCCCGCCAACGCCGCAGTCCCCTATGCCGAGCGGCTGCATTGGTTCCGCGAGCTGAACAGGTGGCTCGAGCCGCTCGAGCGGGCGGCGGCACGGGCGCTCGTCGTAGACCGCCGCGGCCGCACGCTGCTCGTCGAGTTCCGCGACTCGAGCGGGCAGGTCTGGTGGGCGACGCCCGGGGGCGGGATCCACAAGGGCGAGGATGTCGAGGCCGCTCTTCGGCGAGAGCTCGCGGAAGAGATCGGGCTCACCGGCTTCGAGCTCGGCCCGGAGCTGTGGAGGCGCGAGCAAACTTTCGCCTGGGACGGCCACATCTACCGTCAGCGCGAGCGGAACTGGCTCGTCCGTGTCGAGGAGCACGAGCCGGAGCCGAGGGTCGACCTCGCGGCGGAACACGTCGCCGAGATCCGCTGGTGGACGGCCGACGAGCTCGACGCTACCGACGAGGTGCTCGTGCCGCGGCGGCTCCCGCAGCTCCTGCGCGACCTCTTGGCTAACGGCCCTCCGCCCGAGCCCCTGGACGCGGGGATCTAGTCCCTAGTCCCCGACCCCGACCGCGGCCAGGAAGACCAGCACGACCGTCGTCACGGCGAGGACCCCGTGCAGGGCCACCACCGGCACGGGGAAGTGCTGCTCTGCCGGGATGCCGGCAGCCTCGCGGGCCGGACCGCGCTCGCGGCGCTGGTACCAGATGACGAACATCGTCAAGCCGAGGAGCGCGACGACGACGAGCAGCGCAAATGCCACCCACGCCAGCGTTTCGCTGTCGCTCGCGACGTAGATGATCCAGAGCACGAGCCCCGTCGCCGCGAGCAGGAAGTGCCCCAGGATCAGCGGCGGCCGGATCCTCATCCCCGTCTCGCGCTGCTGGCGCATGCCGCCCCTCGACAACCAGATCGTCAGCAAGAAGAAGCCGCCTCCCGCGGTCGCGATCCACGCAATCAGCGCAGCCCATTCCATGCCTCCCGCCTCCTTTCGACCGGTTCCCTCGTTGCCCGCCACTCGCGACGGTCAAACGGAGTACGAACTAGCCGCGCCAGCGGTTCGTGATCGGCGTGCGCCGGTCGCGGCCGAAGGCTTTGGGCGTGAGGCGCACGCCGGGTGGCGCCTGGCGGCGCTTGTACTCCGCGCGGTCGATCAACGCCAGGGCGCGGTCGACGACGTCGGGGTCGAAGCCGTCCTGCGAGAGCTCCTCCCGCGAGCGGTCCTCCTCGACGTACGCCTCGAGCACCCGGTCGAGCTCCGGGTAGGGCGGGAGCGAGTCCTGGTCGAGCTGGCCGGCCCGCAGCTCGGCACTCGGGGCGCGCTCGATGATCGTCGCCGGGATGAGCTCCTTGCCCACGCGCTCGTTCAGGTGCCGCGCGAGGCGGAAGACGTCGGTCTTGAAGACGTCCTTGAGCAGCGCGAAGCCGCCCGCCATGTCGCCGTAGAGCGTCGCGTACCCGACGGAGAGCTCTGACTTGTTCCCCGTCGCGACCACGAGCCAGCCGAACTTGTTCGAGAGGGCCATCAGCAGCACGCCGCGGATCCGCGCCTGGACGTTCTCCTCCGCGAGGTCGGGCTCGCGCCCGGCGAAGCTCTCCGCGAGCACCTCGTCGAAGGCCTTGACGACGCCCTCGATCGGTAGCTCACGGAAGTCGGTTCCGAGCGACTCGGCGAGCACGCGCGCGTCGCGGCGCGTCTCCTCGGACGAGTAGCGCGACGGCATCGAGACGCAGTGGACGCGGTCCGCGCCAAGCGCCTCGACCGCCAGGGCTGCCGTCAGCGCGGAGTCGATCCCGCCGGAGACGCCGATCACGACCTCGCGGAAGCCGTTTTTCTCGACGTAGTCGTGGAGGCCGAGCTCGAGCGCGAGCCGCATCTGCTCGAGCTCGTCGACGGACTGCGCGAGCTGCGGCTCGACCGGCGCGTCCTGCTCGTGCGCGGCCCCCAGCTTCACGAGCGACGCGTCCGGCAGCTCGCCTCGCTCCCGGGCGAGTGCCCGGCGGCGCACGTCGCGCAGCCTCCGGCCCACCGCTTCGACGGCGTCGATGTCGACCACGAGCAGCGCCTCTTCGAATCCGGGCGCGCGGGCCATGACGCGGCCCTCCTCGTCGAGCACGAGGGAGTGGCCGTCGAAGATCAGCTCGTCCTGGCCGCCGACCGCGTTGCAGAAGGCGACGAAGCAGGCGTTGTCCCGAGCGCGCGTGGCGAACATCTCCTCGCGCTCCCGCTCGCGGCCGACGTGGAACGGGGAGGCCGAGATGTTCGTCAGCAGCTGCGCGCCGGCGAGGGCGAGGTCAGTCGCCGGCGGCCCCGGCTGCCACATGTCCTCGCAGATCGTCGGGCCGACGAGCGTCCCGCCCAGCTCGAGCAGGATGCAGTCGCGGGCCGGCGCGAAGTAGCGGTCCTCGTCGAACACGCCGTAGTTCGGCAGGAAGCGCTTACGGTACACCGCCTTCACCTCGCCCTCGGCGCAGACGGCGCAGGCGTTGTAGAGGTCGCGGTCGAGATGGGGGAAGCCGACGAGCGCTACGACGTCGCGGGTCGAGCTCGCGATCTCGCTCAGCGACTCGGCTGCGGCGCGCAGGAAGCCCGGGCGCAGGAGCAGGTCTTCTGGCGGGTAGCCGGTGACGGCCAGCTCGGGGACGAGGACGAGGTCCGCACCGGCCGTCTTCGCCTCGTCGATCGCCTGGAGGATCCGGGCACGGTTGCCGTCCAGGTCGCCGACGGTGGTGTTGAGCTGAGCGAGCGCGAGCCTCATCTGTCAGGTTTTAGACTATCAGTCGAAAACTACCTAGCGTCGAAGGCGGATCGTGTTCAGGTCTTGCTCGCGGAGCTCGTCCGCGCGGCGGATCAGGTCCTCGATGTCGTCGTGCTCGGAGTGGATGTAGCGGCCGGCGAGCGCGTCGGCGCGGCCGGACGCCAGCACGCGCACGAGGCGCGGCGCGAGCTCCGGCGGCGTCCAGGGCGCGTCGTCGGGGAAGTTGCTGCCGGTCATCTCGGTCCGTACCAGGCCGGGGCTGATCACGAAGACCGGGATGCGTCCTTCGAGCTCGTTCGCGAGGGTCTCGCCGTACCGCCAGACGGCTGCCTTGCTCGCGGGATACGCGGTGCTGCGGGCGCCGGGGAGGTACGCCGCGCCGCTGCCCGTGATCACGACCCGGCCGCGCCCGCGCCCGAGCATCCCGGGGATGACGGCGCGGCAGCAGAGGTGGACGCCGAGGACGTTCACCTCGAGCACCTGCCACCAGGCGTCCGGATCGACCTCCCACGTCGGGCCGTCGGGGCCGCCGATTCCTGCGTTCGCCGCGAGCAGGTCGATCGGGCCGAGCTCGCGCTCGGTCTCCGCGACCACGTGCTCCACTGCGGCGCGGTCGGTGACGTCGACCTCGAGCGGGAGGCCGTCGATCTCGCGGGCCACCTCTTCGACCTGCTCCCCTGTGCGGGCGGCGACCGCGACGCGTGCACCGGCGGCGGCGAGCTCGCGCGCGATCCCCGCACCGATCCCGCGACCTCCGCCGGTGACGAGCACGACCTGGCCGGTGAGATCGTCGCCGTTCGGCATGCGCGGAGGATAGTGGTCAGCGCGAGCTGCTCCAGGCCACCCGCCTGTCCCCGGCCATGGCCGCAAGGGACAGGACTAGGGCGTGGTTGCTCCGGCCGCCTCGGCGATCTCGTCCAGCGTCTCCGGGTTCTCCAGCGACGTGAGGTCGCCCGGATCGGCCCCGAGCGCCTTGGCCCGGACGGCGCGCCTCACGATCTTCGCGCTGCGCGTCTTCGGCAGCGCCGACACGAACAGCACCCGCTCGGGCGCGAACGCCTTGCCGAGCGCACCGGCCGCGAGCGCCCGCAGCTCCGCCGCCAGTTGCTCGCTCGGCTCCGCTGCCGGCACGAGCGCGCAGAAGACCCACGCGACCTCGCCCTTCACCTCGTGAGGCACGCCGACCGCCGCCGCCTCGGCGACCATCGGATGTGCCACGACCGCCGACTCCAGCTCCGCCGGTCCGAGCCGCTTGCCCGCGATGTTGAGCGTGTCGTCGGACCGCCCGTGGAGGAACCAGTAGCCGTCCGCGTCGACGGAGGCCCAGTCGCCGTGCACCCAGACCCCCGGCAGCCGGCGCCAGTACGTGTCCAGGTAGCGCTCCGGGTCCTTCCAGAACCCCCGCGTCATCCCGGGAAACGGCTTCCGGCAGACGAGCTCCCCGACCTCGCCGCGCACCGAGCGCCCCTCCGCGTCGACGACGTCCATCGCCATCCCGAGCGCAGGCCCGCCCAGCGAGCACGACTTGATCGGTGCCGCAACGGTCGGCGAGAGGAAGCAGGCTCCGACCTCGGTGCCGCCCGAGCAGTTGATGATCGGGCAGCGCCGGCCGCCGACGTGCTCGAACAGCCAGCGGTACGGCTCCGGGTTCCACGGCTCGCCGGTCGTCACGAGCACCCGCAACGTCGAGAGATCGTGCCGCTCGACCAGCTCCGCGCCGTGCGGTATCAGCGCGCGCACCAGCGTCGGCGAGAGCCCGAGAATTGAGACGCGCTCGCTCTCCACGAGCCCCCACAGCCGGTCGGCGGCCGGCCAGTCGGGCGCGCCCTCGGCGAACACGACTGTGCAACCGAGCGCCATCCCGCCCACGACCTCCCACGGGCCCATGATCCAGCCCATGTCGGTTACGAAGTGGATGACGTCGTCGGGCCGGGTGTCCGCCTGGTAGCAGACCTCGCGGGCGATCGAGACGAGGAAGCCGGCCTGTACGTGCAGCACGCCCTTCGGCGGCCCCGTCGTGCCAGAGGTGTAGGTCAGCAGGTACGGGTGCTCGGAATCGACCTCGAGCGGCTCGAGCTCCCCCGGCGAGTCGGCCACGGCCTCGTCCCAGAAGAGATCGCGGCCCGGCCGCATCGGGACGTCGCGGCCCAGCCGCCGCCACACGACGACGTGCTCGACCGAAGGCGACTCCGCGAGCGCCTCGTCGACGAGCTCCTTCATCGGCACCTCGCCCCCGCGCCGCAGCGAGCCGTCCGCCGTGATCACGACCCGCGCCTCCGAATGCTGCAGCCGAGCGGCAATCGCGGGCGCCGCGAAGCCCGAGAACACCGGCACCTGGATGGCGCCGAGGTGCGCGCAGGCGTGCGAGGCGATCGCGACCTCCGGCGACATCGGCAGAAAGATCGCCACTCGGTCGCCCGATTCGACGCCTAGCGCGGCGAGCGCCTCGGCCAGCCGCGTCACCTCCGTCGACAGCTCGCGGTACGACAGCGACCGCCGCACCCCGTCCTCGCCCTGCCAGAGCGCGGCGGCTGTGTCCGCACGCGGCCCGTGCGCCCAGCGGTGCACGCAGTTCCACGCGAGGTTGAGCCGTCCGCCGACGAACCACGTCGCCCACTCGGGCCCGCGCGACTCGTCCAGGACTGCGTGCCAAGGCTGCGAGAACTCGAGGCCCATGTCCTCGATGGCCGCCGGCCAGAACCGCTCCGGCTCCTCCGTGGAGAAGCGCACGAGCGAGGCGTAGTCCTCGAAGCCGAGCTTCCGTGCGAGCCGCAACGCGTTCGAGTGCTCACGCACCCGCTCCGAAGGCGTCCAGATCGGCTCCATGGGCCAAGCGTAACTTGACGCCTTAGCTAGTGGCCCCTAACCTAGTGACGACTAACTTAGCGTCGTCCGAAACGGGGGAGGAGAGGCGTGCGGGCGAGGATCTTCGCGGAGCAGAACAGGAAGTGGTGGACGCTGGGAGCGCTGTGTTTCGCGCTCTTCATGATCATGCTCGACAACACGGTGGTGAACGTCGCGCTGCCGGCAATCCAGCGTGAGCTCAGCATCAGCCGCGCCGAGCTCGAGTGGACGGTTGCCGCCTACGCGCTCACCTTCGCCTCCCTGCTGCTCACCGGCGGCAAGCTCGGCGATCTCCTCGGCCGCCGGCTCATCTTCGTGATCGGGCTGATCGTCTTCACCGCCTCCTCGCTCTTCTGCGGCCTCTCCTCGACCGGCACCGAGCTGATCGCCGCCCGCGCCGTCCAGGGAGTCGGCGCGGCGCTGATGATGCCCGCGACGCTCTCGATCATCTCCGCAACCTTCGCGGTCCGCGAGCGCGGCATGGCGATCGGGATCTGGGCCGGGGTCTCCGCGATGGCGCTCGCGATCGGGCCGCTGCTCGGCGGGATCATCACCGAGCACGTCTCCTGGAACTGGATCTTCTACGTCAACGTCCCGATCGGCGCGATCGGCGTCGTCGTGGCACTGCTGGTGGTTCCCGAGTCGAGGGATACCTCCCACGAACAGCGGCTCGACCTGCCAGGCCTGCTCTCGTCGGGGATCGGGCTGCTGGCCATCGTCTACGCGCTGATCGAGGCGAACCAGTACGGCTGGACGTCGGCGCGCATCCTCGGCCTGTTCGCGATCGGCTCGGTCGCCCTGGTGACGTTCATCCTGCTCGAGCTGCACCAGCGGCTGCCGATGCTCGACCTCTCGCTGTTCCGCAGCGGGACGTTCGCCGGGGCCAACCTCGTCGCGATCCTCGTCACGCTCGCGATGTTCGGGATCTTCGTGTTCTTCCCGATCTACATGCAGACGTTCCGTGGCTGGTCACCGATCCAGGCCGGCGCCGCACTGCTGCCGTGGACGCTGATGATCGTCGTCTTCGCCCCGATCGCCGGCAAGCTCTCCGACCGCGTCGGCTCGCGCTGGCTGATGGCCGGGGGAATGAGTGTGGTCGCGGTCTGCTGCCTCCTGCTCTCCACCGTGACGCTGCACTCCACCTTCTGGCACATGCTCCCGGCGTTCGTGCTCGGCGGGCTCGGGATGTCGTTCGTGATGACGCCCATGTCGGCCGCGGCGATGGGCGCTGCGCCGGTCGAAAAGGCCGGAGTCGCCTCGGGCGTGCTGAACACCTTCCGCCAGGTCGGCGTCGCGCTCGGCATCGCAGTCACCGGCGCGATCATCACCGAGCGGGCCGCGGCCTCCGCCCGCGGGGGCGCTTCGCCGCCGCAGGCGTTCGTGGACGGGCTCACCTTCGGCATGCGCGTGAGCGCGGCGATCTGCTTCGGCGCCGCGATCGCGGCCGCGGTGCTCGTGCGCAGGTACCGGCACGCCGACTCCGGCCAGCCGGTGGAGGTCGGCGCATGAGTAGTACCAGGCTGTCGGGTCCCGAACGGCGGGCCGCGGTGGTCGAGACCGCCAGCCGCGTCTTCTCGAAGAGCAGCTACCACGGCTCGACGACCGCGCAGATCGCCCGCGAGACGGGCGTCACCGAGCCGGTGCTCTACCGCCATTTCTCCTCCAAGCGCGAGCTCTACCTCGCTTGCCTCGCGGCGTCCTGGGAGCGGCTCCGCGGGCTCTGGGAGGAGGCGCTCGAGCGCGAGCCCGACCCGGCCGCCTCGCTCGGGACGCTCGGCAAGACGTACCTCCAGGCGCGTGCCGCCGACCGCGTGATCATGGTCGACCTCTGGATTCAGGCGCTGAGCGAGGCGGCGGACGACCCGGAGATCCGCCGGGGCCTGCGCGAACAGGTGCGCGAGGTCCACGACTTCGTCGCCGGGGTCATCCGCCGCGCCCAGGACAGCGGCGGCATCCTGCCGGAGCGAGACCCAGACGCCGAAGCGTGGATCTTCATCTCCCTAGGCCTCCTCACCACAATCGACCGCCGCCTCGGCACCCTGGTCGGCGCGGAGTTCGATGACGTCGTGGCTTCCCGCCGCGAGTGGATGACAGGCAGCCCGGCCTAGCAGAGCCAACGTCAACTTGGGGCGCCCAGGCCGGCCGCCGGAGCCGAGCTTTGCTCGGCGGGAGGCACACAACGACAAGAACGAACGAAGTCTCGGATCCAAGCGCCGGCTCCTGGACGCAAGGGCTGCAGGGCCGCTGGCAAGGAGGGGTCATCCGGGGGAACCAGGGATTCCCCCGGACAGAGAAAAGCCCCCCGCTGCGGCTCGGGGGGCTTTGTGATTTTTGCGGGCCTTTCCTGAGAGGCGACGACCCGGAGGCCTTGGCTCTGCGGCCCAGCCACTACCTCCGGGCCATGTGTCGCCGTCTCTGGCGCGCCCCTTGCATCCCGTAAGCCTGGCGTCCGGCTGGGTGCAAGGTGGTCGCAATATAGACGTGGCCAAAGCGGGAGTCAAGTAACTCGGTCAAGTGATTTTCAGACCGGCCAGTTCACCCTGTTTGCGGCTCGGACATGCCCTTTTTGGGGGATATAGCCCAACCGCACTTGCGCCGAAGTCAAGTATGCGTTTGACTTCGCCGCGAGCGTTTCGTGCCCAAAGACTCCCTAACAGCCCAGTCCCGCACCACCAGCCGCCTCGGATCCGCCCGCCTCGGCGAGCGGGTCCGGCAGCTGCGCGTCGCCGCAGGCCTGACGCAGACTGATCTCGCGGGCGACCGCTTCTCGAAGGAGTACGTCAGCCAGATCGAGCGTGGGAAGACCAGGCCCACGCGCGAGACGATCGAGTGGCTGGCGGCCAAGCTCGGCGTCGACGCCGCCTTCCTCGAGCGCGGCGTCTCCGCCGACGAGCGCAGCAGAGTCGAGGCCATGCTCGCCCGGGCGGAGGCCCTTGCCAACGCGCACCAGTACGACGAAGCCATCGAGGAGCTTGAGAACGCGCACACGGCCGTGATGGCCACCGGCGCGGTCGAGCTCGAGGCCCGCGCGGTCCAGACGGAAGCGTGGGCGCGGATGGAGCGCGGCGAGCTCCGGCCGGCCCTACGGCTCCTGGAGCGCTGCCGCACGATCACCGAGGGCCCCGGCTTCTCGGACGTCGACCGCGCGCAGGTGCTCTTCCGCATGGGCGTCTGCCGTTACCACCTCTCCAGCATCGCCTCGGCTGTCGCGCTCTTCAGCGAGGCGCTGAAGCTCGCGGAGGGCTCGGGTCTTCCATGCGACCTGCTGCGCTCCGAGATCCTCGGCTGGCGCTCGCGCTGCTACCGCCGCCAGCGCGACTTCGAGGCCGCGCGGGAGGACGTCGAGCGGGCGCTCGAGCTGGCGCAGGCGCTCGACGACCACCGGACGATGGCCAATGTCTACTTCCAGGCCTCGCTCGTCTCCGAGCGAATGGGCCACTGGGTTCTCGCGCGCAGTTACGCCGAGCGCGCCAAGGCCTACTACGAGCAGCTGAACGACGAGCGAAACGTCGGCCGGCTTTTGAACAACCTGGGTGGCCTCAACTTCCAGCTCGGCAAGCCCGAGCGGGCGGTCGAGGACCTGAAGAACGCCTACCGCGTCCTGCTCGACAAGGGCAGCGACGCCGAGGCCGCCAACGTGGTCTCGTCTCTCGCACACGTGCACCTGGCGACCGGCCAGGTGGAGTCGGCAGAAGAGGAGGCGCGTCACGCGCTCGAGCTCCTCGAGGGCCGCGAAGACTTCCTGCTCGACATCGCGCCGACCCAGCTCGTGCTGGGCCGCGCCTTGATGGAGCAGGGTCGCCTCGACGAGGCGCAGCAGATGCTGCGCACCGCCGAGGCAAGCGCAGAGCAGCTGGAATCGATCAGCCATCGCGCCGCCGCGTGGATGGCACAAGGCGATCTCGCCGCCCGCCGCGGCGAGGACGCTACTGCGGCACGCCTGTATCGAAAGGCTGCCGAAGCCCTACAGGATGTCCGCTTCTAAGCCGACGAAGGAGGTGACGATGAACAAGGCACGCCTGATCTCGCTGACGGTCTCCCTCTCCCTGCTGGCCTTCTCCCTCCAGGGCGCCGCGCACGGCCTCGGATGCCTCCTCGGCCATCCGGGCAGCTGGTTCGACGGGCACTAGACCGAACCAGGCGCGTTCGGAGCGGGGGGCTCCGAACGCAGTCGGCATGAGTCGAGCCGCGCTCCTGCTCTGCGGTTCTCGTTCCCGGCTTCGCCCGAGCCAGGGAGGTAGGCGTAGCTAGACTCGGCCCGTGGGCCGGGTTTTCGCCGTTCTCCTCGCGGCATCGGCTCTCTGCGCCGGTTGCGGCGGGTCCGCCACGTCAAGGGGCGCCACGCTGGAATCGATCCTGAAGCGGCCCGGGCCGGACGTCGCCGTCACGGCGGGTGCTTCCGAGTTCGTGGCCGGCGACGTTCGGTACCCGTTCCTCGTGATCAGAAACGACGCGAGGCCGGTGTACCGGCCCACGGCTTCCGTCTGGGTCGCCAAGAGCCGGGCGGGCACCCCGTTCGCTCGCGCGACCGCGCGCCTCGAGCCGATCGGGATTCCCGGTCGCTCCGAGGCGGCCTTCGGCGGCGTGACCCGCATCTTCGTCGCGCAGCTCAAACTTCGGCGGCCCGGCCGCTACTGGCTCGTCGCGCAGCCGGCAGGCGCCAGGATCCAGGCGGTCGGCGTGCTGGACGTGACCGCGCACGCCAGTAGCCGGGCCGTCGGCGCCAGGGCTCCACGCTCGGCGACGCCGACGCTCGCCACGGCGGCGGCGGCGCGCATCACCACGAGCCGGCCGCCCGACCTGCCGCTGCTGCGCTATTCGATCGCGGGCTCGTTGGCCGCGCACAAGCCGTTCGTGGTCACGTTCGCGACGCCGAAGTTCTGCACCAGCCGCACGTGCGGGCCGGTCGTGGACGTGATGGAGGCGGTCCGGAAGCGCTTCGCGCCGCGGGGCGTCCGGTTCATCCACGTCGAGGTCTTCCGCGACAACAACCCGCAGCGCGGCTACAACCGCTGGATGCGCCAGTGGGGCCTTCGCACCGAGCCGTGGGTGTTCCTCGTCGGGCGCGACGGCCGGATCAAGGCGAAGTTCGAAGGCTCGGTCTCGGCGAGCGAGCTCGGTGCTGCCGTGCGCGCAAAGCTGCTCTGACCGGCGGCAGGAATCGAGCCGATCGGCACGAACGGGGAGGCGCACCAAAGCTCCTCCTCTCCCCAAGCGACGGCGGCTCCGGCCGCCGTCGCGCGCCTCCAACGGGAATACGGGCAGGGCCCTCGTCGTAGATGGACGAAAGCCCGAACCACCCCTACAGTTCCCGAGACCAATTGCGGGGGGGAAGCCGCTGTGGATCTAAACACCGGCACCGTCAAGCTCACCGATCTGGCGTCCTGCGGCGGTTGCGCCGCGAAGTACTCGGCGGCACGGCTCGAGCAGTTGCTCGCGGGCTTCGTGCCCGCCGAGGCGGAAGACCTGCTCGTCGGCCTCGCGCCTGCCGACGACGCCGCGGTCTACCGGCTCGACGAGGAACGGGCGCTGATCTTCACGCTCGACTTCTTCCCACCGGTCGTCGACGACCCCGCCGACTACGGCGCGATCGCTGCGACGAACGCGCTCAACGACGTCTTCGCGATGGGCGGCACGCCGTTGCTCGCGCTCTCGATCGCTGCCTTCCCCGAGGAGCTGCCGATGGAGATGCTGGCCCAGATCTTCGCGGCTGCAGACGCGCAGGTGCGTGCAGCGGGCGGGCTGCTCGCGGGCGGCCACACCATCCGCGATGCCGAGCCGAAATATGGCCTCGCGGTCGTCGGGACGGTGCACCCGCAGGGCATCTGGCCGAAGAACGGCGCGCGGCCCGGGGACGTGATCTTCCTGACCAAGCCCCTCGGCACCGGCCTGATCATGACCGGCTACAAACTGGGCCGGGCCGGCTCGCAGCAGCTCGAGCGGGCGATCCGCTGGATGCGGACGCTGAACGACGCCGCGGCCGGCGTGCTGCGCAGCTTCGAGCCGAGCGCCGTCACCGACGTGACCGGCTTCGGCCTCTTCGGCCACGCCCACGAGGTCGCCGAGCGAAGCGGCGTCCGGCTCCGGCTCGAGTCGTCCCGCTTCCCCGCCATCGACGGGGCGCTCGATATCGCCCGGCACGGCGTGCGCACGAGCGGCGACCCGCGCAACCGCGACTTCGCCGGTCCTCACGTGGAGCTCGGCCCCCCGGTGCCCGAGACATTCGTGGCGCTCGGCTACGACCCGCAGACGGCCGGCGGCCTGCTCGTCTCGATCCCGGCGGAGCGCGCCCCAGCGCTGGAGGCCGAGTTCGAGGCGCGCAGGCTGTTCATCCGGCGGGTCGGCCGCGTCGAGGAGGGCGCCGGCGTCGTCGTCGAGTGACCGCCCGAGGCATGATCCATGGGCGGTTCCAGCCCTTCCACAACGGTCATCTCGAGTACCTGAAGGGCGCAGCGGCGCTCAGCGAGGAGCTCTTCGTCGGGATCACGAACCCCGACCGGGAGCGCATCAAGCCAGAAGCCTCCGACCCGCTGCGGCACCTTCCGGAATCGAACCCGTACACGTACGTGGAGCGGCTGCTGATGGTGAAGGCTGCCGCCGCCGACGCCGGCATCGAGGCCGAGCGCGTCCACGTCGTCCCGTTCCCGGTCAACGAGCCCAAGCTCTGGCCAGCCTACGTGCCCGACGACGTCGTCCAGTACATCCGCCTCTTCTCGGACTGGGGCGGCACGAAGCTCGACCGCCTGCGCGCCGCCGGCTACGAGGTCGTCGTGCTCGACGAGGGCGCCGAGAAGGAGGTCTCGGGCGCCGAGGTGCGAGAGGCCCTGCGCACCGGGGGCGACTGGGAGGCCATGGTGCCGCCGGGTGTCGCGGTCCTGCTGAAGCGCCTCGACCGCGTGCCTGTGTAAGGGCCGTGTAAGGGGTGATCGAGGGTCGTGTAAGGGGCCAGAACTTTTCGCAGCCGCGGGCGTTTGAACGGATACCAAGCCGCAGACCCAGGGGGTTCCGTCATGCGCACCGTCATTCTCGCCGCCGCCGCCGTGCTGGCTCTCGCCGTTACCGGCGCCTCCCAGCCCGCCTCGACGGCCACCAAAGCCGTCGCGATCAAGGCGACCGGGTTCTCACCCGCGACCGTCACGATCGCGACCACCGACGCGGTCCGATGGACGAACCGCGACACCAAGAACCACCAGATCGTCGCGAACAACGGCAGCTTCGCCTCGGCCGTGATCGCACCGGGGAAGACCTACCGGCACGTGTTCAACTCAGCGGGCACGTTCCGCTACCACGACGCGCTGCACCCCAGCCTGACCGGGAAGGTCGTCGTGAAGGGCCCGCCGCCGGCCGTGACGATCGGCGCCGCTTTGCCGATCCTGACGTACGGCGAGTCGACGCACATCTCCGGCGCCATCTCGAACGCCAAGGCGGGTGAGACTGTCACGCTATGGGCGCAGCCCTACGGCCAGGCCTCCTACGTCGAGGTCGCCAGGCTTCAGACCACCACGAACGGGGTCTGGGACTTCGTCGTCAAGCCGACGCTGCTGACGAGCTACCAGGCCCACTGGAGAAGCGCCGTCAGCATCCCGATCGGGGTGCAGCTGCGGCCTAACGTCCTTTTCTCGGCCTCGAAGCGCTTCGGCTCCGTGACCGTCAAGGCCGACCGCTCGCTGGAGGGCCGCAAGGTCTACCTGCAGAAGTTCACACGCTTCCACGAGTGGGTGAAGGTCGGGCGGGTGATCCTCGGCCGCTACTCGCACAAGTTCTTCCGACTGCCGCTCAAGCGCGGGCGCTACGCCTTGCGGATCTTCATGTCGCTGAACCAGGTCGGCGCCGGCTACCTGGACGGCTACAGCCGCACGGTCGTCGTCCGCAAGCGGTAACGCTCTCGGTACATGCGGCGCGGATAGCCTCCGCGCCGCATGTACCCCATCGTCGTCTTCCTGCTCGACGGGCTCGGCGACCGCGCCCACGAAGCACTCGGCGGGCGCACCGGGAACGAGGCCGCGGCCACGCCGAACCTCGACACGCTGGCGGCGCGAGGCTCGTGCGGGTTGCTGTACGCCGTCGGCCCCGGGCGTGCGCCGTCGAGCGAGGTCGCGCACTGGTCGCTGCTCGGCTACCGGCCGGACGAGTTCCCGGGGCGGGCCGTCTTCGAGGCTCTCGGCCGCGGTCAGGAGGTGAGCGAGGAGCACGTTTTCGCCTACGCGGCGCTGCGGCCTGTGGAGCGGCGCGAGGACGGCTGGTGGCTGACCGGCCGCCCGGACCGCCAGCGCGACGCCGAGGAGGCGGAGCGCCTGGTCCAGCGGTGCGACGGGATCGAGGTGGACGGCCTCACATTCTCGCTGACGCACGTCTGGCGCGGCGAGGCGGTGTTGCGAATCTCCGGAGACGCGGACGAGCGTGTGACCGACACCGACGCGTTCTTTCGCGCATGGCACCCGATGCTGCGCCCGCGGCCGCTCGTCCCCGAAGCGGAGCGAACGGCCCGCGCCTGCGAGGAGTGGACGCGCGAGACGATGAGGCGGCTCGAGGGCGAGCGCTTCAACGTGATCACGCTCAAGTGGTTCGGCCGCCCCAGGCGCGTTCCGTCGTTTCTCGAGCGGCACGGTGTCACGGGTGCGTTCGCGGCCGACTCGGCCTTCCTGCGCGGGCTCGGCCGGGCGTTGGGGCTCGAGCCCCTCGAGGCGCCCGAGACCGACGATCCCGTCGCCGACCTCGGCGCGCGCGTGGAGCTCGCCCGGGAGCGGCTCGAAGCGGGTGACACCTTCGTCTTCTGCCACCAGAAGACAACCGACGCGGCCGGCCACACCAAGGATCCGCGGATCAAGGAGGAGACGATCGAGCGGCTCGACGGCGCCCTCGCCGAGCTTCCGACCGACACGGCCATCGTCTGTGTCACCGGCGACCACGCCACCCCCGCGTCTCCCGACGTGATCCACTCGGGCGACCCGGTGCCGCTGCTCCTTGCCGGCCCGGGCGTGCGGGCCGACGCCGTGGAGCGCTTCGGCGAGCTCGACTGCGCCGCCGGGATCCTCGGGCAGCTCCGCGGGCCCGACCTGATGCCGGTGCTGCTGAACGCCGCCGACCGGCCGCTCTTCCTCGGCTCGCGCCCGACGCCCTTCGACGGCGCCGACGGCTACCCCGCCCTGCTGGAGCCCTTTCTCTAGGCCGCAACTAGTGCTCCTTCCAGTGCCGGCCTCGTTGCTGGGAGGAGCACTAGCATTTGCGGCGTGCACGTCGAGTCGTCGACGGCGCTCGGGCGGCTTCGGCGGATCGAGCTCTCGCCCGGGCGCTTCCTGCAGCTGACGCTGGTCTCGCTCGGTGCGCTGTGGCTGATCGTGCTCACGGGCGCGGCCGTCCGCGTAACGGACTCAGGCCTCGGTTGCCGCCACTGGCCCGGCTGCGAGGCCGGCCACCCGCTGCCGGCCAAGGACTACCACGCGTTCATCGAGTTCGGAAACCGCGCGCTCGGCGGAGTCGTGATCGTGCTCGTGCTGCTGACCACTCTCGGGTCGTTCCTGACGCCGGGCCTCTCGCGCCGCGGCCGCCGGCTCGCGCTCGCGATCCTTGCCGGGACGGTCGCGCAGGCTCCGCTCGGCTACCTCGCCGTGCACACCGACCTCCGCTGGCCGGTCGTGGCCGCGCACCTGCTGCTGTCGATGGCCGTTCTCGCCGGCGCGGTCGTGCTCGCGCTCGAGGCGCTCGCGCTGCGCTCCGGCCGGGGGGAGCGGCTGGTGCCGCGAGAGCTGTGCGGGGCGGCGCTCGCCGTCGCCGCCGCGGCCGGCGTGCTGCTCGTCACCGGCACCCTCGCCACCGCCGGCGGGCCCCACTCAGGCGGCGGCGCGGAGCACGTCGACCGGCTCTGGAGGCTGCAGCCCCTGGTCTACGTCCATGCGGTCGCGGTGGCCGCGTTCGGGATCGGGCTCGTGTTCCTGCTCGGCTACCTGGCCTCGCAGCGTCAGCGCTGGCCGCGGCTGTTCGCCCTCGGGCTCGGCGTGTTCGGCCTGCTGCTCGTCCAGATGGCGCTCGGCGAGGTGCAGTACCGGACGCACCTGCCGTGGCCGCTCGTGCTCGTCCACGTCGGCACGGCCGCCGCGGTCTGGGGCCTGCTGGTCGCCTTCGTCACGGTCCTGTGGCGCCCGCCGGCCGCGCTCGTGCAAGGCCGCACGTAGACTGAGATCGTGGCCCATCCAGCAATACATGCCGGCCTCTGGCCCGCGATCACGCTTGGTGCTCGCGACCCAGAAGCTCGGCGGCATTACTGGACGGGCCATTAGTGGCCGACGAGCTCCGCATCGACGGCCGGCCAGAGCTCACGCGGCCGGTCATGGTGGCAGCCTTTCGGGGCTGGAACGACGGTGCGCAGGCGGCCTCGCTCGCGGCCGGCTATCTCGCCAAGACCTGGGACGCGGAGCGCTTCGCCGAGGTCGACCCGGAGACCTTCTTCGACTTCCAGGCCACCCGCCCGCACGTGTCGCTCGAGGAGGGGCTCACCCGGCGCATCGACTGGCCGGAGACCGGCTTCTACCAGGCGCGGCCCGATGGTCTCGAGCACGACCTCGTGCTCCTCCTCGGGATCGAGCCGAACCTCCGCTGGCGCACGTTCACGGAGCTCGTGGTCGGTTTCGCCAGCGACCTCGGGGTCGAGCTGATGATCACGCTCGGGGCGCTGCTTGCCGACGTGCCGCACACGCGCCCGGCGCCGGTGACCGGCAGCGCGACGGACAAGGAGCTCGTGGAGCGGCTCGGGCTCTCGGCGTCGCGGTACGAGGGCCCGACCGGGATCGTCGGCGTTCTCCACGACGCCTGCAGGCAGAGCGCGATCCCGTCGGCGAGCCTCTGGGCGGCGGTGCCGCACTACGTCTCGCTGACGCCCAGCCCGCGCGGAGCGCTCGCGCTGTGCGAGCGGCTCGGCGCGCTGATCGGCGTCGAGGTCGAGGCGGAGGAGCTCGAGGAGGCGGCGCGCACCTACGAGGAGCAGGTGAGCGAGGCGGTTGCCTCGGACGAGGAGACGGCGGCCTACGTCGAGGAGCTCGAACGGCGCGCCGAGCAGCTCGAGGAGGCGTCCGACCTTCCGTCGGGCGACGCCTTGGCGGCCGAGCTGACGCGCTTCCTCCGCGAGCGCGAGCAGAACGGCGGCGGCGAGGACGCCGCCCGCGAGCAATAGGCTGGACGGCGCCCCGCGCCTCTCTACTGCCGTCTATTCCCCCCGAGCTTGCGCGGACGGGTCGTTCTGCCAGAGGCCGAACTCGTTCCCCTGCGGGTCGGTGCAGGTCGAGAACCAGCCCATGTTCGGCACGGGCATGGGGTCGTCGGCGTTGCCGCCGAGCTCCTTCACGCGCGCGGCCCCGGCGTTGATGTCGTCGACGTCGAAGTAGGCGCGCGTCCCTTTCTTGCCGGGCTCCATGTTCGTGATCGCGGCGCCCTGCTGGTCGGCGATCCGGGCCATGTGGTACTCGGACGGCCCCGGGTAGGACTCGAACTGCCACCCGAAAAGTGAGCCCCAGAACTCACGTGCCTGCTCCGTGTCGTCCGCTGGGATCTCGATGTGCACGATCTGACCGGCCACAGTCCCTCCTCTCTGATCGCTAGCCGAAGGTGAAAGCGTACGCGGAGATGCCGGGCGTGAAGCGCAGCTCGAGCGCGCCCTCGCTCAGTCCCGGATAGCGCAGGAGCGTGTAGAGGCGGCTCAGGCCGCTCACGCGGATCGTCTTGACGGGCCTTCCGCCGACGAGCACCTCCAGGCGGCCGTTCCCGCTCAACACCAGGTAGACGTCCTGCGCCAGGAAGTGCAGCCGCAGCCGTGCCCCATGGCCGGCCACGATCCGCTCGCGCTCGACCCGCCAGCGACCGGCGTAGGCGAGCTCGTTCAGCGCGATCTCGTGCGGGAACCGATAGCGGGCCTCGCGGTTCGGCACGATCTGCGAGCCCACGTAGCGATCGAGCCGCGACCAGCCGAGGTACGACTCGGGCGTCGTGAGGTGCTGCGGCGTCGTGTCGCGTACCGAAGCGAGCCGCGCGTTCGGGCTCTCGCCGAGGAGCTCCCTGATCGCGCGCTCCGTCTCGTCGTAGCGGCCCTCGCCCTCCTTGATCTCCCGCACGCGGCCGCTCCGGTCGACGAGGTACTCGGTTGGCCAGGCGCCGTTCTTGTACGCCTGCCAGGTGCGGTAGTGGTCGTCGACCGCGACCGGGTAGCGCACCCCGAGGTCGCGCGTCGCCTTGCGGACGTTCGAGACCACGTGTTCGAAGGCGAACTCGGGCGTGTGGACACCCACGATCACGAGCCCGGCCCTCCGGTAGGCGGCGTCCCAGGCCTTCAGGTGCGGGAGCGTGCGCAGGCAGTTGATGCACGAGTACGTCCAGAAGTCGACGAGCACGACCTTGCCGCGCAGCTGGTCGATCGTCACCGGCTTGCTGTTGATCCAGGCGGAGATCCCCTCGAAGTCCGGCGCGGTGCCGTAGTCCTGCAGCGACGAGCCCGCCTCGGAGGCGAGGCACCGCTGGCCGAGCTGCGTCCTGGTCGAGCAGTCACGCTCGCCGGCGGCTCTCGAGAGGGCGGTCGTGTAGTCGGGGACCTTCTCCTGGAGCGTCGTGTCCACACCGAAAGCGATCAGCACCGCGGCAGCGGCGATTACCGCGCCCAGCGCGATGCGGAGCTGCCCCACGTGGGCCCGGAAGCCGCGCAGCCGCTCGCTGCTCCGCCGCGCCGCGAGCGCGATCAGCGAGAGCGGTACCGCGGTGCCGAGCACGAACATCGCCGCGAGGCCGACACGCTTCGCGCCCTCGAGGGAGGCGCTCTGCGTCGCGATCGCGGCGACGATCGGCCCGACGCAGGGGACGTAGACGAGCCCGAGGCTCGCGCCGAGCACGAACCCGCCGCCGAGGTCGCCCGCGGGGCGCCTGCTGAGGCGTGCGAGGGGCCGCTCGAAGATCCGCCCGAGTCCGGGCACGATCAGGGTCGCGGCGATCACGAACAGGAGGGCGATCGAGATGTCGCGCAGGAGGTCCTTGGGTATGTGGAGCCGGTCGAACAGCCAGGTGAGAAACAGAAGCGAGGCGAAGAAGGTGAGGCAGAGCCCGGCGATGATCGCGTGTGGCCGGCGGCGGCCACCGCTCGCGCTGCCCGCGAAGACGATCGGCAGCACCGGATAGGCGCACGGCGAGATCGCCGTGATCGCTCCCACCAGGAAGGCGGTCGCGTAGATCAGCACGTGGAGTGGTCCCTTTCCGGGCGGCCGGCGTTACGCCTCGGCGGCTGAGGCGGGGGCTTCCTGCGCCTGAGGCTCCGGTGCTTGCGCCTGCTGCTGAGCCTGCTGCTCGGCCTGCTGCGCCTGCGCCTGGCCCTTCTTCTTGCGCTTACGGCGACGCCGCCGAGAGCGGCCGCTCGACGCCTTCGGCGCCGGCAGGTTGTCCGCAAGCGCGTTCGCCACTTCCTGAATCGTGCCCAGCCGCTCGCGCGCCGCGTCGATCAACTGGTTCGCACGCGGGGTGTAGCCCTCGGCCGACGCCAGCAGGGCCGTCCCGACCTCGCGCGACTGGTCGAGCGCGGCATTCACCAGCTTGGCCGCGTTCTCCTCGTGCCGGTGCCCGCGCGAGTTGGCGAGGGCGCCGAGGAGCCGCTTGGCTTCGGGGAACTCCGCGCTCGCGCGCCGGTCCTGCACCTTCCGCGTCGAGCGCGCCAGCCGCCACGTCCAGCGGGCGAGGATCTGCTCGGGCGCGTCGACCTTGGACTCGCCCAGCGCGCGGAGCAGCGTGCGCACGCCCTGGACGCGATCCTTCTCCCACGTGGGGGCCTGGGTGACGAGCGTAACGAGGTCGTCGAAGCTCGCCCGGTCGACCTGCATCGAGACGCGGTCGGCGAGCGCGGTCAGGCGCAGGCGGCGGTTCGGGTTCTCGGCGGCGCAGGCGAGCAGGAACTGCTCCAGCGCTCCCCGGTTGGCCTTCCCCTCGGTGAACTTCTTCACGAACTCGAC
>JBKPHO010000475.1:0-8932 GCA_046729915.1 Actinomycetota bacterium | reverse complement strand
GTGGCACCGGAATCGTCCAGGGGTTCCGGGTCGACCGGCACGGCCTGACCACGATCCCCGGCTCGGCGCGATCGCTCGGCCTCGCGAACAGCGACCCGCCGGACTTCCTCGCCTCGCCGGGCCAGGTGGGCTTCACGCCCGACGGTGAAAGGCTGCTCGTCACGACCAAGGCGAGTACCAGCGCGATCGACGTCTTCCAGGTCGGGCCCGAGGGCCTCCTCTCCGCGGCGCCGGTCGTCAATCCGTCCGCGACGCCGGTCCCGTTCGCCTTCACCTTCGACCCGGCCGGCCGGTTGGTTTCCGGCGAGGCAGGGACGAGCTCGGTGACGACGTACACGATCCAGCCGGGCGGGACGCTGACGGCTCCGAGGTCGCAGAGCGACGGCCAGGTGGCGCTGTGCTGGATCCTGCGCGTCGGCGGCTTCTACTACGTGTCGAACACGGGGAGCAACACGCTCAGCTCCTTCAGCATCGATTCGGCGGGGCAGCCTTCCTTGGTCAACCCCGTCGCGGCCACGACCAACCCCGGCACGATCGACCTCGCCTCGAGCGGTGGGTTCCTCTACGCCCAGACCGGCACGAACGGCACCGTCGACGAGTTCCGCATCAACGCTGACGGCTCGCTTGTCTCGATCGGGACGGTGGACGACCTGCCGCCCGGCATCGAAGGCATCGCCGCCACCTAGGCGGCTTCTGCAGCGAGGCCCGCCTGCGGCGCGGGCCTCGCTGCATCCTCAGGAAGCCGTGGCGGGCTCGCCGACCGAGGTGCTTGATCGCTTGATCAGGTCCCGGTACCAGTAGAAGCTCGACTTGGGGATGCGCTCGAGCGTCGGGTAGTCGACGTAGACCAGCCCGAACCGCTTCGAGTAGCCGTGCGCCCATTCGAAGTTGTCCAGCAGTGACCAGACGAAGTAGCCGGCGACAGGCACCGCCGCGTCGAGCGCCCGCTCGATCACACCGACGTGCTCCTGGAGGTAGGCCAGCCGCTCGGGATCGCGCACGCTGCCGTCGTGGACGCGGACGTCGCCGAAGGCCGCCCCGTTCTCCGTGACGTAGATCGCCCGTGGCCCGTACTCGTCCCTGAGCCTCACGAGCAGGTCGAACAGGCCCTCCGGCGATACCTCCCAGCCCATGTCGGTGTAGACCGACTCGGGCTGATGGACGATCCGGGTGCCTCCCGTTTCGTTCCGCGCAACGACCTCGCGCCGGTAGTAGTTGACCCCGAGGAAGTCGATCGGCCCGCTGATCCGGGCGAGGTCCCCCTCCTCAACAGCCGGCGCGTTGGCGCCGAAGTGCTCGAGCAGGTCGGGCGGATACTCCCCGCGGAAGATCGGATCGAGGAACCAGCGATTGTGAAACCCGTCGAGGTGGCGGGCCGCATTGAGGTCGCGCTCGTCCCGCGAGGCCGGCTCGACCGGGAACACGTCCAGGGTGATCCCGACCTGTGCCTTGGGCACGTCGCGCCGGAGCACCTCGAGGGCCCTGCCGTGCGAGAGCAGCAGGTGGTGGGCCGCAGCGACCGCGTCGCGCTCGCTCGTCCGGCCCGGGGCATGGATGCCCCAGCCGTACCCGACCCAGGCGTTCACCCGCGGCTCGTTGTGAGTGATCCAGTGCTCGACGCGGTCGCCCAGCTTTCCGGCGACGACCTCGACGTAGTCGGCGAACCTGTCGACGGTCGCCCGCTCCGGCCAGCCGCCCCGATCTTCGAGCGCCTGGGGCAGGTCCCAGTGGTAGAGCGTCACGAAGGGTGTGATGCCGGCCAACAAGAGCTCGTCCACCAGCCGGTCGTAGAAGTCGAGGCCGGCTTGATTCGCCCGCCCGTCTCCCCCGGGAAGGATCCGGGGCCAGGAGATCGAGAAGCGGAACGCCTTCAGGCTCAGCTCCCGCATCAGCGCGACGTCTTCGCGATAGCGATGGTAGAAGTCGCACGCGACCGCCCCGCTCTCGCCGTTTCTCACCTTCCCGTCGGTGGCGCAGAAGCGGTCCCAGACACTCTCGCCGCGCCCGTCCTCCGCGGCTGCGCCCTCGATCTGGTAGGCGGCGGTCGCCGCTCCCCAGGCGAAATCGGCTGGAAAGTTGTTGTTCGATCGGACGCTCAGCGAACGACTCCTTCTGAACCGGTCAAGTGTAGGATCATAACGGCGGCTGCAAGGTGCGTCGAGAGCTGACGCGTAATCGCCGCGAACGATGACCGGGAGGAAGGCTTGGCCAAAGCGGCTCAGCGAGTGACGATCAGCGACATCGCGAAACGGGCCGGAGTCTCGAAGGGCGCGGTCTCCTATGCGCTGAACGGGCAGCCGGGTGTCTCGGAAGGCACGAGAGAGCGGATTCTCCTGATCGCCGAGGAGCTCGGCTGGTACCCGAACCGTGCCGCGCGCGCACTCTCCGCCGCGCGGGCCGAGGCGTGCGGGTTCGTGCTCGCCCGACCTGCCAAGATCCTGGCCCTCGAGCCGTTCTTCATGGAGTTCCTCGCCGGGGTCGAGTCCGAGCTCGCCTCGCGTTCGATCGGGCTGACGATCCAGCTCGCCGGCGACGTACAGGAGGAGATCGAGATCTATCGCCGCTGGTGGGGCGAGCGGCGTGTGGACGGGGTCCTGATGGTCGATCTTCGCGTCGACGACCCGCGTGTGGCGGAGGTCGGGCGGCTCGGTCTGCCAGCGGTGGTGGTCGGGGGTCCCGTGGAAAATCGCGCAATTCCAGCGGTTTGGCACGACGAAGCGTCCGTTGTCGCAGAAGCTGTTCGTTACCTCGGTGCGCTGGGCCACAAGCGGATCGCGCACGTCACCGGCGTCAAGGGCTTCGTCCATACCGCACAGCGCGTGGAGGGATTTCGCCGCGCCGTCGACGAGCTCGGTCTCGCGGCGGATTCGATCGCCACCGACTACACGCCGGAACCTGGGGCGCGGGCGACCCGGAGACTGCTGTCGTCGTTGGAGCCGCCGACCGCGATCATCTACGACAGCGACCTGCTGGCCGTCACGGGTCTCGGCGTCGCTCAGCAGATGGGCTTCTCCGTCCCGGACAAGCTTTCGATCGTGGGCTGGGACGACTCGCTCATCAGCCAGGTCGTCCACCCGCCGCTTACGGCCGTCACGCGTGATATCGAGGCCTATGGCGTAGCCGCCGCGAGGCAGCTGCTCGCCGCGATCGAGGGTGAAGCGGGCGAGGACGTCGAGACGCCTCGTGGGGAGCTGACGATTCGCGGGAGCACCGCCCGGCCCCGCTAGACGTCTCCTCTCGCTCTCCCGTCCACCGGCCGGCCCGAATGTGTCGATCCGGTTGACACTGAACCGGATCAGTGATGGACTTCGTGATCCAGGATGGCGCGAACCACTGGACCCGGAGACGGTCGGTCAGGGAGACCGAGCACAGCCGCTCCATGGATCGGCGCGAATTTCTGGTCCCGCAGCGGCGGCCCCCGCATGTGGGAGCGCTATGACGCCTCGCTTGTGCGCGAGGAGCTGAGGGTTCTCGGGCAGCACGGCTGCAACGTCACGCGCTCGTTCTGCTACTGGCCGGACTTCGTGCCTGCGCCCGAGACGCTCGACGAGGACGTTGTGGAGCGGTTCAGCGACTTCCTCGACGCACACCTCGAGGAAGGGCTCGGATCGATCCCGACATTCATCGTCGGTCACATGTCCGGCGAGAACTGGGACCCCGTCTGGAGGGAGGGGCGCGACCTCTACCGCGACGTTTGGCTCGTCTCCCAGCAGGCCTGGTTCGCCGCCGAGCTGGCGCGGCGCTTCGGCCGGCATCCCGCCGTCGTCGGTTGGCTGATCTCCAACGAGATGCCGCTCTACGGCGGCCCGGGCACGCGCGACGAGATCGCCGCCTGGGCGCGAATCGTCGTGCAGGCCGTTCGCTCCACCGGCGCCACCCAGCCCGTCTCGCTCGGCGACGGAGCCTGGGGGGTGGAGGTCTCAGGACGCGACAACGGCTACTCCTTGCGCGCTCTCGCACCCCTCGTGGACTTCGTCGGCCCGCACGTCTACCCGATGGAGGACGACCAGGTCAGGCAGTTCCTGACGGCTGCTTTCACTTGCGAGCTGGCCGGAAGCTTCGGACGGCCGGTCGTGCTCGAGGAGTTCGGCGTCAGCTCCGACTTCGCGTCGGATGAACACGCCGCCGACTACTACCGCCAGGTCCTCTACACCTCCCTGCTCGCCGGCGCACGCGGCTGGATCGCCTGGAACAACTGCGACTACGACGACCTCCGCCACCAGGATCCCTATCGGCACCACCCGTTCGAGACACACTTCGGCCTGACCGATCGGGAAGGACGCCCGAAGCCGCAGCTCCGGGAGCTGGACCGGTTCGCCTCGTTCGTCAACGAGCTTTCCGAGCGCGGCTGGGAGCGTGTGGCGGGCGAAGCGGCGCTCGTCGTGCCGGAGCACTTCGAGCGCGAGCTCCCCTTCACGCACGCTTCCTACCGCAGGGACATTCGGGACAACCTGCTCCAGGCCTACGTCGCCGCTCGCGAGGCTGACCTTCCTGTCGCGCTTGCGCGTGAGCGCGACGGCCTCCCCGACTCCGCGCGGCTCTACCTCGCTCCCTGCGCCAAGCTCCTCACCGCCACGGGCCTCGACCGCCTGCGCGAGCTGGCCCATGGAGGCGCAACCGTCTACGTGTCGTACTTCGCGGGAAGCACGGCCGACCAGCGAGGTCCCTGGCTCGCCGGGCTCGACGAGCTGTTCGGTGTGCGCCACCGCCTCCGTTACGGCCTCGTCGACGCGATCGTCGACGACGAAGTCGTCATCGAGTTCGTCGAGGACCTCGGCGAACTGCCTGCCGGAGCCCGGCTCTCCCACCCGGTCGCCGGCGAGGCAAGCGCCCGTTGCTACCTGCCGGTCGACCCCGCAGGAGCCCAGATCGTCGCGGTCGACCGGCACGGGCGCCCGGCCCTTCTCCGACACGCGCTCGGCGCCGGCCAGATGGTGCTCTGCACGTACCCGATCGAGCACCTTGCCGCACGGACGCCGGCTGTGAACCCGGAGAGCACGTGGCGCATGTACTCGGCACTTGCCCGGGAAGCGGGCGTCTCGAGACCCGTCCGGGTCGACGACCCGCGCGTGCTCGTCGGACGGGTGCGAAGCGCTAACTCCGAGAGCGTTCTCTTCGTCAACTGCTCGGGCGAGGCGCTCGAAGCGGAGCCGATCCTCGAAGACGGGGTGGAGCTCGGCTTGGAGGCCGAGCCGTTGATTCTCGAGCCCTTTGGCGTCGCCGCGATTCCGCGTCGAGGAGCGGAGTTCGGTCGTGTCACGCAATCGGTGCTCGTCAAGGCCCGGGCGGGCATTCCAAGCGGCCGCGCCGGCAAAGCCGGCACGGCCTCTCACACGGCATCGCAAGCGACGCCGACGGGCGAAGGGAGGGATGCGCCGGTCTGAGGCAAGGGTGTGGCTGGGGGTTGGGCGACAGGACCAGCGAGGGCGTCGCGCCGCCTCCTCGGCAGTCGGAGCAAACGTCAAGGAGGTAACTCGAAGATGCGTATTCCCAAGAGACGATTTGCCGCCGGGCTCGGCGCCGTCGTGGCGCTCGGCGCGGCCGCAGTCGTCGTCTTCATGAGTGCAGGCGGGGCGAGTGGGGCGGACTCCCAGGTGGGGGCTGCAACCGCGCTTCCGCGCTCGCAGACCTTCTACATGAGCGGGAGCCAATGGTCGCCCAACAACGACCTCAATCCCGCGAAGAACTGGGACTACATCACCGCTCTCGTGGGGTTCGCGTACGAGACGCCCTTCCGCTACGACCCGCTAAAGGACAAGTTCATGCCGTGGCTCGCCAGCAACGGCAGGTGGACGTCGAGGAACACCTACGTCATGACGGTCCGGAAAGGCGTCAAGTGGAGTGACGGCAAACCGATGACGGCGAAGGACTTCGCCTACAGCTTCAACACGCTGAAGGTCGCGACCCACCCGCAGCATGCGTTCTGGCGGGACACCGAGCTGAAGGGCATGCGGGTGAAGGGCAACACGCTCGCCTTCAGGTTCGGTGCGAGGCCCGGTTACCAGCAGTTCGACTTCTACCGCTTCAACGTCGCGATCGTCCCGCAACACATCTTCAAGCGCTACAGCAAGACCCAGATCGCCACCGGCAACCTGAAGAAGCCGGTCGTCGGCACGGGGCCGTACGTCTACAAGTCAGGCATCGGCGCCCAGTCGGAGACGGTCGTTTGGCAGAAGAACCCGAAGTGGTGGGCGACGAGGGCGCTCGGCCTGAAGGTCGCGCCCAAGTACGTCGTCGACATCAAGAACGGCACGAACGCCGCCGCGCTTGCGAACTTCGTCTCCGGCAACATCGATCTCTTCAACAACTTCGCGCCGAAGTCGGCGATCAAAGGCAAGGTCAAGACGTACTTCGGCAAGGCCCCTTACCACCTCGGCGCGAACACGACGTGGCTGTTCCCGAACACCACGAAGAAGCCGCTCGGCGACCGGCAGTTCCGGAAGGCACTCGCGTACTCGATCAACATGAAGCAAATCCTCGACAAGGCCTATCAGGGCCTCGTCGACAAGGCGAGCCCGACGGGCCTGCTGCCGATCTGGAGCAAGTGGGTCAACAAGTCGATCGTGAAGAAATACGGCTTCTCGTACAGCAAGGCGAAGGCGAAGTCGATCCTCGCCGCGGCCGGCTACAAGGACCGAAACGGCGACGGATACGTCGAGAACAAGGACGGATCGAAGATCGACCTCAAGATCGTCTGCCCGAACGGATGGTCCGACTGGATGACCGCGATTCAGGTCATCTCGACCAGCGCGCGGTCGGTCGGCATCAAGGTCACGCCGGCCTACCCTGACTACAACACGCTCGTCGACGACCGCGGCCACGCGCGCTTCGACCTGCTGCTGGGCAACGACCGGCAGTACAGCAATACGCCGTGGACGTACTACCAGTACGTCTACCAGCTGCCGATCCTGTCCAATCAGACGACGGTCAACTACGAGCGGTACCTGAACAAGAACGCCTGGAATCTCACCAAAGGCCTGGACAAGATCCCCTCGACGAACAAGGCCGCCTACCGGGCTCAAATGTCGAAGCTCCAGAAGATCTTCCTGCAAGATCTGCCCGTAATTCCGCTGTGGTACAACGGCATGTGGGCGATGTTCAACACGAAGCACTGGAAGAACTGGCCCACGGGTGCAAGCCGGCAGTACACGCCGAGCAGCTGGCGAAACTACTGGCAGATGACGAGCATCGACATGCTCACGCACATCAAGCCGGCGTAGAGACGAGCGCCGGTGACGTCCGAACACCCCTCCCGGCTCGAGCCCGGGAGGGGTGTTCGCTCATCGACAGCACGGTAAACGGGGAGTCTTTGTGGGTCGGTACCTAGCGCGGAAGGTCCTCATCTATGTGGCCACGTTCTTCGTGGCGGTGACGATCGACTGGGCGATCCCACGGTTCATGCCCGGGGACCCCGTTCAGGGGCTCCTCTCTCGCATGCAAGCCCAGCCGGGGTCGCAGCAGGCGCTGACGAGCTACTACACGAAGGCGTTCGGCTTCGACGTTCCCGCTTGGAAGCAGTACCTCAACTTCTGGGCGGCGCTCTTCCACGGTGATCTCGGCGTCAGCATCGCGAACTACCCGACCCCTGTCTGGGAGCTGATCCGTGGCGCGCTTCCGTACACCCTCGCATTGCTCGTGCCGGCGATCCTGCTGAGCTTCTGGGCGGGAAACAAGGTTGGTGCGCTCGCCGCCCGCAGGAAGGCGCTGGACAACACCGTCCTCCCGGCCTCCTATGCGCTGACCGCGACCCCGCAGATGTGGCTGGGGATCGTCCTCGCATGGGTCTTCGCCACGACCCTGACGATCTTCCCGGTCTCCGGCGCGTACGACCTTTCGATCCAGCCTTCCTGGTCGTTCGAGTTCGCGAAGAGCTTCCTCCACCACTGGGTGCTTCCCTTCTCCGCGCTTTTCCTCGTCGCCTTCGGCGGCTGGGCGATCGGGATGCGGAACATGATCATCTACGAGCTCGAGGCGGACTACTCGAACTACCTCGCGGCGCTCGGGGCACCCACCAAGCTCGTGCGCCGGTACGCGTACCGGAACGCGCTCCTCCCTCAGATCACAGGTCTCGCCCTTGCGCTCGGAGCGGTCGTCGCGGGCGCAATCGTCGTCGAGATCGTGTTCTCCTACCCGGGCCTCGGAACGCTGACCCTGAACTCGATCCAGAACCGCGACTACTTCCTCATCCAGGGGATCTTCCTTTTCCTGATCGTCGGCGTGCTGATCGCGAACCTCATCATCGACATCGCGTACGTCTTCATCGATCCACGCACGCGGATCGGTATGCAGGGCGGCGCCTGATGGCGCTCTCGGACCCTCGCGACGTAGGGGTTGTGGCCGCCGGCGAGCCGGCCGCGACGCTCGACGCGCCGGTCGCGCCGACCGGTGCGCCGGCCGTCATGCATGCGCCGGGACGGCGGGCGGAGTTCCTGCACTTCGCGTTCCGGAACTGGAAGTTCGTGCTGGGCGTCGGCTGCGTCCTCTTCTTCCTCGCTCTCGCCCTCTTCGGGCCACACCTCACGGCGCACACGCCGCTCGAGTTCACCGGCCCGACCGACCTCCGGCCGTCCTCGGACTACTGGTTCGGGACGACGTCGTTCGGACAGGACGTGTTCGCGCAGTTCGTTTACGGACTGCGCTCGGCCTACCTCGTTGGGGCTCTCGGCGGCGGGATCGCATGGTTGCTCGGCGCGTCCGTCGGGTTCACAAGCGGCTATCGGGGCGGATGGCTCGACGACCTCTTGAACATGCTCACCAACGTCGTCCTCGTGATCCCCACGCTCGCGATCCTGATCGTCGTGGCCGCGTACCTGAACGTGCACAGCTACGCCACCGAGGCTGTGCTCATCGGGCTCACGTCGTGGCCGTGGGCCGCGCGCGCGGTCCGGGCGCAGACCTTCTCGCTGAAGACGCGGGAGTTCGTGGACGTCGC
>JBKPHO010000474.1:0-11132 GCA_046729915.1 Actinomycetota bacterium | reverse complement strand
CGGGCGCCACGCTGACCAAGCTGCAGGCCAGCTACGACGCGGGCATCAAGAACGTCTCGATCTTCAACGCCTCCGCGACCACCTACTGCCTCAAGAGCCAGGTCGGCACCAAGGTCTGGTACAAGGGCGGGCCTGGCGGCGACATCACGAACGCGAAGCCGGGCGTCTGTCCGTAAGCGACAGCCGGAAAGGTTCGCCGAGCCAAGCTGAAGCCTGGCACGCAAAGCAACTCGAAGGGCGCGGGAGACCGCGCCCTTCGTTTTGGGTCAAGGGGAGGGGCGCGAATGCCGATAGAAAGATCGTGGGCTTGAGTCCTCGCGTCCGGATTCTCGCTGCGGCCTTCGGACTGGCCGTGCTGGCGCTCGCCGGCGGCTTCCTGCTGCTCGGGCACCAGGGCTCGTCCAGCGCCGCGGTCAAGCAGATCAAGCCGCTGCATCCGGTCAAGAAGAAGCCTGCGGCGGCGGTTGCGCCGAAAAAGAAGGAGCTCGCCGCGAAGGTTGCGATCAAGCCCGCAGCCAAGCCGAAGCGGAAGCGGCCGGCCGTGATCGACGGGATGCCCGCTGGGCTCGCGCTGGCGCTCCGCTCGCACCGGGCCGTGGTCGTCTCGCTCTACACGCCGGGCGCGAGCGTCGACGCGATGGCGACCGCCGAGGCGCGGGGCGGCGCAGCGCTCGCGGGCGCCGGCTTCGTCGCTCTCAGCGTCGCCGACGAGAAGGTGGTCTCGCCTCTCGCCTTGCTGCTTGCAGCTGCGCCGACGCCGGCCGACCGCGTGCTCGACGGCCCCGCGGTGCTCGTTTTCCAGCGACCGCACACGCTCTTCGTGCGGCTCAACGGCTTCGCCGACCGCGACACCGTCGCTCAGGCCGCCGCGAATGCGGCAACGGCCGCGCAGTGAGCGTGGACACAGCTGAGAGCGCCGGGCGCGAGCTGTTCGTCCGGCACGCGCGCAAGGACGGCCGCTCGGTGGTGGTGATGCGCGCGATCGACCACGGGAGCTCGTGCGTGGTCGGGGCCGAGGTCTTCCAGACAGCCAGCGCCCAGCCGAGCCGGCCCGGCCCCTACACGTTCGCGGATGCCCGAGAGGCGACGGCGTTCGTCACCGAGGCGGTCGAGGCGCTCATGTACCTCGGCTGCGACGTGCAGGCCGCGTAGCGCCCAGCGCCACGACACTTAGTAACAGTCTGTTACTTGGAACCTCGGCCCGCCACGGCCCGTGCTCCGGAGCGGCTCAGACCGTGACGCGGGCGAGCTCTTCCAGGGACGTGAGACCCGAGGCGACCTTTGACAGGCCGTCGTCCCACAGCGTGCGCATGCCTTCCTCGATCGCGGCGCGCTCGAGGTCTTCGCGACTCGCCTTCTGCGCCGCGAGCGACTCCAGCGTCTCGCTCATCACGAGCAGCTGGTAGACGCCGATCCGGCCCTTGTAGCCGGTCTGGCCGCAGCGGGGGCAACCCTTCTTCCGGTAGAAGACGACGCCGTCGGCGGCGGCCGCGACCTCCGGCGAAACGCGCGCCTTGATCATCTCGTCGGTCGACGGCGTGAACATCTCGCAGCAGTGGGTGCAGAGCTTGCGGGCGAGCCGCTGCGCCAAGACAGCCGAGACGGCCGACCCGGTCAGGAACGGCTCGACGCCCATCTCGTTCAAGCGCGTGATCGCCCCCGGGGCGTCGTTCGTGTGCATGGTCGAGAGCACCAGGTGGCCGGTCAGCGCAGCCTCGATCGAGATCTTCGCCGTCTCTCCGTCGCGGATCTCGCCGACCATCACGACGTCCGGGTCGGAGCGCAGGATCGACCGCAGCGCGGCCGCGAAGGTCAGGCCAGCACGCGCGTTGATCTGCACCTGGTTCACACCGCCGAGCCGGAACTCGACGGGGTCCTCGACCGTGATGATGTTGATCTCGGGCCGGTTGATCTCCGTCAGCGCCGCGTAGAGGGTGGTCGACTTCCCGGAGCCGGTCGGACCGGTCACGAGGAGAGCGCCGGTCGGGCGGCGGATGATCTCCTCCATCCGCACGCGCATCTCGTCGGAGAGCCCGAGCTCGGTCAGCGTCGGGGCCTTCTTCGACTTGTCGAGTAGCCGCATCACGACCGTCTCGCCCTCGACCGTCGGCAGCGTGGCGACACGGATGTCGAGCATCCGGCCGGCGGCGGCGGCGTTCAGCGAGATGCGGCCGTCCTGCGGCTTGCGGCGCTCGGCGATGTCGAGCTTCGCGAGGACCTTCAGGCGCGTGGTGACCCCGGGCATCATCCGCCGCGGGATCCGCTGCACCTCGTGCAGCACGCCGTCGATGCGCAGGCGGACGGCGAGCGCGTCTTCCTGCGGCTCGAAGTGGATGTCGCTGGCCCCGTCCTCGGCCGCCTGGAAGATGATCGAGTTGACGAGGCGGACAAGCGGGACGTCCGAGATCCCGTCGTCGACCTCGAGGTCGTCGGCCTGCTCCTCCTGCTCGACGCCCTCGAGCAGCCCGGCCTCGTCGTCGAGCGCCGCCCGCGCGCCGAAGGCCTCAGAGGCGCGGACGAGGCGGCGGATCTCGTTCTCGATGTCCTCGCGGGAGGCGACGCCGAGCTCGAGCTGGTAGCGCGTGGCGAGCCGCAGCTCGTCGATCGCGTGGAGATTGCCTGGGTCCGCGATCGCGACCTTGAGCACGCTTCCCTCGAGTGCGTAGGGCATTGCCACCACGCGTTCGAGCACGTGGATCTGGATCTCTCCGGTCGCGTCCTCCGCCACGCCAGCGAGCGGGAGGTCGATGAAGGGCAGCTGGAAGCGGCTCGCGAGCGTCCGCGCTATCCCCTCCGAGGTGGCGACTCCCTCGTCGAGCACGGCCTGGGCGAACGAGCCGCCCTGCTTGACGCGCCCGCGCACAGACGCGAGCCGGTCCGGTGTGACGAGCCCCGTCGCCTCGACCAGGTCCGCGACGAGCTCGGCGACGGCGTTGACCGGGAAGGGGCGCAGGCCGGCATCGCCGCCGGCGGGGGCGTCGTTTGCTCCGGCTCGGCCGGAGATCCTGAGCTTTCCTGGCCGTTTCAGGTCCACGGGATCCCTCGAACGAGCTATCGGCAGAACGACGCTGGAAAGTGAGGCCTAGAAGCGGCCGAGATACGCGTCCAGCAGCGGCTCGCCCGCGAAGAGCGCCACGATCGCGCCGAGCGCCAGGAACGGCGCGAACGGGATGCCCATCTTCCGCGCCGCCGAGCCGTGCCGGGCCAGCAGCACCACGCTCGGCGCCAGGGCGGCGACCATGCCGAGCATCAGGCCGACGCCGACGACGCGGCCCAGCATCGCGCCGAGCAGGAGCGCGAGCTTCACGTCGCCCATGCCCATCCCCGCCGGGTAGGCGAGAGCGGCGACGAAGAGGAAGCCTGAGGCGCCGAGCGCACCGAGGGCCCATTCCGGGCTCGGCTCGAGCGCCGTCTGCGCCACGAGGACGACGGCGGCCGCGGGCAGCACGATCTTGTTCGGGACGATCCGGTGCTTCAGGTCGATCGCGCTCAGGACGACGAGGACGACGCAGAAGAACGCTGCCACGAACGCCTCCCCGCTCAGGCCGAAGGCGACGAAGCAGCCTGCGACGAGCCCCGCGGTCGCGAGCTCAACGCCCGGGTAGACCAGGCTGATGTGCGCGCCGCACGAGCGGCAGCGGCCTCGCAGCAGCAGCCACGAGACGACCGGGACGTTGTCGTACCACGCGAGCGCGGCGCCGCAGCTCATGCACGCCGACCCCGGGCGAACGACCGAGCGGCGGAGCGGCACGCGCGCGGCGACGACGTTCATGAAGCTGCCGAGCGCGAGCGCGGGCCAGAAGGCGAACAGGCCGAGAGCAACGTCCACGTGCTTCCTATCGGCAGCCGGCGGCGCCGAGCTTGAGGCCCTTCGAAACTAGCCCGTGAAGCCCTGCGGCGGGTTCGGCTGCGCGTAGACCTCTTCGTTCGACGGCATGCCGACCGGGACGACCGAGATGGTCGGGAAGGCGTTGGTCGTCAGGTTGTTCGAGAGCACGATCTGGCTGCCCACGATCGGCCCGTCGACGTTCACGTTGTTGCCGAACTCCACGGCGTTCGTGCCGTACAGGCCGCCCTGGTACGAGTAGTTGTTGTCGATCAGGATGCTGTCGCCGGGATTGACCTGGCCGCCGTCCCCGTCGGCGACGATCATCAGCATGTCGAAGTCGGGGTTCCAGCTCGCGAAGTTGCAGTTCGACCCGGAGATCGACGCGCAGAGCGAGCCGGTCGCCCGGAAGGTGCCCGTGAGGTAGAGGGTTCCCTGGCCGTTGTACGAGTTCAGCGCCCCGTTCGTGATCCTCGCGCTCCCGTCGATGTAGAGCGTCCCGCTGACGGTGAGCGTCTTGGTGGTCACGTTCCAGGCGATCTCGCCGCTCGTGGGCGTCTTCCACTCGACCGTCTGGCCATTCGCGTGCGTCGTGGCCGCGCTGCCGTTGGTGCCGCGTGTGACCGTCCACGTGGTCGTGCCGAAGCCGGCGGTTACGGTCATGAACTCGTCGTCGACTCTGATCACGAACGAGCTCGCGGGGAAGCCGGTCGCGGAGCTCACGTTGACCGTCGACTGCGAGGCCGTCATCGCCCCTGTCAGCACCGTGTTCGCTCCCGGGCCGACGCGGCAGTAGTACGAGCTCGACGGCGTGAGGTCGACGACGGGGACGTTGTCGTTGCGACTTGGATAGTTCGTGTCGAAGGTCGGCGGGGTGCCGCTGGACGTCGTGCACCCCTGCGAGGGGCCGGGAATTGCATTCTCGTACCAGGTGGGGAAGTCCGCCGCCGGCGGCGCGATCACCGGCGCGGGCTGGTTGACGCCCACGTTCACGCCGTCGGAGAGCCTGCTGTAGATGTGGCGCGCATCCTGGTTGCCGCCGCACGCGCCCCAGGACCCGACGCTGTAGCGGCAATTACCGCCGACGTACGTCTCGACGCGCGTGCTCATACTGGTCGGAGCGCCGACCGCGGCGTTGTTGGAGACGTCGAGCGTTCCGCGGACGATCACGGTGGACTGGTTGAGCTGGACGTTCGGGCTCAGGCAGAGGTTCCCGGCGACGTACATCCTCGAGGCGCCGGAGATGTTGTTGTTGAGCGTCTGGTCGCAGGTGCTGCCGGTGTGGCCGGCGTAGAGGTAGTTCCACACCGGGTTGTTGAGCGGCTGCGTGATCGTCGGCGTGACCGTGACGGTCGCCTCGAGCGTTCGCGTGACCGTCGTGTTCGGCTTGTTCGGGTTGGTCGCGTTGCCGATCGAAGCCAGGTACCAGACCGCGTACTTGCGGACGAGTGTGCCGCAGTAGTCGACGGTGCCGCCGTCGATCGTGCTGTGGCGCCAGGTCGAGGTCGACGTGCGCGTGGCGGCCGGATCGGTGTACTTCTTGTCGTTGGTGGTGCACTTCGGCAGCGTCTCGGGGTCGAGCGCGTTGTTGGTCGGCAGGTTCAGCACCGCCATCGAGTTGTTCACCCCCGCCTCGGCCAGCGAGAACGCGCTCTGCCGCGACCGCGTCTGAGCCGACTCGCGCTCCCCGGAGCTGGAGTACGCCATTACGGTCGTGCCCGCGATGGCGAGCACCGTCAGGACCCCGAGCGCCATGACGAGCGCGATTCCGCGCTCATCTCGGAGCAGCAGGCGAAGACACCTCCGCATGACTTTTGGATCGGCGGCTCGCCGTCGCGCCTTGACCCGCCGACTCCCTCGAATGCGGGACTGGTCGGAAGCTACGAGCGGCTGCTGTTGCGTAGCACGATGTCGTCGGCCAGCTCGTACAGGTTGACGCTCCTCGACGGCTTGACGTTCACCGGCAGGTCGACATGGAGCTTCGCCAGCGAGGTCATCGACTGCGCCGAGTAGTTGAAGATGCAGAGCGCGGTCGGGCTGCCGCAGGCGGCGGCGCCCGAGGTCGGGACGAGGTAGTCCGCCCACATGACGCCTCCCGTGCAGGTGGTACCGACGACGCGGTAGAGCGCGTACCTGTTCGTCGCGACGCTGCGCGTACACCACGTGATCGAGCCGCTGCCCGTGCGGCAGTGGCTCGAGGTGCCGTCCGGGTTCGACCAGGTCGGCAGGGTGATCGTCACCGAGGAGCTGGAGCCGAGCGGCGTAGCCACACTGGCGCAGTGGACCTCGCGGCGGAGCGTGTCGAGCGCGAGCCTTGCCGTCAACTGCGCCTGAAAGCGGTTGGTCATGTCCTGCTCGGCGTTCGAGGCCTGCACGAAGAGCGTGGTCAGGCCGCTCATGACGACCGACATGATCACGAGCACCGTGAGCATCTCGATCAGGGTGTAGCCCCGTTCCGCGCGCAGCCGCCGGAGGCGAGTGGAGATCATCGCGCCCGGCTGCGAACCGTGGCGAGTGCTGCGCGGGCGAGGGCCTCGCTCTTGCGGCCGATGCCCCACCGCTGCTCTAGACGCTGATCGACGCGGATCAGGATCTCGAGCGCCTGCGCGCCGTGCCACCAGCCGAACTTCGCGCCGGTGACTATCCAGGCGTGCTGGTAGAGCCAGTGCTGGACGTTCGCGCTCGTCTTCGGCCGGTTCGCGAGCCACGCTTCAAGGCGAAGCGCCCGCGCCGGGAGCGTCATCTCGTCGAGCGGCTCCCTGGGCGCGCCCGGCACGACGAACGCGGGCGGCCTGGCGGGCCGGGCGACCGGTTTGTGCCTCGGCTTCGCCGCTGGCTTGCGCTTCGGCTTGGCCGCCAGCTTGGCGGCAGGCTTGGCGGCCGGCTTCTTCGCGGGAGCCGCCGGGGCGGTCACCGCCGCGAGGTTTGCGAGCCGGATCGGCGTGCCGGCATAGGGCGACGCATCGGCGGGCCGACCGAGCTCCGAGTACGGCCCGCGCACGAGGCGCAGGACTACCGTCGGAGCGCCGGTGTCCACCACGCGGGTCTCGGCCGCCGGGCTCTGGGTGAGCACGCGGTTCGAGGAGTAGCCGTGGACGGAGCCGCTAATGCGCCAGGCGAAGCCTGAGTCCTCCAGGATCCCCTTGGCGAAGACGTAGGCCTGGCCGGTCACCGAGGGCACGATCAGCTCGGCCGGCTTGGCAGCCGCCGAAGACGTGCTCGGGCGTGAAGGCCCGACGATCGTCGTGTCCGCGGCAAAGGTGAACGCCGCGGTCGCGAGGACCCAGACCACAGCCACGAGGACCGCACGTGGCAAGAGCGCGGCAAGCCGGACCGCCATGCTCATCCCTTCGGCACGCCGCACCGGCGACGCATCCCCCTACCGGGTGAATCGGCCGGAACGGTCGGGTCGGTTTCGCCCTGGTCGCATGCGAGCCGTTGGCCCGGTTACGCGTTCTCCATCGCCTCGATGCGGTCGGCGAGCAGGTGAAACTAGCGCAGCGCAGCGACGGCCAGGCCCATGAGCAGCTGATTCATCTCGTCCACGGGCGGTGCCACTCCTGAACCACCCGCAGCCTGCGCCTTCGCGTATGCGGGAAGAGATTTCACTTCGCGCCTAAAGACTTCGTCGATGTCGTCTCCCAATGCCATCTCCATCTCCTGTTCGGTGGCGCCAAACACTAGAACCGAACGCGGCTCAACGGCACGACGAGCGAAACGCGCGAGAGGCGGCTCAGAGGAGTAGACTGTCGGAACTGGCCCTGCGGCCAGAACCCCGGCCGAAAGCCCGAAGGCCGCCAACGCGCATCGACGCGCGAGGCGATGAGCCTAGGCGAACAGAGTTCGACTTCAGGGCCAGTACCTTTGGACCGAAGCGGCGGAACGGCCTGAATTCGACCGCTTGCCCCTAGTCACAGGGGCTCAGGTCAAGCCATTCGTGTCGAGTGCCGAGCGCGGCGTCTCGGCACTGCAGGTCATGACCCGGATGTCCGGGTCTTCCGGCGGCCCCCGAAGAGGCGCCTCCTGCCACCCTTCTCCTGCCGCACGAGCGGAGTGCCGACACTCGTGGTGAGGTCTCTCTGAGCACGCTCCTGAGCGCCACCCTCATCCTTCGTTTTCGCGTCTTGATTCATTGCTACTCCTCTCGACCCGGCTCGCAAGCCGGTTCCAGCTGGTGGCCTGACACATTGGGCAGGTAGGGAGCGCGCCGCTCACGATGATTCCGTAGCCGCAGGAGGCGCACCGGAACTCACTCGGTGCCGGACGTGTCTCGAGAACGGTCACGGGCACCCTTTCGACGACATGGGCAGGACATGGACGGCCTCTGGACCCATGCCTCCTTCGCGCAGCTCGAACCCGACCCGCGCGCCCTCGGTCAGCGTCCTCGTACGCCAGTCGCCGATGATGCTGCCGCGATGAACGAACAGCTCCTTCCCGCCTTCGTCTGCGGCGATGTAGCCGTAGCCGTTCTCTTCGTTGAACCACTTCACCGTCCCGCTCGCCAAGAGAGAAGCACCTCCCTTACCTCCTTCTCTCTGCGGTCAGGGGGAGCCCAAAGCGAGCTTCCCTCAAACGCTCAGGCCAAATGTGACAGTCGAAAAGGGTACGAGCCTCGACGGCTTCCGCGCCAAGCCCAACGCGCCCACCCAGTGTAGCTGCGATCTCCGCAGCCCGACTGGTCAGAGTGGGCGACGAACCCGCTCAGCGAGTGAAGCTGATGACGGGTTCACCAGGTGCCTCTGGCTGCTGGGGGACGACCGTGAAGACGGGACCCCCGTTGCCGCCGGCGTCGGCCGGGCCCTCGTCCTGCCAGCGGAAGGCCGTGTTCGCGAAGTGCTGGAACCATGGCTGCAGCTGTGGGTACGAGGTCGCCGGGTCGAGCTGCAGATGGAGATGGGGGCCGGTGGCGTGGCCGGTCATCCCGACCAGGCCGACCTGCGTCCCCGCGGCTAGGCGAGCCCCGGCGGTGACGGCCGGGTCGAGGTACGAGAGATGGCAGTACGTCCAGGTCTGCCGGTCGGCGGTCGTGATCGTCATGCCGATTCCGCAGCGCGCGTCCGGGTACTGCCACGCGCGCTCGACGGTCGCGTCGGCCAGGGCGTAGACAGGTGACCCCGCGGGCGCGGCGATGTCCGCCGCCGGGTAGTCGTGGTGATGGTGGGATACCGAGACGAGCGAAGGCCCGCCGCCGACCGGGAACACGTACTGACCGTCGTAGGACGGCGCGGCGAGCATGGAACCGGCAGCCGGTGCGAACGAGGCCGAGAGCGAGCTGTCCCGCGCCCGCGCGAGCTTCTGCTGGGCCCGCTCGAGGCCCGCGCGCAGCTTGGCAACCCGCGCCTCGGCAGCGGCGCGGCGCAGCCCGAGCTGCACGGCGTGCCGCTCGAACGAGAGCCGGTCGGAGAGCAGCGGGGTCACCGTCGCGCGCCGGGCAAGCGAGCGCTGCCGGTGGCCCAGCACGCGGAGGTCGCGCAGCGCGCGGACGAGCTTCCGGTTCGCGCGAACGACAGAGCGACGCGCGCTGTCTAGCGAGACCTGGAGCCGGTCGAGCGTGAAGGTCGCCTCTATCCCGCCCGAGCCGAAGAGCTGCGCGAGCTGGAGCACCTCGTCGACGTACCACTGCGCGTGGTTGTAGGAAAAGACCGCGCGCGAGATGTCGGTCGCGCCGCCCGAGGCGGCGAGGTAGCGCGCGGCCGCGGCGATGGCGTCCTCGGCGTTCCAGGGGTTGGCGAGCCCGTCGCCGTCGGCGTCGACGCCCCAGCGCTCCCACGTGGAGGGCATGAACTGCATCCAGCCGATAGCTCCCGCGGAGCTCGGGCCCATGTTGCGGCCGAAGTTCGACTCGATCTTGTTGATCGCCGCGAGCACCTGCCACGGCACGCCATAGGCCGCCCCGTCGCGTTGCCAGAGGCCGAGCAGCTGGTCGTAGCTCCTCGTCTCGAGGACGGCGGGCCGCGCCAGCAGCGACGGCGGGAACGCGATCGAGCCGGGCGTGTTGGGCACCTCCGCGCTCGGGAGAAAGGCCGGGGCCGTTGGTGTGGCCGTGGGCACGATGCGGAAGACGTCCGCGCTGGCCGAGCCGGCCAGCGCGAGCGCCGACAGCGCCGCAGCCACGAAGAGCTTCATGCTTCCTGGGAGCCCGCCATCCGCAGCCCCGGCAGCGGCTGCTCGCCGGGCTCGGGCTTCTGCTCCGCCTCGGAGACCGGCCGGTCGGTCGTCACGCCGGCAGCCTGCCGCTTGAGCGCGTGCTCGAGCGCGACCAGGAAATCGTGGCGGTTGGTGGACGCGTTCGCCGCCACCTCGCGGTCGACCTCGCCTGCGAGCACGAGCTCGATCAGCGCCTGCGTGAACGTCTGCATGTCGAAGAACTGGCCCTCGGCGATCGCGTCCGAGATCTCCTCGGCCTTGCTTTCGCGGATCAGATCGGCGATGCGGGAGTTGTTGACCATCACCTCGACCGCCGCGACGCGACCGCTCTGCTTGCGGGGGAGCAGTCGCTGGCTGATCACGCCGCGCAGGACGCCGGCCAGGATCGACCTGATCTGCTCCTGCTTGGCGGCGGGGAAGAACTCGATCATCCGGCTGATCGTCTCGGCGGCGTCGATCGTGTGCATAGTCGAGAAGACGAGGTGGCCGGACTCGGCGGCCTTGAGCGCGGTCTCGGCCGTCTCTGCGTCGCGGAGCTCGCCGATCAGGATCACGTCCGGGTCCTGGCGCAGCACTCGCCGGATCGCGGCCAGGAAGGACTCGGTGTCGAGCCCGACCTCTCGCTGGTTGACGATGCAGCCGTGGTCGGCGTGCAGGATCTCGATCGGGTCCTCGATCGTGACGATGTGCATCCGCCGCGTCCGGTTGATGTGGTCGATCACGGTCGCGAGCGTCGTCGTCTTGCCCGAGCCGGTCGCGCCGGTGACGAGCACGAGCCCGCGATGCTCCTCGGCGAGGCGGCGCACGCCCTGCGGCAGCCGCAGCTCCTCGAACCCGGGCACGTTCTTGGGGATGACGCGGAAGGCGAACGAGATCGACCCGCGCTGGCGGAAGCCGTTCACGCGGAACCGTGGCAGGCCGTCGGCCGTGTACGCGATGTCGAGCTCGCCGGTCTCGTGGAAGTGCGAGAGCTTCGCCGGCGCGAGATCGGCGACGACGGTCAGGGCGGCTTCGAGGTCGCTGTCGTAGAGCGGCGCGTGGTCCGGGAGCAGGCCGAGCTCGCCGTCCCGCCGCAGCACGGGCGCCTGGCCGACTTTCAGGTGGATGTCGCTCGCGCCGAGCTCCACGGCGCGGCCCAGTACCGCATTCAGGTCCACGA
>JBKPHO010000473.1:0-2929 GCA_046729915.1 Actinomycetota bacterium | reverse complement strand
CCGGGTCCTTTCGGTGACGAGCACGGCAACGTTGATCACCTTGGCGCTCATGCCTCGGGGGTACCTCTGCCGCCCGACGTCGCCGGGTCACGATCGCCGCTAGAAAACGGGTGGCCGCTCACCGGGCGGCCGCCTTCAGACGCTCGCGCAGACGCTCGATCACGGTCTCGGCATTGCCGCGGCTCATCTTGTCCGAGCTGCAACCGGCGATCCCGCGGGCGATCGCACGCCAGTCCTGCTCGGGGTCGATCTGCTCGAGCGAGCGCAGCAGGGCGGCGATCTCCTCGAGCTGGTCCGCCTCCGCGCGATCGGGCTTCGGCTTCGGCTCCGACGCGTCCGGCATCTCTTCCGCGGTCGTGCCCTCGTAGCCGGCGAGCACGGCGATGTGACGCAGCGGCGCCTGCAGTGCCCGGGAGATCGCCCGCGTCTGTGCCATCGAGCGGATCGCGTAGGGCTCGGCGCCCTTCCAGCGCGACTCGACCCGGGAGCACTCGGACTCGGCGGCGCCGACCAGGGCGCCCTCGAGGGTGCGAGCCTCCGCCCGCGCGATGATCCCGTAACCGCTCTCGTTCAGCCTCGTCCAGACGATCGCGGCGTGCACGCCGACGAAGGCGCCGAGCGTCGTCCAGGCCTCGACGGTCAGGTGCTCGCGGCCGCGGATCGAGACCGCGAGCCGCTTCGCGCGGACGACGTCCATCAGCACGTCGGCCAGCTCGACCATCTTGTCCCGGACCAGCTTCGGGTCACGGGTGCCGTAGAGGGTGGCCGCTGCAGGCGCCGGCTCGTAGACGGCGAGCTCGGCGCCCGGCTCGAGGAGCTCGGCCTCCTGGATCTCGGGGGCGGGCTCACTCATCGGGATCGCCCTCCTCCTGCTCGTCGTGATGCCCCACGAGCGCCGCCAGCTCGAGGTAGGACGCGGCACGCGGCTCGTTGAAGCTGCCGGTGGTCCAGTCCCTCGCCATCCGCAGCGCCCACTCGAAGACGGCGTCGGCGTCGTGGGCGGCGACGAGCTCGCGTGTGTGCACGCCCAGCCTCTCCGCGACCCTCTCGGCCGCCTTCCAGTTGATCCTGCTCGTCGTGCGCTTCGTTGCGGTGCTCATGCACTTCTCCTCTCGCTGGGTGGCTTGCCGGCGCCCTGCTCGGCGCTGGCGTAACGGCGGCCGACCTCGTCCCAGGCTTCGCGGTAGCAGCGTTCGCACGTGTGCGCGACCCGTTCGAGCGGCTGGTCGTGCATCGGGCAACGGTGAAGGTCGGGGCACGGTTCGGCGGCGGGCAGCCCGAGCTCGCGGACGACGCGCGGGAAGGTCTTGCGGGCGAAGTGCCGCCAGGTGGTCACCGCGGGTACTCCTCGACGACCTCGCCCGGGAACGCCGGCGGGTCGCAGGCGACGCAGCGCCAGACCCGGTCGCGGGCACGCCAGAGGATGGCGTCGGGATGCTCACGGCAGCGTCCGGGGGTCGGGTCAGCCCCTACGTCCAAGTTGTGACCCGACCCCTCCGGGACGGCTTCGTTACGGGGTTTCAGGGGGGTCGGGCCACCATCGGGAGTTAGGGAGCTGACCCGACCCTCCGCCCCCTCCGGAAGCGACCAGTAGGTAACCCGACCGGTCGCCGTCGCCTCCTCCTCGACGGCGACTTCGAGCTCGGCCGCGGCCCGCTTCATCGTTCGCTCGGAGATCCCAGCTCTGCTGCCGGCCGCCTTGACCTCGGCCGACAGCCGGCGCCCCTGAGCAAGCTCGACCATGATCAGCGCCTCCGCCTCCGACCGCTTCTCAGGTGACGGCGGCGAAGCGAGAACGTCCTCGCGGCGGACGTCCTCGGCGACCTCGACGAACTCGAGCGTCATCACGTCGATCGGCCCCGCCGGCGCCTCGATCGTCTTGACGACGACCCGCCAGCGTTCCGGCTCCGGGACGGCGCCGTAGTTCGCCTTGTGCGCCGCCACGATCCGAAGCCAGTCTGGGTCGGCCGGGTCGGGCGTCACCGTCAGCATCAGCCGCGCGGCGTTGTAGAAGGCGCCGGAGCCGCCGACCCTCAGATACGGGTCGGAGCCGGGCGCCTTGTTCAGATGCCCGATCAGCAGGTTCGCGAGCCGCTCCCGCTCGGCGAGCTTCGCCATCTGCCCGAGCACGGAGCGCACGTCCTGGTCACGGTGCGTGTCGAGCTGGAGGTCGATGCTGGCGCTCACCGGGTCGACGATCAGCAGCCTGGCGCCGGTCTCCCTGACGTGCCGGTCGATCTCCGGCAGATCGGTCGGGAAGGTCACGTCACCGTCGACCGGGTCGACGGAGAGGACGAAAAGCTTGTCGACGTCGCCGCCGAGCGCCTCGAAGCGCGGCCTGATCACCGCGCCGGCAGCGTCCTCGTAGGTGATCACGAGCACGGCGTCGCCGACGTCGGTCACCTGCTTGCCGTAGGCGAGCGCGAGCGCACTCTTGCCAAGACCGCCGATGCCGACAATCGAGGTCGTCGTCCCGATCGGGATCGGGGTGCCGGGGATCAACTCGACTCGTTCGAGCGGGACGTCCCGGAGCGCCCGCCGGGCGACCGCCCTGCGTCGCTTCGACGACGACCGCTTCGCGTTCAACGGCGTCGACGGCTCGATCGCGCCGACCAGGAACTCCCGCAGAAACTCCTCCGCCTCGCGGCGGAGCTCGAGCTCGTCGGGGTCGGGCGGGCGGTCGGCCATCTTCATCGCGCCGCGGACCTGCGAACGGACGCGCTGCTCGCTCATCGGCGGCTCGCAGTGGCGCTCGTTGTAGGCGAGCGCGGCCGCAGTGATCTCCTCCTCCGAGGACGTCCAGCGGCGCAGGGCGCAGGCGAACCTGAAAACGACGTCGTGCCGGTTTCCGACCGTGACCTTGGCGTCAGGGTTCGCCCGCAGCCGTTGCTGCTCGGCCTGGCGTCCGTTCTGCCCGCGCATGACGCAG
>JBKPHO010000472.1:0-2521 GCA_046729915.1 Actinomycetota bacterium | reverse complement strand
GAGCCAGTCGAAGGTCCGCGTGACGGCCTTCTTCCAGAGGCCGTACTCCTTCTCACGCTCGGCCGCGTCCATCCGGGGCTGCCATTCCTTGTCCTTGCCCCAGTTGGCGCGCAGGTCCTCGACCTCCGACCAGAAGCCGACCGCGAGGCCGGCGGCGTAGGCGGCGCCGAGCGACGTCGTCTCGGCCACGGTGGGGCGGATCACCGGCACGTCGAGGACGTCGGCCTGGAACTGCATCAGCAGCTCGTTCTGCACCATTCCGCCGTCGACCTTGAGCGAGGCGAGCTCGACCCCCGAGTCCTGGTTCATGGCGTCGACCACCTCCTTGCTCTGCCAGGCGGTTGCCTCGAGCACGGCGCGTGCGATATGGCCGGCGTTGACATACCGCGTCAGGCCGGCGATGACGCCGCGGGCGTCGCTGCGCCAGTACGGCGCGAACAGCCCGGAGAACGCCGGCACGAAATAGACGCCGCCGTTGTCGTCGACGGTCTTCGCCAGGTCCTCGACCTCGGGCGCCGCCTTGATCATCTTCAGGTTGTCGCGGAGCCACTGGACGAGGGCGCCGGTGATGGCAATCGAGCCCTCGAGCATGTACACGGCCGGCTGGTCGCCGATCTTGTAACCGAGCCCCGTGATCAGCCCGCTCTTCGACTGCACGGGCTCGTTACCGGTGTTCAGGAGCAGGAAGTTCCCCGTGCCGTACGTGTTCTTGGCCTCGCCGATCGAGAAGCACGTCTGGCCGAAGAGCGCCGCCTGCTGGTCGCCGAGGTCTCCGGCGACCGGGATGCCGGCCAGGTCGCCCTTGGCCTCGCCGTACACCTCACTCGAGGCCCGGATCTCCGGCAACATCGACCGCGGGACGTCGAGGATCCCGAGGATCTCCTCGTCCCAGTCGAGCGTCTCGAGGTCCATCATCATCGTTCGGCTGGCATTGGTGACGTCGGTCACGTGCACACCGCCGTCGCTCCCGCCGGTGAGCTGCCAGATCACGAACGTGTCGATGTTGCCGAAGAGCAGGTCCCCGTTCTCGGCCTTCTGCCGGGCGCCGTCGACGTTGTCGAGGATCCACTTGATCTTCGGGCCGGAGAAGTAGGTGGCGATCGGAAGACCCGTCTTCGGCCGGAAGCGGTCCTGGCCTCCGTCGGAAGCCAGCTCGTTGCAGATCTGGTCGGTGCGGGTGTCCTGCCAGACGACGGCGTTGTAGACCGGTCGGCCGGAGGACCGCTCCCAGACCACGGTCGTCTCGCGCTGGTTCGTCACGCCTACGGCAGCGATGTCCTCCACCTTGACCTTCTCGAGGCCTGCGCGGATCACCTCTTGCGTGCGCTGCCAGATCTCCATCGGGTCGTGCTCGACCCAACCCGGCTTCGGGTAGATCTGCTCGTGTTCCTTCTGGTCGACCGAGACCACTTGCCCGCCGTGGTCGAACACCATGAAGCGGGTGCTCGTGGTGCCCTGGTCGACCGCTGCTGCGTATTGAGCCATTCGTGCCTCCTTACCCTCCGATGGTCACCCCGCCTCTTCGGAATCGCCCCAGGTCTCGGCCGCTGCCTCGAGGAGCAGGTGCGACGACGTCGCGCCGGGATCCTGGTGCCCTGCGCTTCGCTCGCCGAGGTAGCTCGCACGGCCCTTCCTCGCCACGAGCGGGACGGTGTCTCGCATGCCGTGCTCGGCGGCGGCGGCCGACTGTCTGAGCGCGTCCGCGAAGGTCGCACCGCCGCCGAGCGCGGCTTTGAGCGCGTCCCGGCCAGGGACCAGGGCGTCGATCATGGTCTTGTCTCCCGGCTCCGCCTTGCCGCGGTTCTGGACGCCGGCGATCCCGGCCTCGAGGGCGCCGGCCCAGTCGTCCGGGCTCAGCTCGCTCTTGCCCGAGGTGGCCGTCCCCATCTGGAGGAACAGCGTTCCGTAGAGGGGGCCGCCGGCGCCGCCGACCGTCGACACGAGCGTCATGCCGACCGCCTTCAGCAGGGCGCCGACGTCCTGTTCGTCGCCCGCGGTGTCGAGCTTGGCGACCACGGCCGACATGCCTCGCTGCATGTTGATTCCGTGGTCGCCGTCTCCGATCGCCGAGTCGAGCTGGGTCAGGTACTCCTTGTTCGCCTCGACCTCCGCGGCGAACCTCCGGATCCAGCGGAGCACGTCGTCGTAGGCAACGCTCATCCGATCGTGCTCCGAGGCGCTGTCGACCGCGGCCACGCCTGCCACCGTCCGCCTACGCCGCCCATCTGAGCCCGGCCGTTTTAACCGGAGCATCCCAGAGTCGAGTCAACTCGTCGTCCAGCTTCAGCAGGGTGATCGAGCAACCCGCCATCTCCAGCGACGTGATGTAAGGCCCGATCAGGTTGCGCGTGATCGTGATCCCACGATCGCCGAGGAACCTGTTCAGGTCGTTGTAGGCGACGTAGAGCTCGATCAGCGGCGTCCCGCCCATGCTGTTGACGAAGGCGAGGACCTGGTCGCCCTCCTGGAAGGGCAGGTCCTCGAGGATCGGCGTCGTGAGCCGCTCGACGATCTCGGCCGC
>JBKPHO010000471.1:0-4317 GCA_046729915.1 Actinomycetota bacterium | reverse complement strand
CGACAACCCGAGCGCCGGCTCGAACTCGCAGGCGCACACCGGTTCGTCCGCCGTCGCGAGCGCGTTCACGATCCGCACGCGGGCCGGATCGGCGAGCGCCTTGAACAGGTCCGCCGTCGCGGCCGCCTCGGCCTCGTCGAGCAAGGGCGCGGCAAGCGGCGCGCAACAGGCGATCGGCGCCTCGACCGCGGCCATCAGGCCCGAGCCTCCCACCGCACGAAGTGCAGTCTCTGCCAACTCATATCGACACCCGTAAATGTATCGACCGGCGTCGATTTGTCAAGGCCGAACGGCGCTACATGCCGATCGCGTGACGGCCTTGCGCGTGAACCTCCTACACCTGTTCAGGCAATCACGCTCAAGCGTGAGTAGCCGCTCAGAGAGTGCGCGTTACCTACTCCAATTTTTCGTCTTCGACTGACCCTTGTGTCATCACCCTGTCATCACGACTTGAGCCCGCGGTGACGATTGGCCAACGGTGGAGGGGTCGATCTCCTCGCTCCACAAATGCCAAGTCTTGCGAACCCGAAGGCCCACAGGACTTGACACGGCGACGCTGATACGCGTCGGCCGCCGCCGTCAAGCCAGAGCCACGGGACGACCGCGCGGGCGCGCGGGTTGGTCGCTTCCTAGGGCTCTTCGCAGAGGTCGGCTTCGTGCGGCGTCCGCAGCGAGGCCGCGAGCTGGTCGAGGAACTCCAGGGCGGCGGCGAGCATCTGCTCGCTGGTCTCGTAGTAGACCCAGGTCCCTTCGCGTCGGGATGACACGAGGCCCGCACGTCGCAGCGCACCTAGGTGTTTTGAGATCCGCGACTGGCTGTAAGGCAGTTGCTCCTCAAGGTGGCAGACGCAGATGGGGCCGTAGGCGGCGACGCGAGCGAGGAGCTCGAGCCGGACCGGGTCGGCGAGGGCGCGGAACGCTTCGACCGTTAGGTTGCGGGTCTCGCTAACGATTCGGGGCTCGGCGAGCTGCGCACGCGGCTGGACCACCTTAAGCGGATGCCCGATCTGAGCGGGGCTTGGCTTTTCCACGGCGGCGAGTCTAGCCGAGCGCGTTCTCTGCAACCCCTTGCGTGAGCCAACTCTCAGCCCGTGTCTCGCACCGCGGCCGCGAGAGTGTCGAGGTCGACTCCGCGCTCTGCCCTGCCCAGCAGGTAACAGAGAAGCGGCGCATTCGTTCGCTCGCCGCTCTCGTGGGCGGCGAGCGCGGCGAGGTCGAGGAGCGTCGCGACGGCGGCGTCCGGCAGCTCGGGGGCTGAGGTGGGAACGTGCGCCGCTTGGCCGAGCGCGTTGCGCGCCCCGGCCAGCCATTCGTCCATTGGCTACCCGCCGATCTGGCTCATCGAGCGGCTGGCGCGGACGAAGCCGGGGTCGTTGATCTTGTGCTTCAGTTCCTTGTGCGCGACCGCCCAGCGGAGGAGCGCCTCGAGCTCGGTCTCGGAGGCGTCCTCGCGAAGCGGCGTCTTCAGGTCCCACTCGCGGCGCGAGAAGAGACACGTGCGGAGCTGCCCGTCGGCTGTCATGCGAATGCGATCGCACGAAGAGCAGAAGGGCTCGGAGACGGGGTTGACGAAGCCGAGCTCGCCGACGCCGTCTCCGAAGCGGAAACGGCGTGCCGTCGAGGAGGGCTTCGCCGGGATCTCGACCAGCGTGCCGACCTTCGCTTCGACGATTGCGCGGATCTCGGCGCCGGTGAGGACGTCCTCCTTGCGCCAGCTCTCGTCGGCATCGAGCGGCATGAACTCGATGAACCGGACCACGTACGGCTTGCGCCGCGCCAGCTCGGCGAGCGCCGGTACCTCGAGTTCGGTGAAGCCCTTGATCGCGACGCAGTTGATCTTGATTGGGCGCAGCTGGGGATAACACTCCGCCTCCTCCAACCCCGCCAAGACGCGGTCGAGCGCGTCGCGGCGGGTGATTTCGGCGAAGCGGACGTGACTGAGCGAGTCGAGCGAGACGTTGATGCGGCGCAGGCCAGCGGCAACGAGCGGGCCGGCGAGCCGGTCGAGCAGCACGCCGTTCGTCGTGACTGAGAGGTCGTCGACGCCGGGTGTCTGTGCGAGCATTCGCACTAGCTCAGGCAGGTCGCGGCGGACGAGCGGCTCCCCGCCGGTGAGCCGGATCTCGTTGACGCCGAGGCTCGCCATCAGCTGGACGAGCCGCTGGATCTCCTCGAAGCTGAGGATCTCGTCGCGTTTCAGCCACTCGAGCCCCTCCGCGGGCATGCAGTAGCGGCAGCGGAAGTTGCACTTGTCCGTGACGGAGACGCGCAGGCTCTTGATGTGTCGCCCCCAGCCGTCGAGGAGGGGCGCCCTCGCCGGCGCGCCTGGCGTCGGCGAGGGCAGAAGGAGGGCTTCGCTCACGGCAGCGTGACCGAGGTGAAGTTCTTCGCCGTCGACTGCGGGTTGCCGTCGACGCCGGGCGCCTTCACATGGCCGTAGCGGTCCTTCTCGGAGAGGCCGGGCGTGTTCTCGGCCGTCCGCGGCGGCTTGTCCAGCTTGCGCAGCGCGGCGCGGCTGTTTTTATAGAAGGCGCCGTTTGACTTCTGCTGCAGCGGGCCGCCCCCGATTAGGTTGTTCGCGTAGTAGGCGGGCACGCCGTTGGGGTTGTCGTCGCTCGGCGCCTGCCAGCCGAACAGGGCCGAGACGAGGCCCGGCTGCACCTCGTCGGTCACGTTGACGACGCCCTGCGTCTTCGAGTACTGGTTCGAGAGCTCGGCCCAGTCGCCGTCCTTCAGCCCGGCCGCGGCCGCGTCCTTGGGGTGCACCATGAACTCCATGAACGGGACGCTCCGCCCCGGCTGCACCTTCAGCCAGCGGTAGGTGTAGCCCGACTGCCAGATCGTCTGGTAGCGGACGGTGGTCACGAAGAGCGGGTACTGGGCGTTCGGCTTCACCTGCTCGGGCAGGAAGGCGAGCGGGTCGCCCGCCGTCCAGCTGTAGTCGTGCGGGACGAAGACCGCCTTGCCGTCCGGCGTCGCGAACTTGTCAGCGTAGATCCGCTCGGTGCCGGTGAGCGTCTTGCCCTTGCGCGTGATCGGCTCCTGGATCCCATTGGTGCCGAGCGAGGCGAGCTCCTTCGGTGTGACTTTGTCGAGCCCGATCGCCTTCCCCTCCTTGGTCACCCGCATCGCGTTGAAGACGTCCTCCCAGCTCGAGAACTGCCACTCCTTGGCGTCGAGGATCCCGTACTTGGCGGCGATCTTCTTGCCGATGTCGGCGAAGATCAGGTACTCCGCCCTCGCCTCGCCCGGCAGGTCGTAGAAGCGCTGGTTGACACGCAGGCGCCGCTCGAGGTTTTCGCGCGTGTAGGTGTACTCGCCCCAGGCCGCCGAGGGGAGCACGACGTCGGCGACCGCGGTGATGTCGGAGGGGCGGATGTTGATGTCGACCACGAACGGCACCTTCTCGATGAACTGGCGGAGCTGGGTCGACTGCTGCTGCATCCGGATCGGGTTGGCGATCCCGACGATCAGCAGGTCGATCGTGCCCTTCTCGAGCTCCTGCCAAAGGTTGCGGCGCGCGTCACCGTCCGCCTGCGGGTGCGGCCAGTCGAAGTCGTACATGTAGGCCGACTGGTGCCCTCCCTGGCGGCCGAATACCTGCCCCGGCCGCCCGACCGAGCCGAGCAGCAGGGCGAGGTTCGCGTAGGTGTTCATCACCGCCGCGTTCTGCGTCCCCGACCAGATCAGCCCCTTCTCGAACAGGATCGAGCTCTTGTGCGGCTTGCCGAGCAGGCGGGCCGCCGTGCGCACCGTCGCCGCCGGCACGCCTGTCACCGCTTCGGTGTTCTCCGGCCGGTACTTGTCCTGGCTGACGACCGCCTTCAGCCGGTCGAAGCTCGCCTTGTCGACGCGGGCATCGATGTAGGCCGGGTCGTGGAGATTCTCGCTCAGGATCACGTTCATCAGCGAGTTGACCAGGACGACGTCGGTGTTCGGCTTCAGCTGCAGGTGGACGCCGCCCAAGTCCTCGGCGTTCTGTGCCGAGACGGTCTTGCGCGGGTCGATCACCACCTTCTTGCTCGGCTTGGCGAAGACGCGGTTGTAGAAGACGGTGCCGGTCTCGTAGGCGTTGCAGCCGGAGTAGAGGACGGTGTCGGCGAGCTCGAAGTCGCGGTAGGAGTAGAGCAGCGTCGAGGCCGAGCCGAAGTTGTCGGCGATCGAGGGGTGCTCCGAGTTCCATTTCGGCCGGTTGTGGATCGCCCGCACCGCGACGCCCTTGTCCGGCCCCAGCTTCGGGTCGTAGAGGCCGCGCGGCCGCGGTGCGAAGAAGAGCTTGGTCGAGGTGCAGTTCATCTCCGGCGAGAGGTGGTCGGC
>JBKPHO010000470.1:0-11500 GCA_046729915.1 Actinomycetota bacterium | reverse complement strand
CCCTGGAGGCTGGTGGTTGTCGACGCCCCCAGCTCCAGAGGAGGACCCAGATGAAGCTTCACGGTAACGCTCGCACCTGTTTGCACTCGCGTTTGTTGATCGTCGCGCGGGTGCTCGAGCAGCGCTGGACGATCGCCGCCGCGGCTGAGGCGGCGGGAGTGAGCGAGCGCACGCCAGCCAAGTGGCTGGCCCGCTATCGCGACGAGGGACGGAACGGTCTCCGCGACCGTTCCTCGGCACCGAGGCGGATCGCGCGGCGCACGGGCGAGCCGGCTCCGTACGAGGGACAGAACGAGTTCGGCACGACGGGCTACCGCGGTCCCTGCCCGCCTCCGGGCCGCGGTCGCCATCGCTACGTCTTCCGCCTCTACGCCCTCGACGCGGAGCCCGCGCTTCCCACCGGCGCGGCGAAGGCCGAGCTGGAACAGGCGATCCAGGGCCATGTGGCTGACGACCGCCGAGCTCGTGGGCACGTACGAGCGCGGCTAGCCGAACGAATAGCACCCGCCCCGCACGGGTACAAGCCTTACAGCAACAGATGGAGGTGAATGGAATGGCCTCTGCACGCCAGATTCAGGCAGCGAAGCGAAACGTGAAGAAGGCACGAGAGGCGGCGAGGCGGAAGCGCACGATCGCGCGGCTTCCGAAGAGCACGCGCAGCGAGCTCGGCAAGGAGGCGGCCCGCGGTCGTCAACGCGAGGGCCAGGCCGGCCGCGCGCTCGAGGATCGCAACCGCCAGCAGCTGTACGAGATCGCCAAGGACAAGAACATCCCGGGTCGCTCGAAGATGGGCAAGTGGGATCTGATCAAGGCGATCCGTAAGGGCCGCTGATCGCAGCACCGAAGGTTTCGCATGCCCGAGAAGAAGCACCTACGCGGCGTCGGCGAGAAAGAGCAACGCCGGGCACGGCACTAGATCGGTGACTGCCGATGAAGACAATCGTCGTCGGCTATGACGGATCGGATGCGGCGGAGCGGGCGCTTCGGCGCGCGGCCGAGATCGCCGAAGCCTCCTCCGTGCGGCTCATTGTCGTGAGCGTGAGCGGGCCGGCGTATGCTCCGGCGCCGCTCTCCGCGCTCGAGCCGACGGCGGAGCTCGGTCCGGCGGCGGTCGCCGGTCCGGTTGCCCCGGGCGGAACGGTGCCGCTGCCGGAACCCGTGCCGCGCCGCCGAACCCGGAGGAGCTCGCGCGACGGCAGCTCGAGCGAGCGCGCAAGTCGCTCGCGAGCCGCAAGGTCGAGACGGAGTACGTGATCGAGCTGGGCGAGCCGGTCGAGCCGCTGCTCGAGGTCGCCGACCAGCGCGACGCCGACCTGATCGTCGTCGGCAGCCGCCAACACGGTTTCCTCGACCGCCTACTCGGCCGGCCGGTTGACGAGGCGGTGGCGCGGCGCTCCGAACGGGACGTGCTGCTCGTGCACTAGTGGTCCAGCGGGCAAGCGCCCGGGTAAGCGACGAGCAGGCAGACGAGGAGGGTTGCCGTCATGGACACAGAGCAGAGCTACGCGGTCTTCGGCCTCGCGAAGCACGAGCTGCGATCGGAGCTGGAGGGGGAGCTCGTGCGAGCGATGCGGGCAGAAGGCGGGGCGCCGACGGTCCACGCGATCGCCCACAGCGTCGCCCGCATCCTGGAGCTCGACCACTAGCGGATGTCAGCGCAGCTCGAGCGGGTGGGCGTGTCGCTGAAGCAAGCAAAGCAGGATTCGAATGCCGAATGAGGGAGTTGCTCATCACCGTCGAGAGCGGTTCGCAGTGCCCGCAACTGGCGAGCTTCTTGCGCGGCTACTGCGCCCAGTCGCGCATCGTCGACGAGCGCAGCCTCGCGATCGATCTCGACGGCGACGAGTGTCCCGGGCTCGCGACGCTCGCCGCCGCGGTCGAGGAGTGGCGGGGCTCGTCGCGGGCGGGGGAGGTCTCGCTCGCGCTCGGCGGCGAAGTGCGCGTCCTGCGCACGGGAACGTGAGATGCGGGAACGTTGGCCGCGGCTGAGCCCCGCCGGCGTTGCGGACAGCGGAGGTGATCGAGGGCGGTGAGGCTTCGCTTTCTCGGGACGCGGGGCGAGATCGAGGCGCGAGCGCGCCGGCATCGGCGCCACAGCTCCTTGCTCGTCGGCTACCGCCGCCGCGAGGTGATGGTGGACTGCGGTCTCGACTGGATCAACGCCATTGCTGGCCTGTCGCCGGCTGCGATCGTGCTCACGCACGCGCACCCCGACCATGCGGCGGGGCTCCGAGAGGGTGCGCCCTGTCCGGTGTACGCGACGGCGGAGACCTGGAGTGCGATCGAGCGGTATCCGCTCACCGAGCGCGCCGTCGTCGAGCCGCGCCGGCCGCTGACAGTGCTGGGGATCGAGTTCGAGGCCTTTCCCGTCGAGCACTCGTTGCGAGCGCCGGCAATCGGAAACCGCGTCAGCGCCGGCCACCCAGCGATCTTTTACGCGCCCGATCTCCTCTCGATCGTCGACGAGCAGGAGGCGCTTGCCCGGCTCGACCTCTACGTCGGCGACGGTGCGTCGGTGCGGCGCTCGATCGTCAGGCTCAGAGACGGTCGGGCGATCGGCCACGCCTCGATCCGGGCGCAGCTCGAATGGTGCGCCTCTGCGGGCGTCCGGCGCGCCGTATTCACGCACTGCGGCTCCGAGATCGTCAGAGGCGACGCTCGCACGGTTGCCGCCGCGGTCCGCGCTCTCGGCTCCGAGCACGGAATCGAGGCGCACATAGCGCACGACGGTCTCAAGCTCACCATCGGCTAACCGCCCTCGTTTGGCTCGTCAGGGCGCGGGCGCTGCGACAGGGCGGCCGCCTAGTTCGCGTCCGGCTTAGGCCCCGGTCAGGTCCGATCGGCGAGCCCGGCGAGGCCGGCCTGCGCGGCGCAGTGGGCGCAGCAGAAGATGCGGCCGTCCGCTTCGACCCCGTGGCCGATCACCCGGCAGCCGCAGTGCTCGCAGACGGGCGCCAGCGCGTGGATCGCGCACTCGAAGCTGTCGAACACGTGCGTCTCGCCTCCGCGACGAACCTCGAACATCTTGTCGTACTCGTTGCCGCAGACCTCGCAGGTGGCCACGCCGCTACTCCCGCTCCGTCGAGGTCGGCTTTGAGATCTCCTCCACCGTCTCGCCGACCTGCTTCTCCTTCGCCTCGAGCGCGACGTCGGCCTGGGCGAGCATGCCGACCAGCTGTCCTTCCTCGACGACCGGCAGCCGCCGCACCTGGTGACGTGCCATCAGCGCCAGCGCCTCGTCCAGGTCCTGGTCGGGCTCGACGGTCACCAGTTCCCGTGAGGCGACCTCGTCGACCTTGACTGTCTGCGGATCGCGCCGTTCGGCCACGGCCCAGGTCACGATGTCGCGATCGGTCACGATCCCGGCCAAGCGGCCCTCCTCGACCACGGGCACCGAGCCGACGTCCTCGCCCTTCATTACCTCCGCTGCCTCCGCAAGCGACTGCGAAGCGCTCACCGTCTGCACGCCCGGCGTCATCACATCTCGCACGCTCTTTGCCATCGCCTACCTCCCTTCCTCGAGCGATCCTTCTTCCTCTACCCCCGAGTGCCTTTCGAGCAACGCAAGCCGCTGGGGGCGCGAGGCTCAGCGCAGCCAGAGGACGAGGAGCACAATCAGGCTGATCGCCGCGGCCAGCATGAACAGCGCAAGATTGACGCCGGCGAAGAAGACGAACGGCGTCGCCTTGCTTCGCCCGCCCCTGATCGCACGCCCGAACTCCCGTAGCGAGCTTCGCTCGCGCACCGGCGCGTCATCGTCCACCCGGCTGACCGGGCGGTCGAGCCGCTCGAGCGCCTCCTCGAGGCCGCCGTTTTCGCTCGCTCCTCCGACCAGCACGATCTCGTCGGCATCGAAGTGCCGCAGCGCGTCTTCGACCGCGAGCACCGGGTCGACGTCGCCCGCCTCGCCCTCCACGTCGGCATCGCCTGCCAATGCCCACTCGGCCTCGAGCGCCTGCACCTCCGCCGTCGCCCGGGCTGCGTCCTCGTCGGTCGCGAGCCAGTCGAGCATGCCGACACGGGTCGGCGCGACCACGTGCACGGGCGCCGCCTCGTCCAGGCGCCGTCGAACGGCCCGGCGAACCGCCGGCGATCCGACACCGTCCAGCAAGACGAGCAGGATGTTTCGCTCCTCCCTCATCAGCAAGTGGTCTCCGAGGCCGGGACGCAGGAAACGGAGACGCTCCGCCCGAGCTCAGGACAGCGGGCGCCAGATCTCGGTCAGTGGGCCGTCCTGTCCGTCGACCGGGTCGCTATCGGGCAGCGGCACGGCGGCGATGGTGGCGAGGACCTCGTCCCGCTCGGCCGGGTCGCCGCGACGCAGGTCCCAGCGCATCGCGTTGGGGTAGGCGCCCACGACGAGCAGGTCGTTGCTCGACCCGGCGTTGCAGTGCCCGGTTCCGGCCGGCAGGACGAGGACGTCGCCGCGGCGCACCTGGAAGCGGCGTCCGGTCTGGCCGCCGAGAACGACGGCGACGGTGCCGGCGACGATGCCGAGCACCTCGTGCGCGGTCGAGTGGAAGTGGTGGAACGGATAGATCCCGTCCAGCCAGGCGCCGAGCCAGCCGTTACGCGCGAACAGCTCCTCGCACTCGTCCGGCTCGCGGGCGCCTTGGACGTCGTGGTAGAGGAGTACCGGCCGCTGGGAGTTGGGGATCCCGCCCGCGTCCTCGAGGGTGTGCGTCTCGACCTGCGCCATCGGGCTGCTGGACTTACTCGATGGGTTTGACGGCATAGTCCTCGTCGCCGGCCACGACGCGGACGCCGGAGCCCTTCGCGAGGGGCGCCACGATCTCCCCGGTGAGGCCGAGGACCGCGGCCTCGTTGGTGGGGCTGTGGGCGACAACGAGGGCGCGGCCGCCGTCGGGCAGTGCGTCGATGACGCGGCGGAGCGCGGCGCCGAGCCGCTCCGAGTCTTCTGCGACGAGCTCGGGGTCCGCCTCGCGTAGCGCTCTGAGCTCGCCGCTTCCCGCCTTTTGGTAGGCGGCGCGCCAGCGGTCCTCGATCTGCGAGCGCAGCCCCGGCTCGACCAGGACCCCGCCCGACACTTGCCGGCCGAGCCCGGCGAGGAAGCAGGCGAGGGTCTGCGTCGCACGCTGGGCGCCGGTCGAGACGGCGAGCTGGTAGCCGCCCCGCAGGCGAGCGCCGATCTCCAGCGCTGCCGTCACCCCCTCGGCGGTGAGGACGTCTTCGTCGGCGTCGGTGTGCCGCCGGAGCTCGATCTCTTTGTTCACGTCTGCAGCCTCAGCCCTTGACGACGCCGAGCGGGGCGAGCTTGACCACCGGGCGGGCGAGTCCGGCGCGCGCGACGACGTCGACGACGCGCTCGACCTCCTTGTATGCGAACGGCGCCTCCTCGGCGAGCCCTCTCGGTGAGGGGCAGCGCACGACGATCCCCTGCGCCTCGAGCTGGCGGCGCAGCTCCTGCCCGCCGATCCGCTTACGCGCGGCGGTTCGCGAGAGGGTGCGGCCGGCGCCGTGACAGGTGGTGCCGAACGCGAGTTGCAGGGAGCCGGGCTCACCGGCGAGGACGAAGCTGGCGGTGCCCATGCTGCCGGGAATGAACACCGGCTGGCCGACGTCGCGGTAGGGCTCGGGAATCTCTGTCGAGCCGGCGGGGAAGGCGCGGGTCGCGCCCTTGCGGTGGACGAGCAGCGCGCGCCCGTCATAGCGCTCGATCTTGGCCACGTTGTGGGCGACGTCGTAGACCTGGCGCGTGCCGTCGGCGGCGGCGCGCCCCAGGACGCGGCCGATCGCGCCGCGGACGGCGTCGGCGATCGCCTGCCGGGTCGCCCAGGCGAAGTTGGCGGCGGCGGCCCTCGCCGCGATGTACGCGCGCCCCTCGGGCGAGGAGGCGGGGGCGCAGGCGAGCTGCCGGTCGGGCAGCTCGATCCCGTAGCGGCGCATGGCACCCTCCATCTGCTTCACGTAGTCGGTGCAGACCTGGTGGCCGAGCCCGCGCGAGCCCGAGTGGATCAGCACCGTCGCCTGGCCCTCGCGCAGCCCGTACGTCTCCGCGGCGGGGCCGTCGACGATGCGCGCGACCCGTTGCAGCTCCACGAAGTGGTTGCCCGAGCCCATCGTCCCGAGCTGGCCCTCTCCGCGCTGGCGGGCGCGGTCGGACACGGCTGCGGCGTCGGCACCCGGCAGGCATCCCTCCGACTCCGTCCGCTCCACGTCGTCTGCCGAGGCGTCGAGCGCGCGCGGGCCCTCGCGCAGCACCGCGTCGAGGTCTCCGGCGCGACGCGACCTCTTTCCGGCGCCGGCGGGCACCGCCCGCGAGATCTCGTGCACGAGCGGTTCCCGCTGCTTCCCAAGCTCGCCCTCCGTCAGCGGAAGCGCGAGCAGGCGCACGCCGCAGTTGATGTCGTAGCCGACGCCTCCCGGCGAGACGACGCCGTCCGGGAGCTCGCTCGCGGCCACGCCGCCGACGGGGAAGCCGTAGCCCTGGTGGGCATCCGGCATCGCCAGCGCCGCCTCGACGATCCCGGGCAGCGTGGCGACGTTCTCGGTCTGGTCGAGAGAGCCGTCGCGCTCGATTGCCTCGAACAGCTCGTCGTCGGCGAACACGCGCGCCGGCACGCGCATTTCCGGGCGCGCGTCCGCGGGGATCTCCCACAGCACTTCGCCGATCCGCCGCGCCTCGCTCATCGCGTCCCACCTTGCACGGTAGCCGCGCAGCCACGCCAACAAACGCGGCCGCGCGGGCATGCTTCTGCCGGTGTACCGCTGGACCGAACACACGGCGGAGCTCCAGCTCGAGATCGACGCGCCCGACGAGCAGGCGGTGTTCGCCAATGCCCTTTCCGCGCTTGCCGAGCTGCTCGAAGACGACGGCACCGGCCCGCCGGAGCTACGCACGCTCGAGCTGGAAGCGCCCGACCGAGCCGGGCTGCTCGCGGCCTGGCTCGACGAGCTCGTCTACCTCGCCGATGCCGAAGGCTTCGTTCCCGAGTCGCTGGTCGAACTCGAACTGGAGGGACAGCGGCTCGAGGCGGCCGTGTGCGGGTACCTCGGCAACCCACGGCCGCTCGTCAAGGCCGTGACGCGCCACGACCTCGCCTTTGGCGAGGAGGCGGGCCGCTGCTACGCGCGGGTTGTTTTGGACGTCTGAGCGCCGTCGGCTCTGCGCGCTGGACCTCCTGATCGATACCCGCCGACCGTTTCGATGCACCGATGCGGAGACGCCGGATCGTCGTGCCTCTAGAAGCCGCTCGTCAGCCCGACTTCTCAGCACGTACGCGGGCGGAGGCGCTTCCTTCTCCTTCCGCGTGTGAGGTGGGTCGAAGGGGGTAAGCCCATGGGCACGCCACTCGTGCCGGCAGGGCACGAAGGGAGGGAGGTGATCCCGTGGCTTATCAGGAACGGCAGACCCAAAGACAGGGAATCGGCGGCTGGAGTCGCACCCGCTGGCTGGTGCTAACGCTCGTGGCCGTCGCGATCGTCGTCGGCATCGTCCTCATCGTCCTCTACACCGGCGGTTCGGGCGGCGGCGGTGGTGGCGGCGGTTACTAGTACCAAGCTCTGAGGAAACCGGCTCGTGCATGCAGCCGGGGAGCCCCGGAGCTGGGCTCCGGGGCTCGGGATGCGCTGGATGCCTAGGAGCGGGGTTTAGCCGGTGACGTTCACGACTGAACCGGGCGCCGTCACGGTCAGGTTGGGGTGCGTGCACGAGACCAAGATGTCGTTGTTCGGGCCCGGCTGGACCGGAAGCGTCTCGTTCGTGAGTGTGCAGTCGATGGTGGCGCCGTTGTCACGGGAAGAGATGACGCGGATCTGATACTGGTCTTCGGCCAGTTCCGTGATCGAGGTCTCGGAGAAGTCGATCACGTGCTGCGCACGGATGCCCAGGCTGTAGAAGTACATGGAACCGTTGCACTCGCCCGCGTAGCCGTTGTCAGACTCGGCCTCGCACCAGATCCAGAAGTTGACCGGGCTCCCTGTGGCGCTGTTGCTGAAGACGAGCTGCTCCGATGCGGTCGCCCCGGAACTCGGGGCAGCAACCAGAAATGCTACGCCGGCCGCCAGGCTCACAAGAGCCATCCAGACCGGAGAGAACCTCCGCTTACCCATCGCACACCTCCTTGCGCGCTGAGTGACGTGTGTCCGCCCGATCTGCACGCTGTTCCCCCCTCACGGGACTGGCTACGGGCGAAGGAAGAGATCGGTTTCTAACGGTGCCGACCTTTTGCGGTGTTGTCGAGTTGGCCAGCTGCCCCGGGTCGCTTCCAGGCCGGCATCGGCGGCGTGAGTGATCGGTTGCTCGCTCTTCGGCGCTATCGGCTTGTCACTGATTGCCCAGTGGCAACGCGGATTGTCATAGGCGCTTCAACCTCAGTTCTCTCATGTGGCCAGCGCGTCCGGTCGCGGATCGGCTGCGGAGCTGGACCCTCGGCGCCTCTCCAGCCACTGCGAGGCAGCCAGACGCCATCGGCAGACCGACCACGGGTTCCTGTAGGACGGGAGGCTAGACCGTTGCGTGCCTAGACGAGAGTCGCCGCAATCACGTGTGGGGTGCCAAAATTAGCGTCCTGCCCGCAAATCGCTGATTTCTCGTAGTGGGCACCGAATTTTGGCACCCCACACGGTCTCCGACATGTCCGAATTTGCCCACCCTACGGGCTCCTCGGCGGCGAGGACTGACGACCGAACCGGGACTCTAGCTCGTCAAAGAGGGTCGCTAGCCCAGCGTGTAGCCCGAGTCGACTCGCCATTCGGCGCCCACCTTGACGAGCACGAAGTGGGCGGGTTGCGGTTCGGACCAGCTCGCCGTTGCGCGGTTGCCGTTCACGTCGATGTCCATCGATCCGTCGGCTGCCTTCCTCAACGCGTCCGAACCGAGCCGGGACAGGCGCTGCTTCAGCGCCTGCTCGCACCGTTCGCCTCTCGCGTGGCGGGTGAGCTGGAGGCAAGCCTTGGCGGTGTCGCCGCCGGCGAGCGCTCTGAGATAGGTGGTTGCCGTCTTGCTGATCTTCTCTTCGTTTGAGGCCTTTCCGACCCCGCATCCCGCCGCCAGGGCGGCGGCGAGAAGCACGAGGACGAGGATCCCGAGAATGCCGATCGGTTTCTGCGCGCTCATACCTGTCCTTTCATGCATCTCGGGTCATGGTCCGCCACGCGCCGGCGGCGAGCGGCACGATCGTCCAGGCCGCGATGACGAGCACGGCCGCCGTCAGCGACATCGGCACGTGGGCGCCCTCGCCGAGCACCGCGGCCGGTTCCAGGCGCTCGGTGGCCGCGCCGCTCAGTGCCTCGCGGAACACGCCCAGCGCGTCGATCTGCTTCAAGAGGGGCATGGCGACAAGGAGCCAGCCGAGCAGAAGGCCGATCGACGTCCCTCGCGAGGAGATGAGCGACGAGACGCCGAGTGCGATGACGAAGCTCAGCGCCGCCAGAAGCCCGAGCCAGCCCGCCGAGTGGAGCACCAGCCGTCCGGACGGCGGGTCGAGAGGCCCGGCAAGCAGGGTCGCGGCCGACGCCGTAACGGCGAACGCGATGCCGAGGGGGACGAGAAGGAACGCGAGCCCGGCCGGCACGCGTGCCGCGAAGAGCGCGAGGCGTGACCGTCCGGTAACGACCAGCTCCCGGAACACGCCCGCGCCCAGGTCGCCGGTGCCGACTGTGGCTCCGACGAGGATGCCTGCCACGATGGTCAGCGCTCCGAGGAAGTTGAGCGAGTCCGCGAAGTTATGGGCGCCGCCCGCCGGGCCGTGCTTTGCCGGGTCGACTCCGTGCAGGATGGCAAGGATCACGTAGGCGACGATCATCGGGAGGATCGTGAGTGCAAGGGTGGCGGCGAGCAGGCCGCGGCGCTTGCGCACCTTGAGTAGCTCTGCCCGCACGAGTCTCGGCGACCGGCGAGTGTTCCAACGCCCGCGCGGCAGCTCCGCTGTGACGATAGACGTGTTCATGCTGCTTCCTCCAATCGCGATGTGATCTCCAGGAACCGCTGCTCGAGCGAGGCCTGTACCGGCTCGAAGCGACGGATTGCAAGCCCTGCGAGGACGACACTGCGGCTGATCTCGTCCCCCGCCGCTTGGGCTTCGACGTCCTTGGCAAGGCTGATGTGAATCCCGTCCGGGCCGGGTGTCGCCGAATCGACCGCCCGCTGCCCGGACACGATCGCGAGCGCGCGTGCATCGTCACTTGTCGCGACGAGAACCGACTGCTGTCCCCCTCGGGCCAGGTCGGCGATCGGCCCCTGCATGACCACCCGGCCGCGGTCGACGATGGCGACCTCGTCGCAGATGTTCTCGACCTCGCTGAGCAGGTGCGACGAGAGGAGCACCGTTCGCCCCTCGGCGACGAAGCCGCGGATCATGGCGCGGAACTCGTGGATTCCGGCCGGGTCGAGGCCGTTGGTCGGCTCGTCCAAGATCAGCAGCTCGGGGTCGCCGAGCAGGCTGCGGGCGACACCCAGCCGTTGGCGCATGCCGAGCGAGTAACGCTTCACGCGTTCGTCGGCACGATGGGCCAGACCGGCGCGGGCAAGCGCGCCGTCGATGCGCGCGTGCGCCTCGGGCTCGCGTGCGGCCGCGATGATCTCGAGGTTTTCGCGACCGGTCAGGAACCCGTGGAAGCGCGGCTCTTCGACGAGCGCGCCCACGCGCGCGAGAGCCTCTGCACGCCGGGCCGGCACGGGTCGTCCCAGCAGGTGCATCGTGCCGGCGGACGCGTCGGTCAGGCCGAGCAGCATCCGGATCAGCGTCGTCTTGCCGGCCCCGTTCGGGCCCAGATAGCCGAAGGCCGACCCGCGGGGAATGCGCAGGTCGACGTCTGCGACGGCGACGCGGTCGCCGAAGCGCTTGGTCAGCCCTGCCGTCTCGACGACGAACCCCTGGGACTCCCGGGCTCGTCCGTTCACTCGTTCGTGGGGGCTCATTTCTCCTCCTGTCTCGCTGCAGTCGGGCTGTGATCGACCCTAGGCCGCGACGCTCCGCCCGCCATCGGCCCGAAGGTGGAATTGCGCTCCCGATGAGGGACGGTCTTCTGGGGCGCCGTCTCCTCCCTACGGGGGAGCCCGAGTCGTTCCTGGAGCCGAGGCGATCCGCCCGTCTCTGGAGTACCTTCAGGACGTGAAGACGCTTCTCCGGCTTGCCCGCCGGTACTGGTTCGATGCCCTGGTGCTCGCGGGCATCGGCGTGGGTCTGGCCGGTGTCGTCGCCGGGCAGGGCCGGACGGACGGGCCGACCGGCCCCCTGTTGTTCGACGTCCTGGCGATCGTCGCGATCCTCTCGCCGCTGTTCGCCCGCCGGCGTTTTCCCTTCGGCGCTCCGGTGGCGGTCGGCGGGGCGGTCGTCCTGACGACGTTCGTCGACCCCCGGGTGACTCCGTATGCCTTCGTGACCTTCCTGGCGGGCTGCGCGGCGGTCTTCCTGGTGGGCTTGCTCCGCGACCGTTCCCTGGCAGCGGCGGGGCTCGCGCTCGCGCTCGGGGTCGGGGCGCTCGTGGCCTACAAGGATCCGAAGGGGAACCTCGGCGCCTTCATCGCCACGAGCAT
>JBKPHO010000469.1:0-2085 GCA_046729915.1 Actinomycetota bacterium | reverse complement strand
CCTGCTTCTTGCGAGAGACGTAGTAGAGCCAGCCACGGGCCTCGTGCTCGGTGTTCCAGCCGAACTCGTCGACGAAGATCTTCAGATGGCGGCGCGGCCAGAGGCGGTCGAGCCTGCCCTTCAGCCAGTCGAGGTCGTCGAGGTCGACGCGGAGCGCACGCTTCGGGAGCTTCAGGTCGAGCGGCCGCTCGGTGTACGGGTTGACCGCGAACAGGTCGAGCCTCGGGCGTTTGCCGTTCGGCAGGACCATGTTGGCGATGAACGTGTCCGGCGCGGTCGTGTACTTGTCGTTCAGGCCGTACGGGTGAACTCCGCCGCCGATCACGACGACGTTCTTGCGGACGCGGTGCATGGCTCCGTAGGCGGCGTCGAGAAGTCGAGCGTAGAGGTGCGGCGCGGTCCGTCCGTTGCCGCCCTGAGGCCGGAAGTTGTAGAAGCTTCCGGGCTCGGAGACGATGATCCACCGCCGCACCTGTGGGTACTTCGCGACGGCGGCGGCCATGAAGTCTGCGAAGTCCTGGGGGCGCGTTGGCGCCCACTGTGTTTCGCGGCCGCCGTTCGACCACGAGGGGAAGCCGCTGACGTTGAGGACGGGCTCGATCCTGTTCTTCCGCGTGGCCGAGAGCTCGCGCTCGAGGCTCTCCGGCCAGTTGTAGGCAGGGTCGTCCGGCGAAGTCGGATCGGCGGGCTGTGTCGGGGCAACGCTTGCCCACGAGAGGCTGCCCGACCAGACCCTGGCGCCGAGCGCTCGCAGCTCCGGGAAGATGGTACGGCCACGGCGTATCGCCCTGCTGTCGGTGACGCACTTCGAGGGCGCGACGCTTCGGGACGCGCTGCCCTGTGCAGGCGCGATCCGCGAAGTCGCCACCAGCGCTAGTCCCACGACCCCGCCCACAAGCACAACACGGAGGGCTGCCGCCCGGGGCACGCGGGCCATAGTACAAAAGGACACGTCAGCGCTTCGCTCTACGAAGGAGGGCGAGTCCTTCCCGGAGCGGACGGGTGAGCCGCCAGCTGTTGCTGTTGCTGATGCTCGCGAGCTCGGCCTCGAGCGTCTCGACCTGGCCCTGCACGCGCTCGAGCTCTGCCGCCAGCTCTTGGTGCGAAGCCGTGACGGCTTGTACGTGGGCGTAGAGCTCGGCCGCTTCCGCGTGGAGCTGTTCCACGCTGGTCGCCAGGGCGGCGAGCTCCCGAGGATCATCCGCGGATTGCTCGAGCGCTGCGAACGAGACCTCCACCGGCCTCGGTCGCAGCAACATGGCCCCTTGTGCCTCGCCGGGTCCGGGTTGTGCCCGCTCGAGGTGAAGAACCTCGAACGCACGCCCCCAGTGCTCGCGGATCCACCACTCGGAGTGGAAGACGATCGGCCCGCCGGAATCCCACGGGTTCCATTTCTTGGTCACGAGCATTCCGGTCCGGTCCTCGTCCCAGGGGCCCCGGCCGAACTCGGCCCACATGGGCTCGTTGAGGAAGGTTGCGAAGAGGAGTCCCCGCGGTTTCAGCACGCGGTGGATCTCTAGCAGCCAACCCGCCCAGTGGTCGGTCAGGTGCGTGAAGACCGACAGGGCGTAGACGAGGTCGAAGAAGCCGTCCGGACGTGGCAGCCCTGGCTGCTCGTGGCTCTGGAAGACATGGAACGGCGGGACGAGATGGTCCGTCATCCATTCGATGCTCTTCGCGTCGATGTCGCACCCGTGGAACTGCGCCTGCTCGGCTTCGGCGAGGAAGTGCCGCAGCGTCCGGCCTGCGCCGCAGCCGAAGTCGAGGACGCGCTTTCCCTCCCACGACCAGTCGTCCGGCAGCAGCCGCTCGATGCGTTCGCGCGATTCGCGGCCGATCGCGTCATATGCGGTCGCAACATCGGCGTCGTCGACTCGGCCGACGCGCTGCATGAGCTCGACCGGGGGCAGCGGGTGCTCAGCGCTCATGGCGTGAACGCTAGAATGCTCGCAGGCTCTCGGGGTGCGGTGGTGGATCACGATCGGCTCGGGGACATACCAGCGCTCCCAGCCGGCCATGCGGGCGCGGTAGGCGAGGTCGATGTCCTCGCAATGGTGGTGATAGCCCTCGTCCAGGCCGCCGAGT
>JBKPHO010000468.1:0-2454 GCA_046729915.1 Actinomycetota bacterium | reverse complement strand
CATCGAGAAGGACGCGGCACTGGAGCGGCGATTCCAGCCGGTCTTCGTGGGCCAGCCTTCGGTTGCCGACACGATCGCGATCCTGCGCGGCCTGAAGGAGCGCTACGAGGCGCACCACGGCGTGCGCATCCGCGACGCCGCGCTCGTCGCGGCCGCGGTGCTCTCCGACCGCTACATCGCCGACCGCTTCCTCCCCGACAAGGCGATCGACCTCGTCGACGAGTCCGCCTCGCGCCTGCGGATGGAGATCGACTCCTCGCCGCTCGAGCTCGACGAGGCCGACCGCCGCGTGCGGCAGCTCGAGATCGAGCTCGCGGCCATGGCCAAGGAGTCCAAGGACGTCCGCGAGCCGCTGGAACGCGACCTCGCCGAGGCGCAGGAGCGGCGCAACGAGCTCGCGGCGCGCTGGTCGCGCGAGAAGGAGCAGCTCGAGCGGGTCAAGGAGATCACGCGCCGCATTGACGAGCTCCGCATGGAGGCCGAGCGCGCGGAGCGCAACGGCGACCTCCAGCGCGTGGCGGAGATCCGCTACGGCGAGCTGCCGGCGCTCGAGCGGGAGCTGGCCGAGCGGGAGGCCGGGACGGAGACCGGTTTCGAGCCGATGGTCAAGGAGGAGGTCGACGAGGACGACGTCGCCGCGGTGGTCGCGCGCTGGACCGGAATCCCGGTCGACCGGCTGCTAGAGGGCGAGACCGAGAAGCTCATCCATATGGAGGAGCGGCTCCACGAGCGCGTGGTCGGCCAGGACGAGGCCGTCACCGCGGTCGCCAATGCGCTGCGCCGCGCGCGCTCGGGGCTGCAGGACCCGAACCGCCCGATTGGCTCCTTCGTCTTCCTCGGCCCGACCGGCGTCGGCAAGACCGAGCTCGCCCGCGCGCTCGCGGAGTTCATGTTCGACGACGAGCGCGCGCTCGTGCGGCTCGACATGAGCGAGTACATGGAGAAGCACACCGTCTCGCGACTGGTCGGCGCGCCGCCGGGATACGTCGGCTACGACGAGGGCGGCCAGCTCACCGAGGCGGTGCGGCGACGGCCGTACTCCGTGGTCCTGCTCGACGAGATCGAGAAGGCGCACCCGGACGTCTTCAACGTGCTGCTGCAGATCCTGGACGACGGTCGCCTGACCGACGGCCAGGGCCGCACGGTCGACTTCCGCAACACCGTCCTGATCATGACCTCCAACGTGCGCTCGGCCGAGGACATGCGCGAGGTCTTCCGGCCGGAGTTCCTGAACCGGATCGACGAGATCGTCGAGTTCGAGCCGCTCTCGAAGGACCAGATCGGTGAGATCGTCGAGCTGCAGCTCCACCGGGTCGAGGCTCGCCTCGCCGAGCGGGGTCTGCGGCTGGAGCTGACCGACGCCGCGAAGGAGACCCTCGCCGAGGCCGGCTGGGACCCGACCTACGGCGCCCGGCCCCTCAAGCGCGCGATCCAGCGCCTGCTCGAGAACCCGCTCGCGCTCCGGCTGCTGGAGGGTGAGTTCAGCGAGGGCGACACGGTGCGCGTTGACGCAGGAGACGGCGAGCTCGTCTTCGAGAGGGCCCCGCTCGCAGAGCCCGTCGTAGCCTAGGGCGCTCCGTTCAGCGATACCGTTCCGCCGTGACCAGGAAGGGCACAGTCAAGCCGAAGGAGCCGCTCCCGCCGCCGCTACCGCCTGAGACGCGGCCGATCGGTCAGGTGGTCGCTGAGGCGATTCGGCTCTACGGCCGCCGCTTCTGGCCCTCGCTCGCCCTCGGCGTGCCGATCGGCGCCCTCAGCGCGGTCACGAGCGCCTTGCACGGATGGGTGTACGCGGTCGTCAGCCTGGGGCCGGGCACCGTGCTGCTCACTCTCAGCTACGTCGGCGCCTCGGTGATCGTCGCCGACGGGCCGGTTCCTCGCCGCCGCCTGCTCGTGGCCTTCGCGGCTGGGGTGCTGGTCTTCCTGCCGTTCCCGGTCCTGCTCGTCTTCTACATCCTTCCCGCGATCGCCTGGCTGGCGCTCGTCGGGCTGGCCGTGCCGGCCGCGATCCTCGAGGGCGGCGGCGTGGTCGCCTCCTTGAAGCGCGGCTACGAGCTGGCACGGGCCGACTACGTGCACTCGCTGGGCGGGATGGCGACGCTCGGGATCGCCTTCTACCTCAGCACCCGCGTGCTCGCGATCGCGATCAACGCCGGCAGCGGCCAGGCGGCCGAGATCGCGCGGCCACTCGCGGAAGGCGCCCTCTGGCCGGTGGTCGTGCTGGGCGCGGCCCTGCTCTACTTCGACCAGGCGGCGCGAGTAGAGTCGGGCAGTCCGCGATCGAGGAGGAGCCGCGATGCCGACCTACATCATGCTGACGACGCTGACCGCCCAGGGCGTGCAGACACTGAAGGCGAACCCCGACCGGCTACGGGAGGTCAACCGTGACGTCGAGGAGCTCGGCGCGAAGGTCGTGCACCAGTGGGCGACGCTCGGGCCGTTCGACTTCGTGAA
>JBKPHO010000467.1:0-10304 GCA_046729915.1 Actinomycetota bacterium | reverse complement strand
GATCCGAGTCCCGACGCTCGTCGTGGTCGGCGATGAGGACGTGTCCGACATGCACGCCATCGCGGACCGGCTCGCCCGCGAGATTCCGGGCGCGCGACAGGCGACAATCGCCGACACTGCGCACGTGCCGAGCCTCGAGCGGCCGCAGGAGTTCGACGAGCTCGTGCTCCCGTTTCTGGAGGCGGCATGACGACTGTCGCACCGGCAGAGCTCGTCGAGCGCATCTGGGAGCGCGACCCGACGGTTTGGACCGGCGACGACGAGGCCAAGTGGCTCGGCTGGCTCGACGAGCCCATGCGGATACGGAGCCGCATCGGGGAGCTCGAGCAGTTCGTCGAAGATCTGACCGCGCCGGGCGCGGTGGACACCTTCGTGCTGCTCGGGATGGGCGGCTCGAGCCTCGCCCCCGAGGTGCTGCGGCGCACCTTCGACGCGAGCGCCTTCCACGTGCTCGACACGACCCATCCCGTCGCGATCAGGCGCCTGACGGAGGAGCTCGACCTCGACGCGACGCTCTTCCTCGTGGCTTCGAAGTCAGGCACGACGCTAGAGACCCGCTGCCACCTCGACTGGTTCTGGGAGCGCGCCGGCAAGCGGGGCGAGCTCTTCGTCGCGATCACCGACCCCGGCTCGGAGTTGGGCCGGCTCGCGCGGGAGCGCGGCTTCCGCGAGGTCTTCGAGGGCGAGCCCACGATCGGAGGCCGCTACTCGGCGCTGTCCGTCTTCGGGGTGGTTCCTGCGGCGCTGATGGGCGTCGACCTCGAGCGGCTCCTCGAGCGCGTGGACGAGGTCGTCGAGGCCTGCCGCTTCGAGGATGGCAATCCGGGCCTCGAGCTGGGCCTCGAGCTCGGCAACGGCTGGCTCGAAGGCCGCGACAAGGTGACGATCAACCCGAACACCGGCGGTTTCGGCCTCTGGGCCGAGCAGTTGCTCGCGGAGTCGACCGGGAAGCAGGGCAAGGGCCTGATCCCCGCCCCCGGCGAGCCGCCGGAAGGGCCCGACCGGCAGGCGCCCGAGGTTCGCCTACCCGGGCCGTACGAGCTCGGGCAGGAGTTCTTCCGCTGGGAGTTCGCGACCGCTGTCGCCGGCTCGGTGCTCGGGATCAACCCCTTCGATCAGCCGGACGTGCAGGCGGCGAAGGACCGCACGAACGAGGTGCTCTCGGCCGGCGGCGAGCCCGATGTCGAGCCGCGCGGCTCGCTCGAGGAGCTGTTCGCGCAGGCTCGCCCGGGCGACTACGTTGCGATTCAGGCGTTCGTCGACCCGGCGCACCAGGACGAGCTCGACCCCCTCGTCGAGAGCGCACGGGCGGAGACTGGGTGTGTCGTCACCCACGGCTTCGGCCCGCGCTACCTGCACTCGACCGGGCAGCTGCACAAGGGCGGGCCGAACACCGGCCTGTTCGTCCAGGTCGTCGACGACCCAGGCGACGAGCTGCCGATCCCAGGGCGCAAGTTCGGCTTTCGGCGCTTGATCCGCGCCCAGGCGGCCGGCGACCTCGCCTCGCTCGAGGAGCGCGGACGGCGCATAGTTCGCGTCAGATTGGAGGACGTCTAGTGCAGCTCGGAATGGTCGGCCTCGGCCGCATGGGCGGGAACATGACGGAGCGGCTGCGCGCGGCCGGCCACGACATGAAGACGTTCGACCGGCACGCCGAGTCGACCGCGTCCTCGCTCGAGGAGCTAGCAGGGCAGCTCGACCCGCCGCGCTCCGCCTGGCTGATGGTGCCCGCCAGCGCCGTCGACTCGGTCGTCTCGGAGCTCGCTCCGCACCTCGAAGACGGCGACACGATCGTCGACGGCGGCAACTCGTACTACGTCGACGACCTGCGCCGCTCGGCAGAGCTGCGCGAGCGCGGCATCCACCTCGTCGACGTGGGCACCAGCGGCGGCGTCTGGGGCATCGATCGCGGCTACTGCCTGATGGTGGGCGGCGTCGACGAGGCGGTCGCGCGCCTCCAGCCGGTCTTCACGGACCTGGCGCCCGGCGTCGAGGCGGCCGAGCGCACGCCCGGCCGGGACGGTGATCCGGCCCCGGAGGAGCAGGGCTGGCTCCATTGCGGCCCGTCCGGGGCGGGCCACTTCGTGAAGATGGTCCACAACGGGATCGAGTACGGGATCATGCAGTCGTACGCAGAGGGCCTGAGTGTCCTCAAGCACGCGAACGTCGGCTTGCACGAGGAGGAGGCGGACGCGGAGACCGCGCCGCTCCGCGACCCAGATCACTACCGCTACGAGCTCGACCTGGCCGCGGTGACCGAGGTCTGGCGGCGGGGGTCGGTGATCGCGTCGTGGCTGCTCGACCTGACGGCGCAGGCGTTGCACGAGTCGCCGATGCTCGATGCCTATGCGGGCCGTGTAAGCGACTCCGGCGAAGGCCGCTGGACGGTGCAGGCGGCGGTCGAGGAAGGCGTGCCGGTGCCGGTCCTGTCGGCCTCGCTCTTCGATCGCTTCTCCTCGCGCGGCGAGGCGGAGTTCGGCAACCGGGTCCTCTCCGCGATGCGAAAGGCCTTCGGCGGCCACCTGGAGAAGAGCGGGTGACCGAGACGGCGCAGACGCAGCAGCAGCAGGCGAACCCGCTGCTCGAGGGGCTCCGGCTGCAGCGCACCCCGGAGCCGTGCGCGCTCGTGATCTTCGGCGCCTCCGGCGATCTCACGCGGAGAAAGCTCTTCCCGGCCCTGTACTCGCTCGCGCTGCGGCGCCTTCTGCCGGTGAAGTTCGGCGTCGTCGGCGTCGCGCGCTCGGAAGAGAGCGACGACGAGTTCCGCGAGCGGATGAAGCACGCGGTGCAGGAGTTCGGCCGGGACGAGTTTCGCGACGAGACCTGGGAGTGGCTCGCGGAGGGAATGCGCTACGTCCCGACCGACTTCTCCGACGACGAGGGTCAGAACCGCGTCGTTCACGCGCTCGACGAGCTCGACATCCAGCGCGGCACGTCCGGGAACCGCGTCTACTACCTGGCCGTCCCCCCGGATGTGATCTCCCCGTTGGTGCACGCGATCGGCCAGCGGCGCTCGAACGACGGCTGGACGCGGCTGATCATCGAGAAGCCGTTCGGCCACGACCTCGCCTCCGCGCAGGAGCTGAACAAGGAGGTCGAGGAGCACTTCGAGGAGCGCGAGATCTTCCGGATCGACCACTACCTCGGCAAGGAGACGGTCCAGAACCTCCTCGCGCTGCGGTTCGCCAACGGAATCTTCGAGCCGATCTGGAACCGCCAGTTCGTCGATCACGTGCAGATCACCGTTGCGGAGTCGATCGGGATCGAGGGTCGTTCCGCCTTCTACGAGCGCACCGGCGCGATCCGCGACGTCTTCCAGAACCACATGCTGCAGCTCGTCGCGCTGACCGCGATGGAGCCGCCGATCGACTTCACTGCCGATTCGGTGCGCAACGAGAAGGTCAAGGTGCTCCGCGCGCTGCACACGCCGGGCCCGAAGCACGTCGTCCGCGGCCAGTACGGGCGCGGTTACATCGAGGGCGAAGAGGTGCCCGGCTACCGCGAGGAGGAGGGCGTCGCGCCGGATTCGATGACGGAGACCTACGTCGCCGCGAAGCTCTTCGTCGACAACTGGCGCTGGGCCGACACGCCGTTCTACGTTCGCTCGGGCAAGCGGCTCGCGCGCCGCGAGACGACGATCGCAATCGAGTTCAAGCGCGCGCCGCACCCGCCCTTCGAGGTCACGGAAGACGACGGGCTGCGGCCGAACGTGCTCGTCTGCCACATCCAGCCGGACGAGGGCGTCTCGCTCGAGTTCGCGGCAAAGGTGCCGGGGCAGGGGATGACGCTGCGGACGGTGCACATGGACTTTCTCTACGGCGGTGCGTTCCGCACCGGGATCCCCGAGGCCTACGAGCGGCTGCTGTTGGACTGCCTGCTGGGTGACGCGAAGATGTTCACGCGCTCGGACGAGGTCGAAGAGCAGTGGTCGCTAGTCGATGCGGTCGTGGCGTTCTGGAAGCGCGACCGCCCCTCGTTCCCGAACTACGCGGCAGGCACCTGGGGTCCCCTGGCGGCTGACGAGCTCCTGCGCCGGGACGGTCGGACGTGGCGACGGCGCTAGCCTCGGTCAGCCAGATCGACCGCGAGCTCGCGCGGCTGCGGATCGACCCGGAGAGCAACGAGCCGGTCCAGCGGACGAGCGTGGCGACGCACATCGCGTGGGTCCCGGGCGAGTGGGTCGAGGCCGCGGAGGACGTTCTTGCAGGCCTCGCGAAGCGCCACCCCTCGCGCACGATCGTCCTCGTCCCCGATCCCGAGGCCGACGACGCGCTCGAGGGGAGCGTGCAGGTCCAGTGCTTCCCATCGGGCGAGGGTCGCCAAGTCTGCACCGAGACGATCCGCCTGCGCCTCTGCGGGGTGCGCGCCGGTGTGCCGGCGAGCGTCGTCCAGCCGCTGCTGCTGCCTGACCTGCCGGTGTTCCTGCGCTGGCGCGGGCTGCCGCCCTTCGGTGAGCGGCCGTTCGAGGAGCTCGTGGACGTCGTCGACCGGCTGATCGTCGACAGCACCGAGTGGCCGGGGCTGCCGCAGCCCTACGAAAGGCTGGCGGAGGTCTTCGACCGCGTGGTCGTCTCCGACATCGCCTGGGCGAGGACGAGCCGGTGGCGTCCACAGCTCGCCTCACTCTGGCCCGGAATCGGCGGCGTGCGGCGCATCAAGGTGACGGGCACCGAAGCGCAGGCGTGGCTGCTCGCAGGGTGGCTGCGCTCGCGGCTCGGACACCCTGTGGAGCTCGAGCACGAGCCCTCGGACCGGCTCGTCGGCGTCGAGGTCGACGGCGAGCCGGCGCCCTTTCCGCCCGGCGACCCGCCCGCCCCGGCCGATCTCCTCAGCGACGAGCTCGATCGCTTCAGCCGCGACCGGGTCTACGAAGAGGCTGCGCGCGCCGCTGTGACGTGACGCGGCGCAGCACCTGCGGCGTATAGACGCCGTGAAGAGGGCCGAGCGAGCCCAGGACTTCGCGGAGGCGGCCGAACGCCACCTCGACGACGTGCATGCGTATCTCGTGTACCTGACCGGAGACAGAGCGACCGCCGAGGAGCTGACCGCCGAGACGTTCGCCCGGGCGCTGGAGCGGTGGCATCGCTTCGACCCTCGCCGAGCCGGGGCGCGAACCTGGCTCTGCCGGCTCGCGCGCTCGACGGCGCTCGACCACTTCCGTGCCGAGGAGCGGCGCCGGCGGCGGGAGGGGCGCTACGCGGTTGCCGAGGCGCGAGAGAGCGGCGAGGCCGTGTTCGGCGAGGGACTGTCCCCAGCGCTGGAGCAGGCGCTGGCGCGGCTGTCTGCCGCCGAGCGCGAGGTGGTCGCGCTGCGCGTGCTGCTGGAGCTGGAGGGCGAGGCCGCCGCGCGGGTGCTCGGCATCAGCGCGACGGCGTGCTCGACGCGGCTCAGCCGCGCTCTGGCAAAGCTGGAAAAGGAGGTGAACGCCGGTGTCGCGGCTTAGACGGCCGCACGGGCAGAGCCCGCACGGCCTCTCTGGTCGGCGCCGCCAAGTCGGCGCCTTAGAGGTGGTGGACGACCGATTCGAGAATCTCGCGTGGGAGCTGCGCGCCTCGCGCCCCGTCCCGTCTGCCGCGCTTCGGGAGCGCGTTGCGGCGCTGGGAGCGGCCGAGCCTGCTCCGCCGCGCCGGACGTTCCACCCGCGCCGGCGCGTCGCGCTCGGACTGCTCGCGGCCGCGCTCCTGGTCTCGTTCGTCGTGGCGGGAATCACGGGTCTGAACGGGTCCGGTGAGAAGCGCGTTACGGGTGGCGCTGCGCTGAGAAGCCAGCTTCCGGTCACGACCAGAGAGAACGGGTCGACGCGGGCCCTGAAGCTCACGGGCAGGCCGCCGGTCTTGGGTCCCGCGTTGGTGCCGAGTGCGAAGAGGCTCCAGCGCTACGACGCCACCCTGCGCCTTCGCGTGGCGGACGTCGAAGCGCTCTCGAATGCGGCGCGTCGGGCGATGAACCTGACGCGGTCGTTGGGCGGATACGTCGCCTCGGTGCACTACGCGACGCGGGGAGGGCAGCGTGGCGGAGCGACGCTCGTCCTGCGCGTCCCGGTCGCGAACATCCAGACAGCTCTTGGCGAGCTGACGAGCCTCGGCACGATTCTTCGCCAGGAAACCGGGATCCTCGACGTCACGCGCCGCGCCGATCGTGAATCGAAGCAGATCGCGCAGCTCGAGCGGCAGCTGGCGGAGGCGTCGCCCGACGAAGCCGCGGCGATCCGGCTCAAGCTCAAGGCCCTGCGCGCGAAGCACTCGAGGCTGCTGCGAAGCGCCCGGCTTGCGCGGATCACGCTCGCGCTGACGACGCCGGCAAAGCAGGCCGCAGCGCCGCCGAGCCGCTTCGACCGAACCCTCGACGACGCAGGCGCGATCCTCGTGCGCGAGCTCGAGATCCTGCTCTACGCCCTTGTGGTTGCGGGCCCGCTGCTTCTACTGGGCGGCGCAGCAATTGCAGCTGGCCGCGCGCAGCGCAGACGATCGGACAGGCGCCTGCTGGAACGGGCCTAGAAGGCGATCCAGCCGGGGAGCTTGCCGCCCGGGCGGACGCTTGCGTAGCCCAGCTGATAGCTGACGCCGTTGAAGTTGCCGCTCGTCAGGATCAGGACGATTCGCTTTCGCTCGCGCTCGTTCTTGAACAGCGTCGACAGGATCACCCCGCGGCCGGGCCGGAACCACCTGCCCGTGATTCGCCGCCCGTTGGGGCCGCCGACGACGAGCGTGACGACCGGCCGCGGCCCTCCGCCGTAGGGCACGGCGACGACCACGCCGCGCGACTTGGCAGGCACGTGCACAGGGACGTACTGGGCCGAGAGGCCGAACACGCCGCGCACCGGCGTAACGCGCGGCTTCGCCGAGGCCGAGAGGCTGTACGGAGCTCCCAGCGGCAGCCCATCGCGGTAGAGGCTCAGCGAGAAGCGCGTGAAGACATCGTGAAGCGAGCCCGCATGGCTATGGCGCAGAGCCGCATCGAGCTGGTTCACGCCGACGCGAGTCGCCTTGCCTGCCTGATCGTCGGCCTCGAGCTGCGCGAAGTAGCGCTGCAGCACGCCGTGATCGAGGTGCGAGAGATAGAGCCACCACCAGGCTCCGCCGTAGCAGTGGTTGCAACTGAACCGCTCGTCGTACAGCGGCAGCCAGGGCTGCCCGAGCCAGGCGTCGAGATATTGCGTCGCCACGACGTCCTCGACCTGCGGGAAGACGAGCATCGAGAGGGCGACGGCGCTGCCCTCCGCGGCCCAGGCGGGGAACTGCCCGTCGCCGACGTACGAGAACTGGACGACGTGGGCGAGCTCGTGCGCGACCGTCACGCTCAGGCTCCCGAACGCCTTGGGCCGCCCCGGATCGAGCCGTGGCGAGATCAGCACGAACGTCCCGCCGCCGGCGTACTTCTGCGCGAAGGTCAGCCCGAAGACGGCGGGCGGGAGAGCTTCGATGTAGACGTCGGGCTTCGTGTCCGGGCCTGCGGTGTCCGCGAGCGGCGCCTTGAAACCCTTGCTCCGGTAGTACAGGAGAGCCGTGTCGGCGGCGGCGCCCACCTGCTCCACGTAGTCGGGCACGCCGCTGCCGTCGTCGTCGTTCAGCGGCGGAGCGTCCACGCCCGCCGTGACGTAGTGCACGACGGCGCGGGCGCCCGCGTAGGGCGCGGCTTCCGGGCTCGTGTACGCGTAGGTGCCGCCTGTCGTCGGCCGTGGGACGACCGGGTCTGCGGCGAGCGCCGAGGGGGCTCCGGCTGCGAAGGCGAAGCCTCCGGCAAGCGCGAACGCGAGAAGGAACCGGCCGCCAGACATGCGCTCAAGTTGTCGGCAGCCCGCCCACCGCTGGCGTCCCTCGAACGGGGGACGTCAGTGCGCTGACAGCTCGTGCTCGAGCGCAGCCGCAGCGCCGAGCACGAGCGCGTCCTGCCCGGCGGGCGCCGCGAGCTGAACGGACGCGGGCAGGCCCTCCTCGGCCGCTCCGCACGGAAGCGCCGCCGCTGGCCAACCTAGGGCGTTGAGCGGAAACGTGAGCCGGGTCAGCGTGCCTCGCAGCGCCAGCTCGTCCGCCGGCGCGGGCGGCGCGACGCAGACGAGGGTCGGCGTGAGAACGAGGTCGACGCCCGACACGGCCTCGGCGAACCGCTCGCGGTACCGCTCGCGCCGTTCGACGCCGCGCTCGAACTCCGCATCCGTCACCGCGAGGCAGCGCTCGATCTTGGGACGCACCGTCGCGCCGTACGAGTCGGCGTGCTCGAGGAAGAGCTCGCGGTGCACGTCGGCCACCTCTCGCTCGAAGCTCTCGTAGACGCCCTCCGGGCGAGGCAGCTCCAGACGCCGTCGACGAGGGAAGCGCTCGGCCGCGGCTTCGACCCTCGCCCGCACGAGCGGATCGGCCAGCTCCGTCCAGGCGATCCCGACCCCGACCTCCCCGAGCTCTACCCGGCTCGGCGCAAACCCGGGCACGAGCACCTCCATCATTCGCTCGCAGCCGGCGACGCCGCGCGCCATCGGCCCCGCGTGGTCGTAGCTCGGCGCGAGCGGAAAGCAGCCGTCGAGCGGCACGAGCCCCCAGGTCGGCTTGAAGCCGACGACGCCGCAGCACGCAGCGGGAATGCGGATCGAGCCGCCCGAGTCGGAGCCGAGCGCCGCTTCCGCCAGGCCGGCCGCAAGCGCCGCCGCGGAGCCGCCGCTCGAGCCGCCCGCGAGCCGGCCCGCGCGCAGGGGATTCGGAACGGTGCCGAAGTGCTCGTTCTCGGAGGTCGTCCCGAAGGCGAATTCGTGCAGGTTCGTCTTGCCGATGTTCCCGTACCCGGCCGCCTCCAGCCGCCGCACGGCTTCTGCCGTCTCCGCAGGCACGTGCTCCGCGAACAGAGTCGAGCCGTAGGTCGTGACGAGCCCCGCGGTGTCGAAGAGGTCCTTCACCGCGAGCCGAATCCCCTCGCCGGGCTCCTCTGGGCGGGCGAGGAAGATCCCGTCGCTCTCGTTCAGAAGACGGCGAGGTAGACGAACGCGACCGCGACGGTCACCCCGAACAGAACGACAAAGAGCCCGAACAGCGCCAGGCCGAGGTTCAGGTTCCCGCGTTCGAGCTCGGCGTCGTTTTCGGTCATCCGAGCAACGGGTCGATCGCGAGCGCGACGAACAGCAGCGCGAGGTAGAGCAGCGAGTACCGGAAGAGCACCCCCGCTCGCGCGGTCGTCGTCTCGCGCCGCAGCCGCCAGGCGAGCCGCAGGAAGACGGCGCCCAGCAAAAGGGCCGCGGCGAGGTAGGCGACTCCCGCGGTGTGCCAGGCGAAGGGCAGCAGCGTCACGCCGACGAGCACGAGCGAGTACCAGACGATCTGTCTCGCGGTCTCGTCGTCGCCGCGCACGACCGGCAGCATCGGCACGCGCGCCGCTTCGTAGTCGCGCTTGATCACGAGCGCCAGCGCCCAGAAGTGCGGCGGCGTCCAGAAGAAGACGATCAGGAACAGGAACAGCGCAGGCACGGTCAGGTTCCCGGTCGCGGCCGCCCAGCCCACGAGCGGCGGCACCGCGCCCGCCGCTCCGCCGATGACGATGTTCTGCGGCGTCGAGCGCTTGAGCCAGCGCGTGTAGACGAGCACGTAGAAGAGGTTCCCGACGAGCGCGAGCACCGCCGTCAGCACGTTCACGAGCGAGGCGAGCAGGACGAACGAGAAGGCGGACAGTGCGAGGCCGAACTCGAGCGCCCGCGCGGGCGACACGCGCTCTTCGGCTACGGGGCGGTGGCCGGTGCGGCGCATCAGCCGGTCGAGGTCGCGGTCGAGCACGTGGTTCAAGGCGCTCGCGCCACCGCACGCGAGCGCGAGCCCGGCCATCGTGACCGCGAACGTGCCGAGTGAAGGCACGCCGTGGGCACCGACGAACATCCCCGCCGCGCCGGTCAGCAGGAGCAGCGTCATGATCCGCGGCTTGGTGAGCGTGACGTAGTCCTTCCAGGACGCAGGCGCAACGGGCTCGCCGCGGAAGGTCTGCGCCGCGGCCACCAGGGCAGCCGCCAGCGACAGCCCCGCGAGGGCGAGGTGCGCCGGCCGCGGCGTCACGAGCGCGGCCGCGAGGAACGCGACGAGCGCGCCGACAGCCGCCCCGAGCAGCCGCCGGTGCGCCACCCAGGCCGCCGCGACGAGCGCTGCGAGCGGTGGCACAGCCAGGACCGCGAGCGCGCGGTGCGCAGTGTGGAGCGACAGACCGCCCGAGACGACGGCGAGCGCGGCAGCTCCTGCGCCGCCGACCGCGATCAATCTCAACCAGGGTCCCGGTGGAACCTCAGGCATGGACGACGTCCTCCTCCTGGATGCGTCTGCGGAGATCACGCAAGG
>JBKPHO010000466.1:0-1607 GCA_046729915.1 Actinomycetota bacterium | reverse complement strand
CTGCCGACCCGGCCGTGATCGCCGTGCTGAGAGCAAGCGTGTTGAGCCGGCCGCCGAGGTGTCACTCGAGCTCGTCGACCTCCGGCAAGTCGGGTTCGATCTCGTGGGCGAACAGGGCGAGCGCGTCTCGGTCGAGCAGCGGGATGTCGGCAGCTGTGGCCAGCTCGGTGGCGAGGCGCGCACCTCCTGTACCCCTCTGTGCCGAGATCGTCCACACAGTCATCGCCTTCACCTTTGCCACTAAGTTAACGTTTACGTTAATTGTAGACATGGGGAGGTCGAGTGCGGCTGGGAAGGCTCGAGTACAAGTGGGTGGCGTTGACGAACACGACGCTCGGGATGTTGATGGCGACGATCAATGCCTCGATCCTGCTGATCGCGCTCCCGGACATCTTTCGAGGCATCCACGTCGATCCGCTTGCACCCGGCAACACGAGCTACCTGCTCTGGTTGATCCTCGGCTTCCTCGTCGCTACGGCGGTGCTAGTGGTCAGCCTTGGGCGGTTGGGCGACATCGACGGGCGGGTGCGGATGTTCAATCTCGGCTTCGCCGTTTTCACGGCCTTCTCGATTCTGCTCTCGATTACCTGGATGCACGGCAGCGCCGGCGCGCTCTGGCTGATCGTGATGCGGGTGGGGCAGGGTGTCGGCGGCGCGCTTCTTTTTGCGAACTCGAGCGCGATCCTGACCGATGCCTTCCCGCAAGACCAGCGCGGGCTCGCGCTCGGCGTGAACAGCATCGCGGCCATCGCGGGCTCGTTCATCGGGCTGGTGCTGGGCGGCGTGCTTGCGCCGGTCGACTGGCGGCTCGTCTTCCTAGTCTCCGTGCCGGTCGGGTTGATCGCGACGTTCTGGGCGTACCGCTCGTTGCGCGAGCTCGGGGAGCGCCGGCCGGCGCGCATCGACTGGTGGGGCAACACGACCTTTGCCCTCGGGCTCGTTGGCGTGATGATCGGGATCACCTACGGCATTCAGCCCCACGGCGGCCACACGATGGGCTGGACGTCGCCCTTCGTGCTCGCGACCCTGCTTGGGGGCGTCGGTGTCCTCGTCCTGTTCTGCCTGATCGAGCAGCGCGTCGAAGAGCCGATGTTCCACCTCGAGCTCTTCCGGATCCGCGCGTTCGCGGCCGGCAATCTGGCCGCCCTGCTCGCGGCAATCGGCCGCGGCGGCCTGCAGTTCATCCTGATCATCTGGCTGCAGGGGATCTGGTTGCCCGAGCACGGCTACGCGTTCTCGCAGACGCCGCTCTGGGCCGGGATCTACCTGCTGCCCCTGATCGGTGGCTTTCTCGTCGCCGGCCCCGCGTCCGGCTATCTCTCCGACCGCTTCGGCGCACGCCCGTTCGCAACCGGTGGGATGGTTCTGGCAGCCGGCAGCTTCCTGCTTCTGATCCTGCTGCCGGTGAACTTCTCCTACGCGTGGTTCGCCCTGATCCTGCTCTTGAACGGAATCGGGATGGGCCTGTTCTCCTCCCCCAACAGCGCCGGCGTGATGAATTCGCTGCCGCGCTCCCAGCGTGGTGCCGGCGCAGGCATGCTGGCCACGTTCATGAACAGCGCGAGCGTGCTCTCGATCGGCGTCTTCTTCACGTTGATGATCGTCGG
>JBKPHO010000465.1:0-3347 GCA_046729915.1 Actinomycetota bacterium | reverse complement strand
TGGCGAGGACGGCACGCTGATCAACGAGCACGACGAGGCCGGGTCGGGCCAGGAGGAGCTGTACATCGTGCTCGACGGGAAGGCGACCTTCGAGGTGGACGGCGAGACGGTCGACGCGCCCGCAGGGACGTTCGTCTCCGTCCCGCCGGAGTCGCGGCGGAAGGCGACCGGGGACGGAACCGTCCTCGCCCTCGGCGCCACACCCGGCGAGGCGTACCAGGGGGTCGACTGGGGTGAGGCGTGGCCGTTCCACAGAGAGTCGATGATCGCCTACGGCGAGCAGCGCTACGCCGACGCGCTCGAAGAGGTCCGCCGTGGCCTCGAGCACACGCCGGACCACGCGGGCTTCCATTACAACTACGCGTGCTTCGCAACGCTCGCGGGCGACACCGGCGACGAGACGTTCGGCCACCTCCGGCGGTCCGTCGAGCTGTTCCCGCGGTTCCGCGAGCAGGCGCGCAGGGACGACGACTTCGCCGCCGTGCGCGACGACCCGCGGTTCGAAGAGGCTCTTCGCTGAGCGCGCAGGTCTCGACCTTCGACGAGCTGAGACTAGGGTGCTTCTTGGCTCGCAAATTCGACGCCAGGCGTCGATGGGTCCACCTCTTGCCCTGTGAACGAATCGCGCGGCGGCGGGCTCTGCCCGCCGTCGCTGCTACGGCCGTTCGAAGGAGATGAAGTAGTTCGAAGTCGTCATGGCTCGCGCGTCAGCGCGAGCCGGACTTCGAACTACGAACAGCCTGAGCCACAGCCCGCTGCACCCTCGGGTGCCTCGCCCTCCTCCACCTGGAAGGAGTGGCCGCAGCCGCACGAGGCCGAGACGTTCGGGTTGTTGATCGCGAAGCCCGCCTGGAGCCCCTCGACCCAGTCGATCTCGGTCCCGGCGAGGTAGGGCGCGCTGAACGGGTCGACCACTACTGGCACGCCGTGGCTCGCGACCTCGTGGTCGCCCTCCTGGGGGCCGCGGTCGAACCCGAGCGCGTACTGGAAGCCGGAGCAGCCGCCCCCCTGGACCGCGATGCGTAGGACCGAGGCTTCGCCCTCCGGCTCCTCGGCCATCAGGTCCTTGATCTTCGCCGCGGCGCTCTCGGTGAGCGAGACGATGGTCAGCGGTTCGGTCGTCGCCATTCGGGCCATCGTAGCAGCGTCCCCTGACCGCCCGAATCCCCCCTCCCGATGCCTTCGGAAACGCCGAGCTTGTAACAGCTGTCTCACGCTTGGTTGAGCCGTTTTCCTCCCCGCTCGTAGCTCCCTCCAACCTGGTAGTTTCCGGCTCGCCCAAGGCGGGAGGATCGCGTGCTCGACAGCTGGTTGCCCTTTCTGATCTACGGCCTCTTCGCGCTCGCCATCCCGGTCTCGATGATGGTCATGTCGTTCGCGTTCGCCACCCGCGCGCACCGCCGCTCACGCGTCCGTGCGCTGCCCTTCGAGTCGGGTGTCTCGACCGGCCCGACCAAGTCGAGCCGGTTCACGATCAGCTTCTACCTCACGGCGATGCTCTTCATCGTCTTCGACATCGAGATCGTCTTCCTGTATCCGCTCGCCGTGATCCTCCACCAGCTCGCCTGGTTCGGCTTCGTGGAGTTCCTGTTCTTCATCGTCATCCTCGCGCTCGCCTACGTCTACATCTGGCGAAAAGGGGCCCTTGAATGGCGGTGAAGCGGCTAGCCGACTACGGCCTCAACTCCGAGCGCGTCCAGTGGCGCGGGAAGGGCCCGGGCGTCTTCGAGTCCGAGCTCGGCGACCTCGAAGAGCGCCTGATGCTGACCACCGTGGACAAGGCCGTCCACTGGGCGCAGTCGAGCTCCGTCTGGCCCGACACCTTCGGGCTGGCGTGTTGTGCGATCGAGATGATGTCGATCGTCTCCGCCCGCTACGACGTGGCTCGCTTCGGCGCCGAGGTGTTCCGTTCCTCACCGCGCCAGGCCGACCTGCTGATCGTCTCGGGGCGCGTCGCGCACAAGATGGCCGCGCCGCTGCGCCAGATCTACGACCAGATGCTCGAGCCGAAGTGGGTGATCGCGATGGGCGCCTGCGCGAGCTCCGGCGGGATGTTCAACAACTACACGGTCCTGCAGGGCGTCGACAAGATCGTCGCGGTCGACATCCACGTGCCCGGCTGCCCGCCGCGGCCGGAGGCGCTCGTCGAGGGGATCGTCCGGCTCCAAGAGAAGATCAAGGCAGGAGTGCCGCCGGCGTACGAGATCCGCGGAGTCGCCTCCTGACCTTCGAGGAGGTACCCGGGCTCGTCGAGACCCGCGAGGCACTCGGCGAGACGACGCTCGTCGTCGACCCGCCGCGGCTGGTGGAGGCGTGCACGCACCTCCGTGACTCCGAGGGTTTCTCGATGCTCGCGGACCTGACGCCGACCGACTACCTCGGCTGGGGCGACCGGGGCATCGCGGGCTACATGGGCACCTCCGGCGGCCGTGACCTGAACGCCCCCGGCTCGCAGGGGCTCGAGCGGCAGCCCGAGCCGAAGCCGAAGCGCTTCGCGATGAACTACCACCTCGTCGCCGTCCCGGGCGGCCGGCGCGTGCGCGTCCAGGTGTGGCTCGACGAGGACGAGCCGGTCGAGAGCGTCGTCTCCGTGTGGCCGACGGCCGACTGGCACGAGCGGGAGGTCTGGGACATGATGGGCATCCGGATCGAGGGCCACCCGAACCTCTCCCGGATCCTGATGGAGGACGACTGGGAGGGGTATCCGCTCCGCAAGGACTACCCGATCGGCGGCGAGCCGGTCCGCTTCTCCGGGGAGGAGTAATGGCCCTCGCCCCCGAGCGTCCCAGGATCTACGAAGGCTCGCGCATCCCGCAGCCGGTGCCCACGATCCTGCAGATCCCGGACGAGCTCCGCGACTCCGAGGACATCCTCGAGATCAACTTCGGCCCCAACCACCCCTCGACGCACGGGGTGCTGCGCCTGGTGATCGACCTGCACGGTGAGACCGTCGTCGGTCTGCGCGCGGTGATCGGCTACCTGCACACCGGCTTCGAGAAGAACATGGAGCAGAAGAGCTGGTGGAAGGCGATCACGTACTCGCCCCGGATCGACTACCTCTCCTTCCAGAACAACGAGCTCGTCTTCGTCCTCGCGGTCGAGAAGCTGCTCGGCCTCGAGATCCCTCCGAAGGCGACGTGGATGCGCATGTGCCTCGCCGAGCTCAACCGGATCCACTCGCATCTGGTGTGGCTGGCCACGGCGGCGCTCGAGCTCGGGGCGATCTCGATGTTCTGGTACTGCTTTCGCGAGCGCGACTCGATCCTCGACCTGTTCGAGCTGGTCACAGGGGCGCGCATGCACACCCGCTACTACCAGGTCGGCGGGCTCGCGGAGGACATTCCGCG
>JBKPHO010000464.1:0-15237 GCA_046729915.1 Actinomycetota bacterium | reverse complement strand
CCTGCAACGAGAGCTTTGCCGCCCACTGGCCGAACGCACCCGAGGAGGGAGCAGGTGATCGCCGAGGCCTAACCCGCCGCCGCAGCGAGAGATTGACGGCAGCAGGAAGCGAGAACTACGGCTGACCGTGATGCTGTGAGCCGGACGCAGCGTGATGCTGGTCGCACGGATGGGGATGAGTAAGCACATGGTTGGACGATCGATCGCCGTGACGTTGCTCGCGGTTGCGCTCATAGCGCTGCTGACCGCCTGCAGCGGTGGCAGCGGCGGCTCCTCGTCCGGGACGACGACTGCCGAGGCCACGACCGGCTCGGCGAGCAAGGTCGGCGGCGACTGGACGCGGTTCGGCTACGACGCGGCCCGGCATGGCGCCGGGCCGGCGGCTACCGGGATCACGGCGGCGAACGTCGGGAAGCTCGAGCGCCGGCGCGTCGAGGTCGGCGGCACCGTCGACTCGTCGCCGATCTACCTGCGCGGAGTGCGCGTGCGCGGGGCTCGGCACGACGTCTTCTTCGTCACGACCAGCTACGGGCGGACGGTCGCGGTCGACGCGGGCTCGGGCGCGGTGCTTTGGCGGTTCACTCCGCGCGGCTACTCGTCCTGGGCCGGGTCGTCCCGGATCACGAACGCGACGCCCGTCGCCGACCCGACGAGACGCTTCGTCTACGCGGCAGCGCCCGACGGCCGGCTCCACAAGCTCGTCGTCTCCACCGGCGCCGAGGCGCGCACGGGCTCCTGGCCCGCTGCGGTCACGCGTTACCCCGTGCGCGAGAAGGTCGGCTCCGCGCTCAACTACTCGCGCGGCCTGGTCCTCGCTGCGATCGGCGGCTACATCGGCGACGTCCCGCCGTACCAGGGGCACGTCGCGGCGATCGACGCGCGCTCCGGCCGGGTCGTGCACGTCTGGAACGCGCTCTGCAGCGGCCGGCACTCGCTCCTCGTGCCGCAGTCGTGCGCCCACAGCGGCGCGGCGATCTGGGCCCGCGCGGGCGTCGTCGTCGATCCGGCGAACGGGAACCTGCTCGTGGCGACGGGGAACGGTCTCTTCGACGGCCGGAGCGATTGGGGCGACAGCGCCCTCATGCTCTCGCCGAACGCTGGCAGGCTACTGCGCAACTGGACGCCGCGTAACCAGGCAGCCCTCGAGGCCGGCGACGTCGATCTCGGCAGCACGGCGCCCGCACTCCTCACCTCGACGCTGGCGGTGCAGGGCGGCAAGGACGGCAAGCTCCGACTCCTCGACCTGCGCAACCTCGGCGGAACGCTCGGGCACACGGGCGGAGAGCTCCAGACGCTGCCGGCTCCGGGTAACACCGACGTCTTCACCGCGCCGGCCGTTGAACGGAGCGGCGGCGTCGTCCGCGTCTTCGTCGCGACGGACTCGGGCACGTGGTGCTACCTGCTGCGCGGCCGCCGGCTGCACGTCGCCTGGCGCCGTGGCAATCCCGGCACGAGCCCCGTCCTTGCAGGCGGCCTGCTGTACGTCTACGACCCTAACGGCCGCCTCGACGTCTACCGCCCGTCGACCGGCGCCGTCGTGACGATGCTCGCAGCCGGCAGCGGGCACTGGAACAGCCCGATCGTCACGGACGGCCGGATCGCGCTCCCGGAGGGCGACGCGAACGACCATCGCGTCTCCGGAGCCCTCGACATCTACCGCCTGCGCTAGCGCAGCGCCTCGAACTCGTCCTCGCTCAGCTCGATCTCGAGCGCTGCGAGGTTCTGCTTCAGGTGCTCGAGCGAGAGCGTGCCCGGGATCGGCAGCATCGCCGGGGAGCGCCTGAGGAGCCAGGCGAGCGTGATCTGCTCGGGCGTCGCGCGGTGCCGCTCGGCGATCTCGGCCACCGGCCGGCCACCGTCGCCTCGCAGCGGGAAGAACGGAACGAAGACGATGCCTTCGCCGGCGCAGTAGTCGACGACGTCCTCGGACGTGCGCTCGGAGAGGTTGTAGCGATTCTGGACGGCGGTGATGGGCACGATCGCACGGGCCCGCTCGATCTGGTCGATCGTGACCTGGGAGACGCCGACATGTCGGATCTTCCCGTCGTCCCGGTATTCCTTGATCGCGCCGAGGCTCTCCTCGAGCGGCGTCCCCGGGTCGACGCGGTGCAGGTAGTAGAGCGCAAGGCTGTCGGTCCGCAGCCGACGGAGGCTCTCCTCGATCTGAGCGCGGAGGACCTCGGGGAGCCCTTCGCCCGGGTTGAAGCCGCCCTTCGTCGCGACCACGGCGCCATCCGGGACGGATGAGAACGCAGCGCCGATCGCGGCCTCGCTCCCTCCTCCCGTGTAGAGGTGGGCCGTGTCGATATGGCCGAGCCCGGCGGCAACCGCCTCCTTCAGGAAGGCGATGTTTTCGGGCGTGTTCCTGAGACGGTTCGTCCCGAGGCCGATCCTCGCCACCTCGGTGTCGCCGAGCCTGATCATCGTCCTGATGCTATGCCGCCGAACGGTGAGCCTCGCCGGCCGGGCGCATTAGTCAGGCGTGCGCTGCTGCGCGCTCCAGGCCTTCGATCTCGATCTTCCCCATGCTCAGCATTGCCTGCATCACACGGTTGGCCTTCTCGCGGTCCGGGTCGCCGAGCAGCCTGGGCAACGCCGTCGGGATGATCTGCCACGAGACGCCGTACTTGTCCTTGAGCCAGCCGCACGGGCCCGGCTCCCCGCCCTCGGTCAGCGTGTCCCAGTACAGGTCGACCTCCTCCTGGTCCTCGCAGCTCACCTGGAACGAGATCGCCTCGTTGAACTGGAACTCGGGCCCGCCGTTCAGCGCGACGAACTTCTGCCCGTCGAGCTCGAAGGTCACGGTCAACACCGTTCCTTCGGGCCGCGGGGTGTCGGGGCCGTAGTACGAGACGTCGAGGATCTTCGAGTTTGGGAAGACCGATGTGTAGAAGTTCGCGGCCTCCTCGCCTTGGGTGTCGAACCACAGGCACGGGGTGATCTTCGACATGGTGTCGTCCTTTCTGTGCATTGCCGGGTCTGTCGTCATAGACGAGACCGGTAGCGGGAAGTCATCGGCCGACGGAAAGGATGCGGGCGCGCCAGCGGCCACTCGGTGCGTCGACCTCCACCTCGTCGCCGACCGTCGCGCCGAGCAGCGCCCGGCCGAGCGGCGAGTCCGGAGACACGCCGCCGACGCTCGAGATCTCGACGTCGAGCCGCCCGCCGTGCTCGTCCTCGAGCCCGACCTTCGAGCCGACGCCGACCGTTCCGTCCGCGCCGTCATCGTCGTCGACGAGCACCGCGCGGCCGAGGCGGTCGCGGAGGACGCGGATCCGTCTCTCGAGCAGGCCCTGCTCGTTCTTCGCGGCGTGATACTCGAAGTTCTCGGAGAGGTCACCGAAGCCGCGAGCGGTCTTGATTGCCTCGACCGCAGCAGCACGACGAGGCCCTTCGAGCTCGGCGAGCTCGGCCTCGAGCTGGGCCTTCTGCGCGCGCGTCAGCGGCTCCGGCTTCTCGTTCGCCATCGCGGCAGGGTAGCGCGGAGGCCGCGCGGGGATCATCCCGCGCGGCTCCTGCTAGACGCTTTAGGCAGCCTCGGCCAGCTCGAGCTCGAGCTTCTGCAGGGCCTCGGCCTCGAGCTGGCGCACGCGCTCGCGCGTGATACCGAGCTCCTTGCCGATCGCCTCGAGCGCCTGCGGCTCGCCGCCGACGCCGAAGCGCAGCTCGACGATCCGCCGCTCGCGCTCGGGCAGCCCGGCGATCGCGCGCCGCACCTCGCGGCGCCGCAGCGACTCGACCGCCTCCTCCTCCGGGCTAACGGCGGACTCGTCGTCGAAGAGGTCGCCGAGCTCGCCGTCCTCCTCGGAGCCGACGGGCCGGTTGAGGGAGACGTTCGCCTGCACCGCGTCCAGCGCCTCGTCGACGTGCACGAGGTCCAGCTCCGCCTCCTCGGCCAGCTCCTCGCGGGTCGGCTTGCGGCCGAGCTTCGTCTCGAGCCGGTTCGAGGCGCGCGCGAGCTTCATGCGGCGCTCGTTCACGTGCGTCGGGATGCGGATGGTCGCGGACTGGTTCGAGATCGCCCGCTGGCACGCCTGGCGGATCCACCAGGTGGCGTAGGTCGAGAACTTGTAGCCACGCCGCCAGTCGAACTTTTCGACGGCGCGGTTCAGCCCGATCACGCCCTCCTGGACGAGATCCAGCAGCGGCAGGTCCTTGCGCTGGTAGCGCTTGGCGATCGAGATCACCAGACGCAGGTTCGAGTTGATCATGCGCTCCTTCGCGGCGGCGTCGCCGCGCTCGACGCGCTTCGCCAGGGCGACCTCCTCCGCCGCGGTCAGCAGCGGATAGCGGCCGGCCCGGTGCATGAAGAGCGACAGGGCATCGGTGGGGCCGGGGTGGGCCTCGGCAACCTCAGCCCTCGGCGCGTCCTCGGCCTCGGACTCGGGAGCAGGCGCGACGATCTCGATCTCGCGGGCCTCGAGCTCCGCACGCAGCTCCTCGAGATCCTCCTCGTCGAGGTCGTGCTCGTGCGCGAACGCCTCGAGGGCGGTCTCCTCGATCGACGTATTCTCTTCCGCCTCCTCGAGGAAGGCGGGTACAACAAGTTCGAGAGCGGTGCTCACAGTTTCCTTACTTCCTTTACTCGTGGGGTCTGGGCGAGCGGGGGGTGCTCGCCGCAACCAGTAAAACGGCCGCGAGGGCCGCCGTATTCCCTGTTAGGACGTCAAAGGTCCAAAAAAGTTCGCCGAGCCGGTGACGCTTTCGTCCACTCCACCGGTTGACTTTCCGCTTCCGCGTACTGCCCTCCGGCGGGGCTTCGTCCTACTCGCGCTCCGTGCTCGGCGCAGACGGCAACCTAACGGGAGGGACAGGTCCGCACAAGAGCGCCGAGAAACACGTTTGCGCTCTTTGCGAGCTTTTTCTCGGTCTCTGATTACGCCCCGCAGTCGACGTCCCCGGGCGGATCGACAGGCAGACGCTCGAGCATGCTTCCGAGGGCCTCGAGCTCCCGCTTGGAGAAGCGCTCGCGGAAGAACTCGCGGATCCCGGCGACGTGGGTCTCGGCGGCTTCGCGTAGCTTCGCCTCGCCGGCATCGGTTAGCTGGGCGTAGGTGACGCGCGCGTCACTCACGCACGAGGCGCGCTCGACGTAGCCCGCGCGCTCGAGGCCTTCGAGCAGGCGCGTGATGCCGGACGGGGTCAGCAGGACGCGCTCGGCGAGGTCCACGCGCCGGAGCCTCTTGCCGTCAGACCGCGCGAGGTGGAGCAGGACCTCGTACGAGTTGAGCGTCAGGCCGTGTGCGGCTACGAGCTCGGCGTTGAAGCGCCGCGTGGCCGAGGCATGCGCGCGCAGGAGCCCGACCCAGGCGGTGATCTCGGGAGTAACGCGTTGAGATACTTGCGTGCTCAATACTTGACGCCTCAACTTTCACTGGGTAAGATTGTTGACGGCTCAAGTATACCGGCGAGAGAAAGGAAGAGCCAATGTCGACCATCACCACCAGCACAGAGCTCATCCCGACCGGGACGTGGACCGTCGACCCCGTCCACACGACGATCGGCTTCCAGGTCACCGACACGGCCGACCTGTTCAGCACGATCAACGGGCGCTTCATCGATTTCGACGGCCGAGTCGTCGGCGGCGAGCAGCCGTCGCTCGCGGGCACGATCCGCGTCGAGAGCGTTCGCACCGACAACGAGCAGCGCGATGCCCACCTCGTCTCGGGCGACTTCCTCGACGGCGCCAACCACCCTGAGATCCGCTTCGAGTCCACGGCCGTCGAGCCGCTGGACGGCGAGCGCTTCCGGGTGCGCGGGCAGCTGTTCGTCAAGGACACGCCGTTCGAGGTCGAGCTCGAGGGCCGGATCCGCGGACACGGCAAGGGCAAGTCGGGCGACGAGCGCCTGGTGCTCGACGTCGAAGGCTCGTTCGATTGGGGCACGACCACCGTCGAGATCAACGCGGGCGTCTCGGCTTCGAAGGAGGCCTGAGTCGCCATGCGGATCCTCGGAATCGCCGGCAGTCTCCGTGAGGCCTCGTACAACCGGGCGCTCCTGTGGACGGCGCGGGAGCTCCTGCCCGAGGGCGTCGAGCTCGAAGAGTTCGACCTGCGGACCCTGCCGCTCTACGACGCCGACGTGGAGGCCGCCGGCGATCCCGAGCCCGTCGTCGCGCTGAAGGAGGCGATCCGCGGCGCGGACGCGCTCCTGATCGCGACGCCGGAGTACAACCGGGGCATCCCGGGCGTGCTGAAGAACGCGATCGACTGGGCCTCGCGCCCGCCGCTCGCCTCGCCGCTCGCCGGGAAGCCCGTTGCGATCATGGGCGCCTCGACCGGGCGGGGCGGTACGGCGCGGGCACAAGAGCACCTGCGCGCGGCACTCGAGTACTCGCGTGCGCAAGTGCTCGAGCAGCCGGAAGTGCTCGTGCCGGAGGCCTTCATGCGCTTCGACGAGCGCGGCGAAGTCGTGGACGACGGAATCCGCGCCGAGCTCGCGGAGCTGCTCGACACGCTCATCAAAGTGAGCCGCGGTGTTACGCTCGCCGCGTGAGCACGCTACGCACTTCCGACGGGTTCCAGACCTGTAGTCGAGCCCGTACAAAGCTGAGCGCGCCATGAGCACCGTCCGCGAGCTGATGACGAGCGACGTGCTCACCGTGGAGCCGTCGGACACGATCGGTGAGACCGCGCAGAAGATGGTCGAGCGGGGCGTCAGCTCGGCCGTCGTCTCCGACTTCGGCACCCTGATCGGGATCGTCACGGAGCGCGACCTGACGCGCGCCGTCGCGGGGCGCGTGCACACCAGCGAGGCTCGCGTCCGTGAGTGGATGACGCCGGATCCGATCACGCTCTCGAGCGACGCTTCGGCGGAAGAGGCGGCTCAGATCATGCTCGACAACGGCTTTCGCCACGTCCCGATCGTGGAGAGCGGCCGCGCGGTGGGCATCGTCAGCATCCGCGACGTCGCCCGCTGGAGCACAGAAGAAACCTAAGAACTCGTTTCGGAATGACGCTTCGCCGCCGAGGTGCGCTGGGCGGTGCGAGGCAAGGACGCAGCGGAGCGCGCGTAGCCGGAGGCTACGGGCGCTTCCGAGGACGCGGCCTCGCGGCGTCCAGCGCGGCTCGGGGGCACAAGGCTTCATTTTGAGACGAGTTCTAAACCAGCTCTAGCTGGCGATGGGCCTCGAGCCCCGAGACTCCCACGCCGACCAGGCGCAGCGCTCCCGGCCGGTCGGCGAGCGCTCGGTCGAGGCAGGCGCAGGCGAGCTCCCAGATCCGCTCGGCGTCGTCGGTGCCGACGGGGAGCGAGGTCGAGCGCGAGCGGATCGAGAAGTCCGGGTAGCGCACCTTCGTCGTCACGGTGCGCCCGGCCTGGCCGGAAGCCGCGAGCCGCTCCGCCACGAGCTGCGAGAGGCGCCGCAGCTCCTCCTGGAGGCGCTCGACCTCGGCCACGTCGCGCGGGAACGTCTCCTCGGCGCTGATCGAGACGGTCTCGGACGACAGCTCGAGCGGCCGCGGGTCGATGCCACGCGCACGGTCGCGCAGCAGCGGGCCGAGCTTGCCGGGCAGGACGCCTCGCAGCCGCTCGTCGGAGAGGGTGGCGAGGCCGCCGATCGTCTCGACCCCGGCGCGCCTCAGCCGTTCCTCGGCGCGCGGCCCCACCCCGGGCAGCCGGCGAACATCGAACGGCGCCAGGAAGGCCGCCTCCCGCCCCGCGGGCACGACGGTCAGGCCGCCCGGCTTGCGGCGGTCGCTCGCGATCTTCGCCACCACCTTGCAGCTCGCGACCCCCAGCGAGCAGGAGAGGCTCGTCGTGCCGCGGACGGCCGCCTGCACCGCCTCCGTTACGGCGCGCGCGCGGCCGAGGTCCGCCGCCACCTCGCCCACGTCCAGGTAGCCCTCGTCGAGCCCGGTGCGCTCGACCGTCGGCACCACCTCTCGCACCGCGTCCCACACCGCGCGCGAGTACTCCTTGTAGAGCCGGTGGCGCGGGCGCAGGAACACGGCCTGCGGGCAGCGGCGCAGCGCCTCTGCGCACGACATCGCAGAGTGGATCCCGTACCGGCGCGCGACGTAGTTCGCCGTCGCGACGACGCCGCGCCCGTGCGGGTCGCCGCCGACCACGAGCGGCCGGGAGCGCAGCTCCGGGTCCTCGAGCTCCTCCACGGCCGCGAAGAACGCGTCCAGGTCGAGGTGCGCGACGATCACGTGTTCCCCCGGTAGACGATCCGCATCGGGATGCCGAGCTTGCCCGCGACGAACGGGACGGAGCCGCCTTGGAAGATCACCGAGAACGCGACCACGACGAACACGATCGCGTAGATCCGCTCCGCGCCGCCGACCCCTTCGAGCAGCGCGAACGCTGCCAGCAGGATCGGCACCGCGCCCTTGAGCCCGCTCCACATCACGAACACGCGCTCGCCTCGGCGCAGCCGCAGGGGTGCGAGCAGCGGGGCGATCGCGACCGGGCGCGCGACGAAGGCGAGTAGGAGGGCGATCAGGATTCCGTCGGTCCACACCGGCCCGAGGCTCACGCGATTGACGCTCAGGCCGAGCGCGACGAAGACGACCACCTCGGCCAGGCTCGCCAGCGAGGTGTGGAAGCGCTCGACGTCGTCCCGGCGCGGGTAGTCGGCGTCGCCGATCAGGATGCCGGCGACGAAGACAGCGAGAAAGCCCGAGCCGTGCGCGACGGCGGCCGCGCCGTAGATCACGCCGGCGGCGGCGAGGCTGCGCAGCGGGTAGAGCGCGGGGTTGGCGAGATGGATCCGGCGCACTGACTGGAGCACGACCCACGCACCGGCGACGCCCACCGCCAGGCCGACAGACATCTCGACCGCGAACTCGCGGACCACCACCCAGAACGTCGAGCCGGCGTGGGTCGCGAACTCGATCATCCCCAGCATCAACGCGATTCCGACGGGGTCGTTCACGCCGGACTCGCCTTCGAGGATCGTCCCCGTGCGGCCGCCGACCTCGCGCCGGCCGAGCACGGAGAACATCACCGCCGGGTCGGTCGGCGCCAGCGCCGCTCCGAGGATCCCCGCGCCGGTCCAGCTGAAGTCGAATAGGTAGCGGCCCGCGAGCGCGATCAGTCCCGCGGTCGCGAAGGTGCCGACCACTCCGAGGACGCAGATCGGGGCCGCGGCTACGCGGAAGCGCGCCCAGCCGACGCGCATGCCGCCGTCGAAAAGGATCAGGACGAGGGCGACGACCGCGACTCGCTCGACGTCCTCGATCGAGAGCTGGTGCCCGAGCCGCGGCCAGATCTGCGCTGCGGCCGCCGCTGCGAGCAGGAAGATCGCCGGCGCCGGAATCGGGAAGCGCTCGCTGAGCTTGTTCGAGAAGACCGCGAGCGCGACGATCGCGGCCACGATCAGGACCACGAGCCCGAAGTGCGTGATCTCGCTCACGGATCGAGCCTATTCGGAGGGCCCGCTAGATCTCGGCCAGCAGGGCCTGCCGGGCCGCGTCCTCCGCGGTCTCGGCGGCCCGCTCGGCAGCGGCGACGCGCTCGTCACCGGGAACGGTTGCGAGGTTGACCGCCACGAGCTTCGCCGAGGCGCGGGCGGCGCCTGCGGCAAGCGAGGCGGCCGCAGCGGCGTCGGCGCGCGAATGCCCGTCGGAGCGCTCGCTGGCCTCGGCCGCCAGGAGAGCGACATCGGCGGCGGTCTCCGCGAGCGCCAGCGGCACGTCCGCGGCAGCCGCAAGCGCACGGGCGAGCCCCGTGTGGCGCCCTTCGAGCGCGGTCAGCGCGCTCTCGTAGGCGCGGGCATCCTGCGCGGCGAGCGCGAGGAGCCGGTCGCGCAGGTCGATCGCCTGTGCCCGGGCTCCGGCCGCCTCGCTCCAGCCCTCGGAGCGCGCCGCCGCCTTCGCGACGAGGGCCGCGCCCAACGCCGCGGAGACGCCCGCAACCCAGCCGGACGCGGGCACGGCCTCGCTCGACGAGAGCTCTTCGGCCAGGGAGCGGGCGGACGGCAGCTCAGGCAAGCTCAGCCTCGAACGCGCGCCGCGCCTCGTCGCCGAAGACCGCGAAGACGACCCGCTCGAGCGACGACGGGTCGTGGGCCTGCGCCTCCGCGACCATGATCCGGGCGCAGTCCTCGACTGGAAAGCCGCCGACGCCGGTTCCGAAGGCTGGTAGGGCGAGCGAGCGGCAGTGGAGCTCGTCGGCGAGCTCGAGGCAGCTCTTCGTCGTTCGGCGGACGAGGTCGGCGTCCGTCCGCAGGTCCTGGCCCATCACCGCGCCGTGGATGACGTGCCTCGCGGGCAGGCGGCCTGCGCCGGTGGCGACGGCGCCACCGACCTCGATCGGTCCCTGGGCGACCGCTTCCCGCTCGATCTCTTCCCCGCCGGCGCGCTTGATCGCGCCCGCGACGCCTGAGCCCATCCAGAGCGCGTTGTTGGCCGCGTTGGCGATCGCGTCGACCTCGAGCGCCGCGATGTCGCCCTCGACGACCTCGAGGCGCATCAGAAGAAGAACTGCTTCCACGCCGTCCACCAGTCGTCGGCGCGGGAGACGATCGTCCGGGGATCGAGCAACTCGACGCCGGAGCGGTGGCGGAGCCTCGCGGCCGGTTCGGTCCACTTGTACTCGACCTTGATCTCGCACGGCTTGCCGGGGTCGTACGGAGGGACGGCCTTCAGGTCGGAGAGCGCGTCTTTCGCGCCGGCCTCCACGAGCTCTCTGGCGCGTGGCGGCGGGATCATGCGGGCGCTGGTCACGCCGAGCCCGCGTTTCACCTCGACGGTCGTGAGGCCCTCGCCGAGGAGCTCCTTGCCCTCGCGGCAGGCGGCCTGGTCGCCCGTGACGAGCAGCACCGGGCAGCCCCAGGTGCCGCAGAGCGCGGCGTTGATGCCGGTCTCGCCGACGAGGGTGTCGTTGAACCAGAGGTTCTGGAAGTCCCGGCCGGAGATCGTGTGGTTGAGAACGCCGTCGCCGGCGCCCGCGCGGGCGTGCATCCCGACGAAGAGAGCGCCGTCCACGCCCTGCTCGAGGAAGTCGGTGTACTCCGTCCACTCGTCCTGGACGACGAACACGCAGTCGGGGTCGAGCTCCTCCGGGAGGAGCGAGTTGAAGGTGTAGCCCTTGCCGGCGCCGTGGCAGTCCATCACGACGACCTCGGTGGCGCCGGCCGCCTTCGCGCCGCGGACGGCTGCGTTGATCTCCTGCGTGTACAGCTTGCGCCCCTCTTCGTAGAGCGCTTCGCCGGCGTTCGTCTGCTCGGGCTTGACGATCCCGGCGATGCCTTCCATGTCGCTGACGATGAAGACCTTCACGCTCGTAGCCTCTCACGTCGCGCGCCCGAAGCGCGTCCAAGGGACATGTCCTAGGGACAGTCCCTAGGACATGTCCAAAAGAGACGGGCGGCGAGCCTGGCACTCGCCGCCGAAAGCTCCCGAGCCGCAGGATGATTGCCGTCAGTCCCCGGCCGAAGGAGTCGCCTGGAACATCGGCTCCTGATGCGAGCCGCTTGAGCCGGGGCGCGAAAGGTTTAGGCGGGGCCGCCGCCAGGCCCCGCCTGTCTCCCGTGAGAGAGAGCCGCAGTCACATCTCCGGAGGGGCTTCGCTGCTTCGGGCCCGTCCGACCGGAAAAGGCCCCGCCGCATCGGGCCCTGTCCGTTTCGACGATCTGCCCCCGCTTCGGGGCGCTCGCCGGATGCACGTGGAGTATCGCGCCCGGGCAGCCGCTTGATCTATCCCCCATTGACGGTTGACTGCCTCACTTCACTCGCGCCACCGTGCCGCGCGAATGGGAAGCCGCGCGACGAGTAGAGTCGAAGCCGGATGAACAGCCGCTTCGAAGAGCGCCTCGCCAACGGCCCGATCGTCGTCGGCGACGGCGGCATGGGCGTCCTCGTCACGAGCGCAGTCCCGCGATTGCGCTGCCCGGAAGAGGCGAACCTGCGGGCGCCCGAGAGCGTCGTGACCCTGCACACGAGCTTCATCCGCGCGGGCGCCGACCTGATCGAGACCAACACCTTCGGCGCCAACCGCCACAAGCTCGCGCAGCACTTCCTCGAAGACGAGCTCGAGCGGATCAACGGCGCCGGCGTGAAGGTCGCACGCGAGGCGCGCGAGGTCTCCGGCCGCGACGTGTTCATCGCGGGCTCGATCGGCCCGCTCGGGGACCTGGCCGTTCCCGCGGAGCGCCGGTCGGAGCTCTTTGCCGAGCAGGCCGCACTCCTCGACGGCCGGGGAATCGACCTGTTCATGATCGAAACCTTCTACGACCTCGACGAGCTGGAGGCGGCGATCGAGGCGGTCCGCGGGGTCTCCTCGCTTCCCATCGTGGCCACCCTGACGTTCGACGAAGGGGCCGAGACGCTCGCGGGCGTCACCGCCGCCGAGGCCGCCGTGCGACTGCGCCCGCTCGACCTCGCCGCGATCGGAGCGAACCACGGCGCCGGCCTCCACGCGGCGCTCGCCGCGCTCGAGTCGATGGCTGCCGACGGTGGCCCTCCGCTGGCCGCGCTGCCGAACGTGGGCCTCGCGAGCCTCAGCGGCGGCCGGGTGATCTATCCGCACGCGACGCCCGAGTACTTCGCCGAGTTCGCCGCACACGCGCGGCGGCTCGGAGCGCGCCTGATCGGCGGGTGCTGCGGCACGACGCCCCTCGAGATCGCCGCCATCGCCTCCGCGGTCGAGGAGCAGCGCGAGCCCAGCGCTCCCCTCGAGGTAGTCGAGCGCGAGCTGGTCGAGCCCGGTCTCGGCGGTGCTCGAGAGACCGAGCTCGCCCGGAAGCTGCGCGAGGGCGAGTGGGTCACGTGCGTCGAGCTCGACCCGCCGAAGGGGGGCACCTACGACTCGATGCTCGCGGTCGCACGCCAGCTGAAGCTCTCCGGCAAGGTCGACTTCGTCGACATCAACGACAACCCCATGGCCCGCGCCCGCGCCAACGCGCTCATGGCCTCGGTCGCGATCGAGCGCGACTGCGGGATCGAGACCATTCCGCACGTCACCCCGCGCGACACGTCGATCATGGGGCTCGAGTCGCTGCTCCTGGGCGCGCACGCAGAGGGCGTTCGCAACATCCTCGCCGTCACCGGCGATCCGCCCGAGATCGGCGACTATCCCGGCTCGCGCGGCGTGTACGAGGTCGACTCGATCGGCCTCTCGCAGGTCGTCTCGCAGCTCAACCGCGGCGAGGACTACAACGGGAAAGGCATCGACGCGCCGACGTCGTTCTTCCTCGGCGTAGCCGTCAACCCGTCGGCGGACGACCTCGGCACCGAGGCCGAGCGCTTCCGGCAGAAGATCGCCTCGGGCGCGAGCTTCGCGATGACACAGGCCCTCTTCGACCTCTCCTACCTCGACCGCTTCGAGGAGCTGATCGGCGGCTGGCCCGTGCCGCTCCTGCTGGGGATCTTCTACGTCCGCAGTTACCAACTCGCGGTGCGGCTGCACAACGAGGTGCCCGGGATCGTGGTGCCCGAGGGCGTGCAGCGCCGGCTGGAGAAGGCGGGCGCGAACGCGGCCGCGGAGGGGCTGGCCCTGGCGAGAGAGCTCTACGCCCACGCCCGCGACAAGGTCGCCGGCGTGTACGTCATCCCGCCGTTCAAGCAGCCCGAGGCCGCGCTCGACCTGCTCACCTAGCGGGCGCAGGCGCCGGTCGAGACCGGCCCCCGGGCCTGCGCCAGGTCCTCGCGCACGATCGAGGCCGGAACGCCGTAGCCACCGCCTCCGCTCGCGCGCGCCGCGAACACCGTCGACTGGACCGAGCCCGAGGCGTCCACCGCGGGCCCGCCCGAGTTGCCGTGCTGGATCGTGCCGCTGAGGCTGGTCACGACGCGGCGAACCAGCCCGTTCCCGTACGCGTCCCGCCCGAGGACGTTGGCGGTCGCACCGATGCGCCCAGCCGCCGCCTGGAGCGGCCCGTTCAGCGGGTAGCCGACGATCGCGACCGCCGTTCCGGGCCGCGGCTCCACGAGGCGCAGCGGAGCCGCGTCGAGCCCCGGCACGCGCAGGATCGCGACGTCGTCGTGGGAGTCGAAGACGACGACTTGCGCCGGTAACGAAGCACCGCTCGACGGAACGACGGTGGTGTCGTCCTCTCCGGCGACGACGTGCGCAGCCGTGACGACGAGCCCCGGTCGCGCGACCCAGCCGCTTCCCTCGACACCCAGGCCGCACGCCGTTCCGAGCACGCGCACGACGCTCGGCGCCGCGCGGCGGACTCCCGGCTTCGAGAGCACGCGCGGGTCAGGCGGCTCGCTCGGCGCCGGCGGGCCGGCGAAGCTCGGGAAAGGATCGATGCGCGCCAGCGCGTTGAGGAGCCGCCGCGGTGGCACGATCTCGTTCAGCCGCTGCAGCACCGCGGAGCGCTGCACCGCCCGGCGGAGGTCGGCCTGCCCCGGGAGCTGCAGCGCCATCGCGCCGAGCACCCAGACGACAGCCAGCCCGATCAGCGCGCCCGCGAAGACGCCGCCGGTGGAGTCAAGCGCCCGAACCCCGCTCGCACGCTGGCGCCCGCGGATCCGCGCCCCGATCGTGCTGCCGAGGACCTCAAAGGCCACGGCGAGCGAGACGGCGGCGGCGAGCGCGACCACCGGGGCGTACGGTGAGCGCGGCCCGTTCGTGAGGATCACCGGCGCGAGCCTCCCGCCGAGGAACGCCCCCGCCAGCAGGCCTGCGAGCGAGAGCCCGCTCCAGACGAGCCCCTGCACCGCTCCGCCCAGGGCCGCGAGGAGCACGAGCCCGAGCGCGACCCAGTCGACGACGGTCACTGCCTGGTTAGGCTAAATGCAGTGGACGGGCCGGAGCTGCAGGCGTTCATCGACCGCTACAACGCCGCCTGGAACGCGCACGACGTCGAGGCGATCGTCTCGATGCACACCGAGGACTCGGTCTTCGAGAACCACGTCACCGGCGACGCGAACGTGGGTCGAGACGAGATCGGGCGCGCTGTCAGCGGCATTTTCGCGGTCTTCCCCGATCTGTCGTTCGAGACACGTCGGGCCTACATCCGCGACGACCTGGTGGTGCAGGAGTGGACCGCGCGCGGGACTCACCAGGGGACGATGACGCGCTCCGGCATCGAGGTCCCGCCGACCGGCCGGAAGGTCGAGTACAAGGGCATGGACGTGATCCCGATCCGCGACGGCCTGGTGGCGCGGAAGGACGTCTATTCGGACTCGATCACGCTCCTGCGGCAGCTCGGCCTGACCTCGATCTGACTAGGTTTCGTCAAGCCCTCCTCGGCTACACTGGCCGCCCCGGGGGCGTAGTTCAGCTGGTTAGAACGCCGGCCTGTCACGCCGGAGGTCGCGGGTTCGAGTCCCGTCGCTCCCG
>JBKPHO010000463.1:0-1011 GCA_046729915.1 Actinomycetota bacterium | reverse complement strand
CAGGAACGAGGCCATCTCCTCCGTCCGGCGGATCTCGGGGTTGTCGTGCTCGATCTCGCGCGGCGAGAGCTCGCCGAGCGTCTTCACCTCGACCTTGTCGATCACGGCGTCGAAGATCCGCTGCCGCGGGCTGAACCGCGTCCCGGCCAGCACCTGGACGATCATGCCCTTCCGGTACTTCCGGGACTTGTCGCCGAGGCGGATGGTGGCCGTCTTGCGGCCGCTGCGCAGCTGGTCCGCCACCATCGGCGAGTAGAAGTTCAGCGCGTACACAGCGTCGTCGTCTCCTGCCACGGGGCGAGCGGGATCATAGTGCGCCGTCGCGCACGAACGCGATCGCCCGCTCGGCCATCTCGCGCTCGCCCTTGTACGCGAGCCGCTGCGGCCCCTCCTCGAGAGGCAGCCACCGCACCTCGTCCACCTCGTGCGCCGTCGCGGGCGGCAGATCGCCGAGGCGGCCGCGCGAGTACCGCAGGAGATAGAAGCTCACGACCTTGAAGATGCGCTCGCTGCGCCAGGTGTAGACGTAGCGGACGTCGCCGAGCTTGCCCACGAGCTGGCCCTGGACACCGGTTTCCTCCGCGACCTCGCGCAGCGCCGTCTCCTCGGGACGTTCGTCCTGTCCGATCTGGCCCTTCGGAAGCGCCCACAGGCCCGGCTCGCGCCCGCCGGGGCGGATCGCGGCGAAGACCCACCGTCCCCGCAACTGCCGCACGAGCACGCCGCCGGCCGAGAACTCTCGCTTCATGAGTGGGTTTGTAACAAACGGGCGCGTTCGCGTCGGCTCGTCGTTGCACCGCCCGCTGAAGAAGCGATAAACTCCCCTGGCACTCGGTACCAGAGAGTGCCAAGCACTGTCACAAAGTCCGCAGCAACACGAAGGAGGGGCTGGATGAATCTACAGCCACTGGGCGACCGCCTCATCGTCGAGGCCCTCGAGGACGAGGAGACGACGGCGAGCGGCATCGTCCTGCCCGACACCGCCAAGGAGAAGCCGCAGCGCGGCCGCGT
>JBKPHO010000462.1:0-2213 GCA_046729915.1 Actinomycetota bacterium | reverse complement strand
CGTTCCTGAGAAGCGACGCGGGCTCGGCAAGGGCCTCGAGCTGCTCGTCGGCGGTCCGGGAGGGCCCGAGCTTGCGCACCTCCCGGTCGAGACGATCCACCCGAACCCGCGCCAGCCGCGGAAGCGGTTCGACCACGAGTCCACCAGCGCGCTCGCCGATTCCATCCGCGCGCAGGGTCTCGTACAGCCCGTCGTCGTCCGGCCGCGGAAGGCGGGAGGCTTCGAGCTGATCGCGGGGGAGCGGCGCTGGCGAGCTGCCCGCGAGGCGCGGATCGCGACGGTTCCGGCCCTCGTGCGGGAGGCGGACGACCGCGAAACGCTGCTGCTGGGGCTGGTCGAGAACGTCGCCCGCGAGGAGCTTTCCGCGGTCGAGGAGGCGCGCGCCTACGCGCTGCTGCTGGACGAGTTCGAGCTGTCGCTCGGCGAGCTCGCCGAGCGCGTCGGCAAGGCGAAGCCGACGGTCTCGAACCGGCTGCGCCTGCTCGAGCTGCCCGACGACGTCCTGGCTCTCGTCGAGCGCGGCGAGCTGACAGAAGGCCATGCACGCGCGGTGCTGGCAGTCCCCGATCAGGACGGCCGGAGGCGGCTCGCGCGCCAGATCGTCCGGCGGGGCATGTCGGTGCGGGCGGCGGAGCGCTCGGCGCGCTGGGCGGGCGCGAGGACGAAACCCCGCAAGGTGCCGAAGGTCGACCCGGCGCTCGCGGAGCGAGCACGCAAGGCCGCGGAGCGGGCCACCGGCTTCCCCGCGCGCATCGTCTCCGGACGGCTCGAGATCGCGTTCACGGACGAGACCGAGCTCGCGGAGCTGGCGGAAGCGCTGGAGCGGATCGCCTAGCCCGTAACCGGCAGCGCCCGCCGGGCGTTGACTCAATGTCATGCTCCAGACCTGGAACGACAACCTTGAGTCATTCGAGGCGATCAACCAGGACGACGTCACGCGCAGTCTCGTCCTGCGAATGTCCGCCCTCTGCCAGGCCGGCAAGCTGGGCCCGTTCCTGTTCGAGCTCGCTCAGGACGTGGAGCTGGACGAGATGACCAAAGGGACGCTGGCCGAGATCGCCGAAGATCCGAACTTCCTCCTCGCCGTCGAGGACTACCTCCACCGCACCGAGATCGTCCACTGAGCGGCGCTTGGCGCGGGGCGGCGCCGCTGCGATCCTGATCGGGTGCCGCCGTTCCCGAAGCCACGCTTCGCGTACGAGTACGACGTCGAGCGCGAGATCGCTGCGGTCCGTGCCTACCGGCGGCAGAAGCCCGGTCGCCGGATCCCGCGAAAGGCGAGTGACCGGCTGCTGCTCGCGACCTGGAACATCGCGAACCTCGGTGTCCAGGACCGTGTGGACGACGACTACGCGCTGATCGCAGAGCTCGTCACCTGGTTCGACCTCGTGGCGGTCCAGGAGGTCAACGACGACCTCCGGGGGATCGAGGCGATCCACGCACGCTTGCCGCCACGGTACGACTTGCTCTTCTCAGACGCGTCGGGGAACCAGGAGAGGCAGGCGTTCCTCTACGACGCCCGTAAGGTGTCGCGGCTGCGAGAGGTCGGGCGGCTGTCGATCCCGCCGAGCCAGCTTCCGCGGATCCGAGTCCCCGGGTCGGCCACGCCGTTCGCCGGCTTCGACCGCGGCCCGTACCTCGCGAGCTTCAGCTCCGGCGCGTTTCGGTTCTCGCTCCTGAACGTGCACCTGTTCTACGGCTCGGATGACCCGGTCGACGTCGACCGGCGCACGCTCGAGACCTTCGCGGTCGCCTGGTGGGCCGACCGGCGGAACCGCGACGCGCACTCGTACGTGCCGGACATCGTGCCGCTCGGGGACTTCAACCTCCCCAAGGCTGCTCCCGGCGACAGGATCTTCGACGCGCTCGTCTCCTTCGGGCTCGAGGTGCCGCCGCACAGCTCGCAGATCGGCTCCGCGATCGCCTCGGACAACCACTACGACCAGATCGCCTTCTTCCCCGGGGTCACGCAGGCGCGGTTCACAGGCGCCTGCAACGTCTTCGACTTCGACGGCGCGCTTTTTCAGAACCTCTGGAACGACCCGGAGCGAACACCGAAGCAGTTCCTCGGCTACCTGCGCTACCACATCTCGGACCACCGGCCGCTGTGGGCGGAGTTCCGGACCGGCTAGTCATCCGGACCGTCCGCCCGGACGAAGGCGAGCGCCTGCGCGAGATCGCCATCGCCTCGAAGAGCCACTGGGGCTACGAGA
>JBKPHO010000461.1:0-2644 GCA_046729915.1 Actinomycetota bacterium | reverse complement strand
GCAGCCGCGCTGGTGGTGACCGCCTGGATCCTGCCGGGCGTCCACATCTCCGGCGTAGGCGCCGCGTTCGTCGTCGCCGTCGTCATCGGCGCGGTGAACGCGGTCGTGCCGCCTCTGTTCGCGGCGCTGCGGCTGCCGCTCACGCTCGTCCTCGGGTTCGTGCTCACGCTGCTGCTGAACGCGGCCGTGCTGCAGGTCGCGGACGCCCTGCTCGACGACTTCGAGATCGACTCGTTCGGGTGGGCGCTGCTCGCGGCGATCGTGATGACCGCCGTCGCGGTCGTGCTCGAGGTCCTCTTCTCCGCGAACGACGACGACTCGTACACGCTCCAGGTCGTGCAGCGCGTCGCGCGGCGGCAAGGCGGCGCGACACAGACCGACGCGCCGGGAATCGTGTTCCTGGAGATCGACGGGCTCGCGCTGCCGGTGCTGCGGCGGGCGATGCGCGACGGGAGCGCCCCGAACATGGCGCGCTGGGTCGCGGAGGACACTCACCGCCTGATCGAGTGGGAGCCCGACCTCTCGTCTCAGACGGGAGCGAGCCAGGCGGGGATCTTGCTCGGCTCGAACCACGACATTCCCGCCTTCCGCTGGGTCGAGAAGGAGACGGGGGCGATGATGACGTGCTCTGCGCCGGAGGACTGCGCGCGGATCGAGCGCGAGCACGCGACCGGCAAGGGGCTGCTCGTCGACGGCGGCGCGAGCCGCGGCAACCTCCTCTCGGGCGAGGCCGAAGCCGTCATCCTCACGGTGAGCCGGATGGAGGCCGAGACCCGCGCCAATCCCGGCTACCGCGCCTTCTTCGCCAACGCGTTCAACGTCTCGCGGGCCCTGGTGCTCTTCGGTTGGGAGGTGATCCTCGAGTGGACGGCGTCGCTGCGCGCGAAGCGGCGCGACGTCCGGCCGCGGGGGCACCGTGGCGGCTTCTACCCGTTCATGCGCGCAGCGATGTGCGTGATCGTGCGCGACCTGATCGTCTACGGCGTCCTGACCGACATGATGCGCGGGCGCCCCGCGATCTACGCGACCTTCTCGAGCTACGACGAGGTCGCGCACCACTCCGGGCTCGAGCGCGCGGACACCCTGGAGGCGCTGCGCAAGCTCGACCAGCAGTTCGGCCGCATCGAGCGCGCGCGCCCCTACGCCCCGCGGCCGTACGAGATCGTCGTGCTCTCCGACCACGGCCAGACCCAGGGCGCGACCTTCAAGCAGCGGAACGGCTACGGGCTGGACGAGCTGGTCGAGCGATCGGTCGAGGCAGGCGACGTCGAGGGCTTCGCCGGCGGAGACGAGCAGCACCAGATGGTCGGCCTGGCGGTCGGCGAGGCGACCGGCCGGACCGGGAAGTCGAAGAAACCCTCGAAGAAGGACGTCTCCGGCCGGCACGTCGTCGTGCTCGGCTCGGGCAACCTCGGGCTCATCTACCTGATGGAGGAGCCGCGCCGCCTGACGCGCGAGGAGCTCGACGAGCGCCACCCGCGCCTGATCCCGGCGTTGCGCTCACACCCGCACGTCGGCTGGATCCTCGTCCGCTCGTCCGAGCACGGCGCGGTCGTGGTCGGCGCGCGGGGGGAGCACTATCTCGACGAGGGGCGGGTCGAAGGGGAGGACCCGCTCGCGTTGTTCTCGCCCAGCGCCGCGCGGCACCTGCTCCGCACCGACGGCTTCCCGCACGTCGCCGACCTCATGGTCGGCAGCTTCTACGACCCCGAGCTGGACGAGGGATGTGCCTTCGAGGAGCTGATCTCCTTCCACGGCGGCATCGGCGGCCCGCAGACGCAGCCGTTCATCCTCGCGCCGGTCGCTCTGCCCAGGCCCGAAGAGCCGGTCATCGGGGCCGCCGGCGTGCACGAGCTGCTCACGGACTGGCGGCGGCTCCTACACGGCGACGGCCGCGCCGCTCCTGAGCCAGCGGCGGCCGAGCCGGTCAGCTGAGCACCGGAGGAGGTCGCCGGCCCGCGTCATATTGAGCAGGCGGAATGCCTCGGCCGCGGCCCCTCGCCCAGCTGCTGGCCGCGGCGGTCGTCGGCCTTGCGTGCGCGCCTTCCGCCGCGGCTCAGGATCCCGCTGAAGCGCTCGCGCTTCGCTACTCGCCCGTCGTTCGGCTCATCGCGCAATCGGAGCCTTGCGCGCACGGCGAGGCGTACGAGCCGACGGACGTGAACCTCGTGCTCGGCAACCCAGGCGTTGCCCTCCGCGGGCCATGGAGGCCGCCCAACATCGTCAAGGTGGCGCCGACCGCCAAGGACCTCTCGCGGGGCCTGTTCGAGTACCACCTCGACTTCCCGGGCAACGCCCTGAACCCCAAGTGCACGTACGACGAGTGGTCGCACGCGATCACCAAGCACTCGCAGCCGACGACCTATGCGCGCGTCGTCACCGAGTCGTCCCATCCGGACGAGCTCGCGCTCCAGTACTGGTTCTTCTACGTCTTCAACGATTTCAACGACAAGCACGAAGGCGACTGGGAGATGATCCAGCTCGATTTTCCGGCGTCGAGCGCGGAGCAGGCGCTGGAGACGAAGCCCTCGGAGGTCGGCTACAGCCAGCACGAAGGCGCGGAGAGCGCGCAGTGGGGCGACGAGAAGCTGCTGCTCGTCGAGCAAACACACCCTGTCGTCTATCCGGCGCTGGGCTCACACGC
>JBKPHO010000460.1:0-2095 GCA_046729915.1 Actinomycetota bacterium | reverse complement strand
CTCAGCGTGAACAGGCCAGCCTCGTGCTCGAGTCGCTGCTGCACCTGATCAAAGTCCTCCTCGACGATGATCGATCGCCCTCCGGTGAAGTGAACGCGCGTCGGCATACAGCCTCCACCTCGACAGTCCGGTTGCGCGCCTGCACCCTACGGGTTCCTGCCGAACCGCATGCGAACCTCGGCCCCTACCCAGCCTAAGACGCGCAGAGCCCGGTAGAGGCCGAGCGTCTAACTGCGCGAGGAGCCGGCACTCTTGACGGGCTTGAACGGGACCTCGACCGAACGCATCCGGCGAAGCCGCGGGCCGTGGCCCTGACGCCAGAGCGGCATGGTCATGAACCAGATCACGCTCAGGATGATGAGGCCAAGCGCGCCCGCCAGGAAGGCCAGGCCGACCGTGCCGCTGACCATCCAGAGCCCGATCAACGCGCCCCAGAGCAAGAGCGCCCAGGTCATCTTCCGCCACTTGAGGAATCTCTTCATCTCACACCACCTTCTCTAGAACTCTGTGGAGAGCAGAACGCTCTCCGATGCACTCAGGCCCGATTCGGGAGTCAGGGAGGAGGTGCGATGGAGCCTCGACGGCTTCCGCGCTAGGTCTACGCGCCCCTCAAGTATAACAAGGATTTGTGCTTGGTGTTACAAATTAGGTCGAGTCGGCGCAGATGGCGCTTGCGGGTCTCAGGCCTGGTTAGCGTTGCCTGGGTTGGCGAGATCCAGGGAAGCACCCAGATAGGCACCGCACGGGCATTCCGGCAGCGCCTGGCAAACCTGTCCAACGTAACCATGCGGGACCGGCTGCTTACCATCCCCACAATGGCCCCGGGAGGAGTCGAACCTCCGCACGCGGATTCGAAGTCCGCCGCTCTTCCGCTGAGCTACGGGGCCCCCGCCGGGTCAAGTGTGACAGACGATCCTCGCGCTCCCGGCACGTCGCTGGCGGTGCCGGCCCGGAGGGGACAGTGCGTCGAGGCACGGCCCTGGAGAGCCCGGGGCCGTCAGCGGCGCGAGGCGGCCCGCGGAGGCCGGCTCCGCCGGCCGCAGTGGGTCGCCGGCCGGGGGCGCGAGGGGTGGCGGAGGGGACTCGAACCCCCGACCACCGGGACCACAACCCGGGGCTCTACCAACTGAGCTACCGCCACCGCGAGCACGCACAGGATAGCCCGTCGGGCCTTCGGGTCCGGCGAATTTCAGGCCGCGGCGCCGGAGTGAAGATGGCGCCTGATCAGGGCGTTGACGAGCTCCTGTTGCAGGCGGACGAGCTCGGTTCGGTTGCGCTCGAGCTCGACGCGCCCGGCGCCGACGGCGCGTAGCGTCTGGCGCTCGTAGACCACGCCGCGGATCTCGTCGCTCAGCGACTCGACGGTTGGAAGTTCGAGGACGGTTGCGTTCATGACCGAGGTTGAGACTGAACGCGCCCGTATTAGTTAGTCGCCTTCGTTCTCCTTCTGCGGCGGGGGCGGGTCCGGCAACCGCTGGGCCGTCTCGGCCCGCTTCTCGGACTCCGTCGAACCTCCTCGTCGTACCGGGTCTCGGACGACTCGCGGCTCTCGAGCTCTCGCTCGTCTTGCTCGCGCATCTCGGGGGCATCGCTTGCTCGCCTCTATCCTTTCTTGAAACCGCGGGCGTGGCGGAACTGGCAGACGCGGCGGGTTTAGGTCCCGTTGGGGCGAAGGCCCCTTGGAGGTTCGAGTCCTCTCGCCCGCACTCCCGGCGAAAGTCCGGCCGCTTCGCGGCCATGACGACTTTCGCCGGTTCGCCTTCTTCATCTCGCGCCCGAGGCCGCAGCCGCGCATGTCGGCTGCGGCGGCGAACGCGCGCGCTTTGGCGAGAGCACCTCAGCCATTCGACGCAACGCATACTCCACCTCATGAAAGCGCGGCTGACCGCCCTGCTCGGCGCTGGAATGCTCGCGCTCGGCGGCGCCTCGGCGGGGCCCGGTGCGTCTCGGGCGGTCGAGTGGAAGCGGGCGGCGCCCTTGCCCGTGCCGAGGAGCGAGGTGGCCGCTGCGACGGTGGGCCGCGAGCTCGTCGTCGTGGGCGGGTTCCTCGCGAGCGGGCGCAGCTCGCGCCGGGTCGACGCCTACTCTCCGGCGC
>JBKPHO010000459.1:0-9143 GCA_046729915.1 Actinomycetota bacterium | reverse complement strand
ACTCGGCGATCGCCGGGACGGACGACGACCCGCTCTACCAGAATGCGCGGGTCACCGATATGACCTACCGCTTCAGCGGCCTGCCGAATTTCGTCTATCGGCTGCAGCTGAAGTTCGCCGAGATCCAGAACAGGAGCCCCGGCCAGCGGCAATTCGACGTGATCGTGAACGGTCAGCCGTACCTGATCGCGCTCGACATCGCCGCGCTCGCCGGTCAGAACACGGCGCTTGACAGGACAACGCTCGTCAGCCCCGTCAACGGCGAGATCACCGTCCAGCTCGCCACACGGAGGAGCACAGGCGTGCCGATCCTGAACGCGGTTCGGGTGGCGCGAGACCACTAAAGGTCGAGCGCAACTCGCAGTACCCAAGGAGGCCCCGCGAAAGGCGGGGCCTCCTCCTTTCTGCGCCCGCTAGGCTTCTCGCTCCGCACCCGAGAGGAGGACGAATGGCCGGCCTGATGTCACGGGCGTCCATGGTGGTGAAGGCGAAGCTCTCGAAGCTGCTCGACCGGGCAGAGAACCCTGCTGAGACCCTCGACTACTCGTACGAGCGGCAGCTCGAGCTTCTGCAGAACGTCAAGCGCGGCATCGCCGACGTCGTCACCGCGAAGAAGCGGATTCAGCTCCAGGAGACACAGCTGCAGCAGAACGTTGTCAAGCTCGACGCGCAGGCGCGCGAAGCGGTGGCCGCGGGGCGCGAGGATCTGGCGCGTCAGGCGCTGGAGCGGAAGTCGGGCCTGCAGCAGCAGCTGCAAGGGCTCGACCAGCAGTCGACACAGCTCGAGGATCAGCAGGAGAAGCTCGTGGCCAGCGAGAAGGCGCTCTCGGCCAAGGTGGAGGCGTTTCGAACGCAGAAGGAAACGATCAAGGCGCAGTACTCGGCCGCGGAGGCCCAGGTGCGGATCGGCGAAGCGGCGACGGGAATCGGCGAGCAGATGGCGGACACTGGCCTCGCGATCCAGCGGGCGAAGGACAAGACCGAGCAGATGCAGGCTCGGGCGTCCGCGATCGACGAGCTCACGACCTCCGGGGCGCTGGAGGACTTCACCTCCGACCAGACAGCGCTCGACCGTGAGCTCGGCGCCATCGCCTCGCAGGCCCAGGTAGACCGCGAGCTCGAGCAGATGAAGTCGGAGCTCGGCGCGGGCGAGGAGAAGAAGGAGCTGCAGCAGTGATCGTCCGCGTGATGGGCGAGGGCCAGTTCGACGTGGACGAGGAAGTCGCGAAGGGCCTCGACGCACTCGACGGGCAGGCGGAACAGGCGCTCGAGGCGGGCGACCAGGAGCAGTTGTCGGAGCTGCTGCGGCGGATGGCGGAGGCCGTGCGCACGAACGGGGCTCGGCTGCCCGACGACGACCTCTCGCCGTCGGAGGCGATTATCCCGCCCGACGACCTGAGCCTCGACGAGGCGCGCGAGCTCTTCGAGGGCGACGGCCTGATCCCGGACCTCCCGACCGCGTAAGCGTGGTGCGCCGGCGGCCGGCGCTCAACCCCTCGCGATGAGCACAAGGGGCGTAACTAGCTTCACGCGCGCTTAGGTTTGACGCGCGCGCGTTCCCACCCGGGTGGGGAGTTTGGGTCCACCCGCCGCCCGCTGCGAGCGTACCGCGGAACTGCGCACGTGTCTGTCACGGGTTTGTGACGGAAGCGTGATTTCTTGCGGCGCGGACCCGGCCTGTGAGCGCCGGCTCGCTTCCCACGGCGCGGGCCTACCCGGACTACGCCGTGACCGCCTCAGACGGGCGCGTCGAACACGGCGAACCACCGCGAGAGGTCCTGCTCGACTGGAAGCTCCTTCTCGAGCTTCGCCTTCAGCTCGAGCTCCTCCGCGTTGTCGCGCTCCTTGCCCTCGCCCTTCGGCACGAACGGCCAGAACGCGCCCCGCTTGAAGCCGTAGATCCAGTAGACGCGCTTCTCTCCATCGAACCCACTCCCCTCGAACGGGAACACCGCCGCCAGGAGCTGTGGCCCGAACCCGCGCGACTCGAGCTCCGATGCGATCAAGTGCACGGCGGTCACCAGGTCCTCGAAGTCGCCGTCACGAACGACCAGCCATTCGTAGCCGTACTCGTCGGAGCGCCGCTCGACCTTCGCGGCCGACTCCACCGCCACCGCGTCCAGCAGCTGCTGCAGCTCGTTCTCGGCACGCACGAACTCGCCCGCCGAAAGGGACTTGAAGCACACACCTGCCGCACCGGCCGGCTTCAGGCCGAGCTCTGTCTCGAGCGTGATCCGCGCGGTCGAGATCGCGAACAGCCGCTCGCCGGCGGCGTCCTTGAGCTTCTTCCGCCCGAAGAGGACGTCGGCGAGGCCCAACCGCTACCTGCTAGTGCCCATTCCAGTGATGGTGCCCAGGTTCTCGGTCGCTAGCACCAAGCCAGAGTCCCCCTCGACCGCGGCGCAGGCTGGCAGCCTGCGCAAGGGCGCGGGAGGGCTCTGGCGCAGCGTGATAGCGGGCGAGAGACGGGCACTCATTGCTGGGAGGGGCACTAGGCGACCGGCCGGCCCATCTCGCGCGCGATCTCACCGAGTGCGTCGAGCCGCTTCTCGAGCGGCGGGTGGGTCATGAACAGCTCGCCCGCCCGGGAGCGCCAGTTCGTCGGCACGATGAAGAACGCGTTCATGCCCTCGACCTCGCGCAGGTCGCGCTGCGGGATCTGCGTGATCCCACTCGCGATCTTCTGCAGCGCGCTCATCAGGTACTCCGGCGCGCCGGTGATCAGCGCCGAGCCACGGTCGGCGGCGTACTCGCGGTAGCGCGAGAGGGCGAGGATCAAGATCTGGCTGAGGAAGTAGGTCACGACCGAGACCACCAGGACGATCAGCCAGACCGGGACCGAGTTGTTGTTGTCGCGGCCGCCGCCGAAGCCGCCGAACATACCGCTGTAGAGGCCGAACCGGGTCAACAGCGCGGCGAGCATTGCGAAAAAGCTCGCAACGGTCATCACGAGCACGTCGCGGTTGGCGATGTGCGAGAGCTCGTGCGCGAGCACGCCCTCGACCTCCCTCGGCTCGAGCCGGTTCCAGAGGCCGGACGTCACTGCAACGGCCGAGTGCTTCTGGTTACGACCCGTGGCGAACGCGTTCGGAACGTCGCTCTCGATCACGGCCACGCGAGGCTTCCGCAGGTCGGCCATCGCACAGAGCCGCTCGACCATGTCGTGCAGCTCGGGCGCCTCGTCGCGCTGCACCACCTTCGCGCCGGAGGCCCTCAGCGCGAGCTTGTCGGAGGTGAAGTACTGCACGAACGCCAGCACACCGACAATCACGACCATCAGCACGAGCCCGGCGTTGAGCACGTAGAAGAGGACGAGCGCAAATAGGACATAGAGCAGCCCCAGCAGTGAGCCCGTAAAGAGCATCCGCAGCGACAGTCCCGCGTCGCGACCGTAAGCCTTGCGTTTCATCGAGAATCGGCCTCCTTGAAGGCGAGGAAGATTGTCTCGATTGTAGCCCTGGGGCTCCCGGTGGCCGCGCTACCTCCTGCCTCCGCGACGGCTCCTACCGAGCCGGTTGCGGTGATCGTCGCGCCGGCGTCCTCACCTGTCTTCCGGTCGCCGCGGGCGGCCCACGGCCTGGTCGTCGTGGGCGAAGGAGCGACCGTCAGCCGTCGCAACGCCCTCGCGTCGCTGCTGCGCGGCGAGATGGGCAACGCGATCGTGCGCGGCGGCCTTCCAGGCGGAGACCCGTTGATCGCCCTCTCGCGCCGGCCGGGGCGCGTCACCTTCTACGTCGTGCTGCCGCCGGAGGGGCGGCATCACAACGTCAAGCGCTACCCGATCGCCGTCACAGGACCTGGCTACCGCGGGCTGCTCACCGACACGTCGACCCGGCTGCCGGGGCTCGTCTCGATCGCGGACGTCGCACGCTCGGCACAGGCGCTCGCGCGGGGCGACCGGCCGCGGATCCGCTCGCAGTCCGAGGGCGACCCGCTCGGCCGGCTCGCGCGCCTCGACCGACGGCTCGACCAGGCGCACGACGCCCGCGTGGCGGCGACCGGCGTGCTGGCCGGCCTGGTGATCCTGCTGTCCCTGCTCGCGCTCGCGACCCACGCCACCGCGCTCGCCCGTGCCGCGTTCCTCGCGCCTTCGGCACTCATTGCCGCCGCCGTCGCGCTCAGCGCCGCCGGGGTGGCCTCGCCTGGAGCGGCCGTCCTCTCCGTGGGACTGGTCGGCGCGGCGGGTGCCCTCGGCGGCGGTCTTCTCCTCCGCCCCCGCCTTCCGCTGGGGCTTGGCTTGGCGGCGCTCTTCGCCTTCCTGTTCGCAGTGATGTGGGCGAAGCCGGAGTGGAACACGCTCGCCGTGATCGGCCCGCACCCGGACGGCGGCGGGCGCTTCTACGGCGTGACGAACGAAGTCGAGACGCTCCTGCTCGCGCCGGCGCTCGTGCTGGGTGCTCTGGCCGGCGCCTTCCTCCTCCCGCTCGTCGCGCTCGTGCTGGCGGCCGGGATCGCGGCGAGCCGGGTCGGCGCCGACGGCGGTGGGCTCGTCGTCTTCCTCGCAGGCTTCCTCGTCCTCTGGCTGCGGCTCCATTCCGTCCCGGCGCTGCGGGCGGCAGCGGCGACGGGAGTTGCCGCGGGCGCGGCGCTGCTGCTGATCGGCATCGATGCGGCCACCGGCGGCTCGAGCCACGTGACCGACGCCGTCGGCGGCGGGCCGGGCTCCCTCCTGGGCGACCTCGGGCATCGCCTCCACCTCTCCGCCGCGGCGATCGGGTCGACGTGGAACGCTGCGCTCCTCTTCTCGCTCGGCGTCGCCGCGCTGGTCGTGCTGGCGTTCCAGCGGCCGAGGCTTGCGCTCCTCGACGCCTACCTCGCGGGCATCGTCGTCTCGCTCCTCGTCAACGACACTCCGGCCGACGTCGCGGGCTACGGAGGCCTTGCCGCCCTCGGCCTCTGGCTCTTCGCCCGAAGCGAAGAGGCCGCCGGACGGCTTCAGTAGACTCGCGCCGCATGCGCCGCCTCCTCCCGTTCCTAGCGCTCGCGTTCGTCCTTGCCGGTTGCGGCGGCGGGAAGGTGGTTTCCCCGACCGCGAGCGAGGTCGTGGGGTCAGTCCCCACCGCAACGACCCAGGCCGTAACCGGTGACGCGAAGGCCGGGGCGAAGCTTTTTATCGCGCAGGGCTGCGGCGGCTGCCACACCTTCCAGCCGGCCGGAACGAACGGGACGGTCGGGCCGGACCTCGACAAGCTGCCGGACTACGCGAAGAAGGCGAACCAGGGTTCGCTGGCGGACTTCGTGCACGAGTCGATCGCCAGCCCGGGGTCGTACATCGAGAAGGGCTACCCGAACTCGATGCCGGACTTCGGCGCGACGCTCTCCGACAAGCAGCTCGCCGATCTCGTCGCGTACCTGACCCAGAACCAGGGTTGATCGACCTCCGGGCCGCGCGCAGCGATCCCGACCGGCTACGGCAGGGGATCGCGCGAAAGGGCGGTGCCCAGGCGTTCGACGAGCTGCTCGACGCGGACGCGCGCTGGCGCGAGCTCGTCCCGCAGGTCGATGAGCTCCGTGCCCGCCAGAAGCTGAAGGGGAAGCCGGCGCCGGAGCAGGTCGAGGAGCTCAAGGGCGTGAAGGAAGAGCTGCGGCGGCTCGAGGAGGAGCTCGCGGGGGCCGAGGCGCGCCGGGACGAGCTCCTGCGGAAGGTGCCGAACCCCGCCCACGAGTCCGTCCCCGACGAGCACACGGGCGATGCCGAGGGTGAGATCGTGCGCGAGGTCGGCGAGCGGCCGCAGCTTCGAGACGCGAAGGAACACCTCGAGCTGGGACGCTTCGAGATGGAGCGCGGTGCGCGGCTCTCCGGCTCGCGCTTCGGCTACATCACGGGCGATGCCGCGCGCCTGACCTTCGCGCTCTACGCCTGGGCGCTCGACCGCGTGGCCGCGCAGGGTTTCGTGCCGGTGATTCCGCCCGTGCTCGTCCGCGAGGAGGCGATGTACGGCACCGGGTTCTTCCCCGCGGAGCGCTTCGAGATCTACGAGGTCGCCCACGAGGGCCTCTACCTGACGGGGACCTCGGAGGTCGCCCTCGCCGGCCTCCACATGGGCGAGATCCTGGAGCGCGAGGAACTGCCGTTGCGCTACTCGGGGTTCTCGACGAACTTCCGGCGCGAGGCGGGCGCCGCGGGCCGCGACACGCGCGGCATGTTCCGCGTCCACCAGTTCAACAAGGTCGAGATGTTCGCGTACGTGCTCCCGGAGGCCTCCTGGGACGAGCACGAACGGCTCCTTGGGATCGAGGAGTCGCTGGCGCAGGAGCTGGGGCTGCCGTACCGCGTGGTCAACATCGCCGCGCAGGAGCTGAGCGCGGCCGCAGCCAAACGCTACGACATCGAGGCGTGGTTCCCGTCGCAGGAGCGCTACCGCGAGATCACCTCGGCCTCGAACACGACCGACTACCAGGCACGCCGCCTCGGGATCCGCTACCGCGCCGACGGCGGCACGGAGTTCGTCCACACGCTGAACGGCACCGCAGTGACCGACCGCTGGGCGCTCGCGGTGCTGGAGAACTTCCAGGGCGAAGTTCCCGAGGTGCTACAGCAGTTCGGCGCCCCGGCTCGGGTCGAGCCGTAGCGCGGAAGAGGCCGCCGAAGCGGCCTCTTCGTGCGTGGAGTGGTTGGGCTAGTGCGCGATCGGTCGGTTGTGCCGCCGGATCGTCACCAAGCTCCCGACGCCGATAAGCAGCGCGCCGAACGCAGAAGCCGCTCCGATTCCGGCGACGTCCCAGTCGAACCCATTGCTGGCGGTTGCGACAGGCGTCGTGTGGGTCGAGGGAACCGCCCACGCCCCGATCTCACCGAGCTTGTTCCGGATCATCGCCTGCTGCGAGGAGGACGCCGGCTTCGAGCTCGAAGGGACTGCCCACGCCCCGATCTCACCGAGCTTGGTCCGGATCATCGCCTGCTGCGACAAGGACGATGGCTTCGAGTCCCGGGTGGAGTTCGAAGGAACAGCCCACGCTCCGATCTCACCGAGCTTCCCGAGGATCATCGGCTGCTCAGACGGCGACCGCACTTCGCGCGCCGCCGCCGCAGTCACAGATGCGAAGCCGGCCAGAGCAACCACCACGATCAGCGATGTGAGGATCCGCTTGTACATGTCTTCGCTCCTTCCGCATCGAACCTCTCACTGCCAACGAGACGCATCGCCGGCAGCAGACCGGGAGCAGCCCGGTAGCAAACCCCTCGCCGCAGCCACGTCCGCCGGGCGAAGCCCGGCTCCGGCGGCGACAATGTGCTCAAGGCGGGGTGCCGGAGCGGCCGAACGGGGCGGTCTTGAAAACCGCAGCCGGGGGAAACCTCGGCCGAGGGTTCGAATCCCTCCCCCGCCGCTAGATCAAGCCCGGCAGCGTTCTGGCCTGAGACGCGACTCGACGAGTCGGGGCGAGACCCACCAGCTGAGGAACTCCGCGGCTACAACCCACTCCATCTACGCCGCGCACGGTTCCGTCCATGCGTCGCCTGAAGCCCGCGGAAGGGCGGGCTTGACATTCTCGCCACAAGGAAGCAGGGTCGTGACACGGGCGCCTCGTCACGAGGGCGAGGCGCGGAGGTCCAGAAGAGACCTGCCTCGGCAGGGGAGAGGAGCAGGCTATGCGGCGGCTTCTGGTTTTCATCACTGTGGCTCTGAGCGCGCTCGCAGTAGCGGCGACAAGCAGTGCGCAGCGGGCCGTTCATCTCAACAACGTGATCGACATCAGTAACTCGTTCCAATCTCCACTTCTAAGCGAGGCCTGCGGGTTCCCGGTGACCGTCACGGTCAGCGGCGCGCTCGACGTGACATTGATCTACAACGACGCTGGGCTCGTGGTGCGCCACATCGAGAACACGCCCGCGGCAACGGCGACTTTCAGCTCGCCCAACGGCTCGTTCAGCTTTCCCGAGGCAGCGACTTCGGTCTTCACCTACCCCGGCGGCGCGACGTTGGGCTCGACCGCGAACTTCCATTCCGCGGGGCTGTTGAGGTTCGGTCTTGTGCCAGGGTTCGGAGTGTCCAACGCAGGCATCGACATCGTCGCGAACGCGGTTGTGGTCGACTTCACGCCGCAGGGCATCCCGATCGTCGACTTCACCGACGCGACGATCGTCATCAGCCATGGCAACCGCAACAGCGACGAAGAGATCTTCACCGCGATCTGCGCTGCGCTAGGCCCGGCCTAAAGGCGACAACAAAGCGGTGTCCGACGGGGCGGACGAAACGCCGCCCTCGTCTGCATCGCGCCGGAGGTCTCTTTCGACCTCGGTTGTCTGATGGGCGAAACCGCGATCAGCCACAAACGCAGCGCGACGTGCGGTGGCTCTCGCTCCTGACCGCGCTGCGTGTGCTCATGTGGCGCGCGTTCTGGCGCACGCGTGGCGCAGATCGCGCAATCAAGCAGTTTCTGATGGATCCCGCGCAGTCTTGAAAACCGCTGGCGCCGGAAATGGCGCCCGTGGGTTCGCCTTGTCCCGGTCTTGAGCTTCACATTCCACGAGGGCTTCGGGCAGCCCGGCGGTGGCGTAGACGCGCACGACATCGCGATGGTCACGCTCGCGACCCCGCAGACGACGGCGCCGGCGCAGTTGCCGGCACTCGGGCTCCTGAACACCTACAGCCAGCAGCAGCTTCGCCAGCTCGGCTTCACGACGGTCGGCTACGGGATCGTCCGCACGGACAAGACCGGTGGGCCGCACGGGTTCATCGACGAGACGACGCGGATGGTGGCCCAGCAGACGCTGCTCTCGCTGCAGCCGACCTGGCTCCTTCTGAACATGAACCCGTCGACGGGAAGTGGCGGCACCTGTTACGGCGACTCCGGAGGACCGCACTTCCTGGGGGGCATGACGAGCAACCTCATCGTCTCCCTGACGGTCACGGGAGACACCGTGTGCCGCGCGACGGACAAGACCTATCGGCTCGACACCCCTGCGGCGCAGGAGTTCCTCTCGCGCTTCGGGCTCGTGCCTGCGCCCTGAGCTCAGGGCCGGAGAGGGGCGGTGCGGCCGCCCCTCTCGGGTCGGGCGTGGCTACCGTACGGAGCCAATGGGGGGACGGCGAAAGCTCGCAGGCTGCGCGGCGGCGGTCGTCTCCGCAGCCGTGAGCGGCATCAGTCCCGGCCTTGCGGCGGCGGCGAATCCGGCGCAGGTGTTCACGCCGGTGGCCGAC
>JBKPHO010000458.1:0-17081 GCA_046729915.1 Actinomycetota bacterium | reverse complement strand
CCGGACGTGCTCTCGGCGATGGTCGCGGTCGTCAGCCGGAGCCGCCGGGGCGAGGGTCTCTCCCGCCTGCTGATCGAGGCGATGCGCGATCTCGCCGGCCGCGCAGGCTTCAGCTCCCTGATCGCTCCCGTCAGACCAACGTGGAAGGACCGCTACCCGCTGATCCCGCTCGAGCGCTATGCCTGGTGGACACGCGAGGACGGCTTGCCGTTCGACCCATGGCTCCGCGTCCACGCCAGGCTCGGCGCCGAACTGCTCGAGGTCTGTCCGGAGTCGATGCGAGTCGAGGGCACGCGTGAGGAGTGGGAGACGTGGGCCGGGATGCGGTTCCCGGACGACGGCGACTACGTCGTGCCGGGAGCGCTGGTGCCGGTGAGCTTTGCCGACGGCCGTGGCGTCTACATCGAGCCGAACGTCTGGATGCGCCACCGGGTCGGGCCCGCCTGAGGACTGGCGCCTACGCCATCGTCGGGCGCGCCTGGGCGAACGTCCAACGGCGTCCTTCCAGATCCTCCGCCGTGTAGGCGCGGTAGCCGCGCAGTTCGATCCCGGACACGATCGTCGCGCCCGCCGCCTTTGCATGGGCGAAGTGCGCCTCGAGGTCGTGGACGTAGGCCAACGGCATGTGCGTGACGGGCATGTTCTGGACCGGCTGACCCTCGAGAGGAAAGAGGACGATCGCGACGTTGCCGTGATGAAGCTCGATCCAGTCGGGATGCTCGCCCTCCGCCGGGACTCCCGACCACGACCCGAGCTGGAACACGCGCGAGAGCCACCGCGCGGCCCTCGTCGGATCCTCGTAGTAGAGCGCGATGCTCAGACGAGCGATCTCTCGAGGCCCCGTTCGGGCGTCGCCGTCCCGCTCGTCACACCAGGGAACGAGCCAACGGAGGACGTTCGGCCAGAAGAGCAACGCCTTCTCGCCGCCCGGCACGAGCGACTGAGTCACACGTACTCGCGTGCCACCTTCGACCGCGTCGAAGCGCACATCGACCTCGGTATCGTCGACGAGGCTGCGATACGCGAGCTGCACCCCCGGCTCCCAGACGGTGATTCGCCCGAGCTCGAGCGCGTCCCCGCGCGCGTCGTCGTAGACCTCCAGCACGCGGCCGCCGACGCCCGGCTCGATCCGCATCGCAACCGCCCGGCCCGAATCGAAGAAGTTGATCGGCCCGCGGACCCACCAGCTGTCGATCTCGTCGGTGAAGGCGGTGAAGGCGCTCATCGGCTCGACGGCGACCGTCACCGCTGCGGAGGTAGACGTCTCGTTCACTACCGCTCGCCTTCCTCGACGTAGCGCTTGAACGAGCCCAGCTGCTCGCTCCAGTGCGCCTGGAGCTGATCGAGCCACGCTTGGAGCGCCTCCACGGGCTCGCTCCGCAGGCGGAACACGCGCAGGCGCGCATCGTGGGGAACGCGCTCATCCGTGACCAGGCCCGCCTCGAGCAGGACCCGGAGGTGACGACTCATGACCGGCGCGGACGTGCCGGCGGCTGCCGAAAGCTCACCTGCTCGACGAGCCTGCTCCCCGAGGAGCTCGATCACCCGCAGGCGCGTGGGATCGGCAAGTGCCGCGAACACGCCGCCGACATCGTTGTCCATGTCCGAAATAGTTAGCTACAGCCGCAATAACTGTCAAGCGCTTTGCTCCTGTGCTTCGGCGTCGCCGCCACGGCGGGCGGGAGCCCGCCCGCGCGGCTGCTTGGGCGCAGGGCGCGAAACCACAGGTGGTACCGCGAGGGTCGCCGGCGAGCCCTCGGAGATCTCGACCGGCTCACCGTGATGCGAGATCGTGAGCGGCGGTCCGTCGAGCGAGGTGTAGACCGCTTCGGCTCTACGGACGTCGACCTTCAGGCGCCTTCCGCGGAAGAGCATCCGGAAGCTGAGCCTCTCGATGTCCGAAGGAAGTCGCGGAGCGAAGCTGAGCTCGCCGTCGTGGTCGCGCATCCCGCCGAGGCCGGCGACGGCCGCAATCCAGGCGCCGGCGAGCGAGGCGATGTGGACTCCGTCGCGCGTGTTGCGCTCGAGGTCGTGCAGGTCCATGAGCGCTGCCTCCCCGAGGTAGTCGTAGGCGAGCTCGAGGTGCCCGACCTCGGCGGCCATCACGGCCTCCGTCGAAGCGGAGAGCGAGGAGTCGCGAACGGTCAGCGCTTCGTAGTACTCGAAGTCGCGGGCCTTCTCCTCGGGGGTGAAAGCGTCACCGCGCCAGTGCAGGGCCAGCACGAGGTCGGGCTGCTTGACCACCTGCTTGCGGTAGAGGTCGAAGTACGGGAAGTGCAGCAGCAGGGGATACTCGTCGGGGCTGGTGGCGTCGAAGTCCCAGACCTGGTGAGCGGTGAAGTTCTCCGACTGCGGGTGGACGCGGAGCCCTTCGTCCCAGGGGATCACCATCGCCTCTGCAGCATCCCGCCAGCTCGCAGCCTCTTCGGGATCGACGCCGAGCGCGGCCGCGTGGCGCGGGTGGCGGGCGACCGCCTCGGCGGCCTCGTTAAGGTTTCGCTGCGCGAGCAGGTTCGTGTAGACGTTGTTGTCGGCGATCGCGCTGTACTCGTCGGGACCGGTGACGCCGTCGATGCGGAACCTGCCCTCCGGGTCGTGGTGGCCGAGCGAGCGCCAGAGCCGCGCGGACTCGACGAGCAGCTCGAGGCCGACCTCGCGTTGGAACTCCTCGTCATCGGTCGCCGCGTGGTAGCGGACGACCGCGTCGGCGATGTCGGCAGTGATGTGGAAGGCCGCGGTGCCGGCGGGCCAGTACCCCGAGCACTCCTTACCGCGGATGGTGCGCCAGGGGAAGGCAGCACCTCGCAGGCGGAGCTGCGTCGCACGCTCGCGGGCGAGGTCGAGGGTCGCGTGGCGCCAGCGCAGCGCGTCGGCTGCCGCGCCGGGAGCCGTGTACGTCAGGACCGGGAGGACGAAGCGCTCGGTGTCCCAGAAGGTGTGCCCGTCGTAGCCGGGCCCGGTCAGGCCTTTGGCGGCGATCGCACGCTGCTCCGCCCGGGCGCCGGACTGGAGCGTGTGGAAGAGGGCGAAGCGGATCGCCTGTTGGAGCTCCGGGTCGCCCTCGAGCTCGACATCGGCGCGATCCCAGAACTCGTCGAGGTACGCGCGCTGGTCATCTAGCATTCCTTGCCAGTCGGTGTGCCTCGCCTGCGTGAGCCCGGCAATGACCTGGTCGCGCACGGCCGGAAGCGAGCGCTGGCTCGACCACCCGTAGGAGAGGAACTTGACCACGCCGAGCCGTTGCCCGGGCTCGAGCTCGGTCGCCACTGTGACGCGGCCGACGTCCGACGCGCTCTCGGCAGCGGTCTCGGTGCCTTCGGGCCCGTCGATGAGGTGCTCCATCCCCGCCGCCATCAGCAGCTCGCTGCGCTTCGTCGAGTGCGTGAGCACCACGCGTAGACCGGAGTGAAGGTGGTGTTCCGGCCGGAGGGGCGCCTTGAGGACCGCGGCGGCGCGCGGGTCGTCCTCCTCTGGAACGCCTGCTTCGTTGGCTACGAGCTCCGACTGGACGACGAGGCGAAGGGGCCGGTCCACCGGCTCCACCTCGTAGAGGATCGCCGCCGCCGAGCGCTGTGCGAACGACACGAGCCGCGTCGACGTCACCCGAACCATTGCATCGGCCGGCGACCTCCACTCTGCGCGGCGGCGTAGGACTCCGGCCCGCAGGTCGAGCTCGCGCTCGTGCGAAAGCAGCTTGCCGTAGCGCACGTCGAACGGCTCGTCGTCGACGAGCAGGCGGATGAGCTTGCCGTTAGTCACGTTCACGATTGTCTGGCCTGACTCGGGATAGCCGTAGCCGGCCTCCGCGTGCGGAAGCGGGCGCAGCTCGTAGAAGGAGTTCAGATACGTGCCCGGCGTTCCGAACGGCTCGCCCTCGTCGAGATTGGCGCGTAGCCCGATATGGCCGTTCGCCAGTGCGAAGACCGACTCCGTCTGCGCGAGCACGTCGAGGTCGAGATGCTCCTCGCGCACCGACCAAGGCTCGACCGTGAAGGCGGGGTGGGTGATCACTCGAGCAGCTCCGCGAGATCGGAGACGACCACATCGGCACCGTGCTCGCGCAGCGCGTCCGCCTGGCCGGCCCTGTCGACCCCGACGACGAAGCCGAACCGGCCGGCCCGTCCCGCGGCCACGCCCGCAAGTGCGTCTTCGAACACAGCCGCGTTGGCAGCCGCGACGTCGAGCGCGCGGGCCGCGGCGAGGAACGTGTCCGGCGCGGGCTTGCCCTTCAGGTGCTCTCGCTCCGCGACGATTCCGTCGACGACTTCCTCGAAGAGGTCGGCGATGTCTGCCGCCACGAGCACCTGACGGGTGTTCGCGCTCGAGGAGACAACGGCGCGCCGCAGCCCGGCGTCCCGCACCGCCTGCACGTATCGCACGGATCCGTCGTACGCCTGGACGCCGTCGCGCTCGATCAGCGCGAGCACGAGCTCGTTCTTCCGGTTGCCGAGGCCGTGGACGGTCTCCGCAGCCGGCGGATCGCTCGGCTCGCCTTCCGGCAGCTCGATCCCGCGCGAGGCGAGGAACGAGCGCACGCCGTCGTAACGCGGCTTGCCGTCCACGTACTCGTCGTAGTCCCTGACCGGGTCGAACGGCACGGACGGCTCACCGGTCCGCTTCGAGCGCTCGGGCAGAAACTCGTCGAACATCTGCTTCCAAGCGGCCGCGTGCACGCGAGCAGTCTGCGTCAGGACGCCGTCGAGGTCGAACAGGCAAGCCCGAATACCGGCGGGCAGCCCGAGCCTTCGCGCGTCGGCGCCACGCACAGGTTCAGCTCCCGTCATCGCGCTCGACCGCTCATGTTGGCGCGAAACGCTAGCGCGCTGTCTAACGCCCCGGTGTAGGCGGTGGGAAAAGCGCCGCCGGATTACGCCCGAACGTGGGAGCCGGAACCGCCGATCCGCTTGGTCAGAAGCCGACAGCTGTGTGACGATTTGTGGATGGTAGTGAGCTCGTGGATCGTCGACGACCGCGCCTCGTTTAGCAGATCGGCGAGGACCCTCCTCGAGCTTCACGGCTTCGACGCGGCAGAGCTGCCGGAGGACACGCTGTGAATCGGCTCGGCGCGCTCGCGCTGTTGGTGGTCGGCGCCGCGCTAGGCGTCGCCGCATACCGCGCGCAGATCAACGCGCTCAGCTCGCCACACGCAGTCGCACAGGTGGCCATCGGATGGGCGTACCTCCTCGCCGGTCTCGTCGCCTGGGCGCGGCGTCCGGCGAACCGCATGGGACCACTCTTGGTGCTCACCGGGCTCGCGCTCCTCGCCCGCCAGCTGCGCTACAGCGACGACCCGTTCCTCTTCACCATGTTCTTCATCCTCGGCGACATCGGCTACGCCCTTGTCGCGTTATCTGCACTGGCGTATCCCTTCGGCCGCGTTACCGACCGCGCGGAGCGCGTGCTCGTCGTCGCCGGCGTCACGACCGTGCTCCTCATTCCGTCATCGATCGCCTTCTTCTACGGCGGCACCGCGTCACTTTCGGGCTTCGGCCGCCTGTCGCGGGACAGCCTCATCAACGTCTCCGCCAATCCCCGCCTCGTCGAGCTCCTCCAAAAGAGCGAAATCGTCCTCTTCTTCGGCGTACTGGCGACGGTTTTCGTCGTGCTCATCGGCCGCCGGTTCTGGAGAGCAACCCCGAGGATGCGCCGGATCCTAGCGCCGTTGGTGCTGGCCGCCGTCGCGTTCGGGCTTCGCGCGATTTTCGAATGCGTCTTCACGTTCGTCGATCGTCCGTTCGCCGCCGATTACGTCTTCTGGTGGCAGTTCGTCGCGCTCTTCGCTCTGCCCCTCGCGCTTGTGGGAGGCTTGCTACGCGCCCACTGGGTGCGAGCGGGCGTCGGTGACCTCGTGCTCGAGCTCGAGCACGCGAGACCGCACGAGCTGCGGGACGCGCTAGCTCGCTCGCTCGGCGACCCGACACTCGAGCTCGCGTTCTGGCTCCCTGAGCGCGGGACCTACGCCGACTCGGCTGGCCGCAAGGTCGAGCTGCCCGAGAATGGTGCCCGCGCTGTGACGTACCTCGACCATGACGGCGAACCACTTGCTGCGATCGTCCACGACCCCTCCCTGCTGGAGGAGCCCAAGTTCGTCCGAGCTGCCGGCGCAGCGGCGCGACTGGCGCTCGAGAACGCCCAGCTCCAAGCAGAGATGCGCGCGCAGCTCGCTCAGGTCAAGGAGTCGCGCGTGCGAATCGTTGCCGCAGCGGACGAGGAGCGGAAGCGGATCGAGCGCGATCTGCACGACGGCGCCCAGCAGCGGCTCGCGGCGCTCGCGCTCCAGCTCCGGGCCGCACAACGGCGGATGGACGCCCACGAGGCCGAGGCCGATCCCGCCGTCGAGGCGCTGCTCGAAGCGACCGTCGCGGAGCTCCAGGCCGCCAACGAGGAGTTGCGCGAGCTCGTCCGCGGCGTCTATCCGGCCGTTCTAACCGAGGAGGGGCTGGCGACGGCGCTCGAGTCGCTCGTCCTGCGCAACCCCTTCCCGGTCGACCTCGACGTGCTCGACGGCCGCTTGCCAGCACGTCTCGAGGCGACCGCTTACTTCGTCACCTGCGAGGCGCTCGCGAACGTGATGAAGCACGCGCGGGCGTCCAAGGCCTCCGTTTGCATCTCCCGCCACAACGGGATCTTGACGGTCGAGATCGAAGACGACGGCGTCGGCGGCGCCCGCCCGCTCGAGAACTCCGGCCTCAGCGGCCTGTTCGATCGGGTCGAGGCGCTCGGCGGCCAATTCCGCGTCGACAGCCCCGCTGGCGAAGGCACGCGGATTCTCGCGGAGATCCCGTGCGAGTCGTAGTCGCAGAGGATTCGACGCTCTTTCGCGAGGGCTTGGTGCGCGTGCTGGCAGAGGCCGGCGTCGACGTTGTGGGCGAGGCACGAAACGCGCACGAGCTGCGGACGGTCGTCGAGCGCGAGCGGCCTGATGTAGCGATCGTTGACGTGCGGATGCCGCCGACCCAGACCGACGAGGGCACCCGGACGGCGAAGGAGCTCAAGGCCCAGCAGCCCGAGCTCGCTGTCCTGGTGCTCTCGCAGGTGGTCGAGACGAAGCACGCGCTCGACCTCCTCAGTGGATGGCCCGAGGGCTTCGGGTACCTCCTCAAGGACCGGGTGCTGGCAGTCGACGACTTCCTCGACGCCCTACGGCGCGTTGCTGCGGGCGGCACCGCCATCGACCCGGAGGTCATCGGCCAGCTGATGGGCCGGCGGCGCGAGCGCGATCCGCTCGAGGAGCTGAGCCCGCGAGAGCGGGAGGTCCTTGGCTTGATGGCGGAAGGGCTGTCGAACCGTGGCATCTGCGACCGCCTCTTCCTGAGTTCGAAGACGGTCGAGACACACATCAACTCGATCTTCACCAAGCTGCGACTCGCGCCGGCTCCCGACGAGCACCGGCGTGTGCTGGCCGTTCTGGCCTTCCTCCACTCCTAGGGGCAAGCCCCGATTCGGATCGGCCCGAAGTCTCGGGTACGCCCCGAGGCCTGTCCCAAGCATGCCCGGTTAACGGAAAAGCCGCCCGTTCCTAGCGTCGGAGGCGTGATCGACGAAGGGAAGGAGGTGACGAGAATGCTCCCCAAGATGAGCCTGCGCCGGCTGCTCGCAGTCGGCCTCGCGCTCGGAGCGCTCGCGGCGGTCGCGCCTGCAACCGGGGTCGCGTCTAACCCCGGCGGCGGCCATGGCCCAACCCGCACGAGCCGATGAGACGAGTCGTTTCTCGTCAGCGCACGGAAAGCCCGAAAGGGTTTTCCGTGCTGCGTGAGCAGCGGTCAGCCGCTCATCAGGGCCGCGAGCCTCGACCGCGCGCGACGGCTCGACACGACGTTCCCCTTCGCCTCGAGGAGGCGAAGTGCAACTTCGGCGAGCTCGACTGCCGCGGCGTGGCGACCCGAGAGGCAGGCGACCTCGCCGGCATCGAGGAGGACCTGGGCATGCTGGCTGACGGCATCGGTCGACTCGGCGATCTTCACCGCCTCCTCAGCCAGCCTCCGCGCCTCGTCGAACGCCCCTTCCCGCGCGAGCCCCTTGGCCCGCAGTGCACGCCACGAGAACTCCGCACTGGCGTCGTCGCTCGCCGCACACCTTTGCGCGACAACTGCCCACCGCCGGGCCTCCTCAAGCCGTCCCTCGCGGTAGAGCGCTTCGCCGAGCTGTGCCGCCTGCGTCGCCAGGCGGGCCTGCTCGCCCCACGCCTCCAGCCGCCTGCAGCTCTCGTCGAGGAGTCGTTCCGCGGCGGCGTCGTCGCCGGCCAGGAGTTCGATGTCGGCGGCGACGGCGGCGTAATTCGCCCAGATCTTGTCCGTCCAGTCGAGCTCCTCGTAGGTTGCCCGTGCGGTCGACGCGAGCGAGCGGGCCGTCTCGAAGCGACCTGCCATCGCCTCCAGTCCTCCCTGGAACACTAGGACGTGGGCCTCTCCGCCCCGATCCGCGTGCTCCAGGAGCGCGCGGCAACGCCCAATCGCGTCCTCGACGGCGAGCGGGCCGAAGTAGAGGCTGACCGCCAACTCCTGCAGGCAGGGCGTGAGCGGCCAACCAGCGCGCGCGAAGTATGCGATTGCACGCTCCGCCGCCTCTGCAGAGTCGCGGTAGTGGCAATGAAAGCCGCCGTGGACGTGCGCCAGCATGTCCCAGATCAGGCCGAGCGTGCGATTGTCGCCAGCCTGCTCCAGGGCTGGAATCGCCTCCGCCGTCAGCGAGAGAAGCTCCTCCGTGCCGCCTTCAGGCATTCGAAAGAGCTTCAGGTAAGCCAGCTCCACGCGCGCCCGCAGCTCTGCCCTCCGGTCGTTCGACGCGACCGCAGCTTCGAGCGCTCTGCCGAACGCGTCTTCCACGGCATCGAGGTCATCCGCTCTCCAGTAGACCAGCCCGAGTTCCGTCAGCAGGTCTCGTCGTGCAACCTCCTCGACCTCCAGTAGCGACGATGCGCGTGCGAGGAGGTTCGCGGCCGCGTGAGTCTCGCCGCGCTTCGCCGCTCGCAGCCCGGCAGCGGCAAGGTGGTCACCGGCCGCGGCGGCGAGGCGCCCAACCGCGGGCTCGACCACTCCGAGCTCGGCGTTGTACCGGTAGGCCTGCTCAAGGTGGTAGCCGATCAGTTCCCGCGATGGCGTCGGCCGGCTCTCGAGCCACCGGGCGAAGCGCTTGTGCAGCTCTGCGCGCTGTGCCTTCGGCAACGTCCCGTAGGCCGAGTCGCGGATGAGGACGTGGTGAAAGCGGAGCTTCTCCGATCCGCTCTCGTGAATCAGACCCTTCCGCGTGACCGCCGCGAGATGCTCGTCAACGCCTGCAGCCTCGTCCTGCGGGAGCAGGTGCGCGACGGCGGCGCGCGAGAACTCGCGTCCCGCCACGGCTGCGCGCTGAACGGTTAAGAGCTCGCCCGGCTCGAGGTGGTCGAGGCGACTCACGAGCAGTGCGTCGAGTGTGGCCGGCAGCTCGTCCGGTCTGCCGCCCTCCGTCGCGTGGGCGAGGAGTTGCTCGATGAAGAGCGGATTGCCGCCAGCGGTGCGCAGGATCTGCGTACGCACGTGATCCTGGAGATCGCCGAGATTCTCGAGTAACGCCTCACCATCCTCTCCGGAGAGTGGTGCGAGCATCGTCGCCTCGAGGCCGCTCCAGTCTCGACGGAGCTCGAGTAGCTCGGTGCGAGCTAGGCCGAGTAGGAGTATCGGCGCGTCGGATACCTGCTCCGCGAGGTAGTCGAGCAGGTCCATGAGCGGGGGCTCGGCCCAGTGCAAGTCCTCGAACACGAGCACGAGTGGTCGCTCCTCCGCGAGTGACTCGAAGAGCCTCCGGGCTGCCCAGAAGGTCTCGCCGCCGGACCCCGGCGCCTCCTCATCACCGGTCAGATCGGCCAGCCTCGCGGAGATAACTGCGGCGTGCTCGTCGCCAAGCAGCAGCTCATCATAGGCGCGTCTCGCACCGGCCTGGCAAACGATCTCGACGAGCGGCAGGAGCATAGCGCCCTCCCCGTACGAGGCACAGCGCCCCACCAACACCGTCGCTGCCGCGTCCAGGTTGGTCGTTAGCTCAGACGCCAGACGCGTCTTGCCGATGCCCGCCTCTCCGAGAACGAGCAAGAGCCGGCAGCTGCGCTCGTCGACCGCCTTCGCGAAGGCGCCGTGAAGCGCCGCAAGCTCCGCTTCCCGGTCGACGAGCGGAGCGTCTAGTCGGCGCTTCACCGTCGGCACACCCTCAAGGAGGTCGACGAGGCGCGCGACGTCGTTCCGCCCGTCGGCCGGCGCCGCGGTGAGAGCCGCTTCTCCGAGCAGCTGGAGCGTGCGAGGACCTGCGACGACCTCGCCGGGACCTGCACGCTGCAGGGTGCGCTTCGCGAGCGTGACAGCCGGGCCCGCCGCAAAGCCATGGCCGGCAGCGTCCGCGCCCGCGAGGACTACGCCCGTCTCGATCCCGACGCGGACGTCGAGCGCATCGCGCCCTACGAGCCCCAACTTGCTGCCGAGCTCGGAGAAGCCACTCCGAAGCTCGAGTGCGGCCCGGGCGGCACGAAGCGCGTCGTCCTCGTGCGCGTGAGGGATGCCGAACACGGCCATCACTTCGTCGCCTGCGCGTTGCTCGATCATCGCGCCGTGGCGCTCCAGTGCAGCGCGCGCCTGGCCGATTGCGTGCAGGCTCGTGTTGCGCTGCAACTCCGGGTCGAGGGTCTCAGAGAACGCGACGTCGGCGAAGACGATCGTGACGGTCTTGCGCCGCTCTTCCATCGACGGCTCCCTATCCGCACCCGGCCGCGTCGGAACCGGAACCCCGAGAGCGGGGTCCTGGCGGAGGATCGCCTGCTCGAGGTCTCGCAGCGGCGGACTCGGCTCGATCCCCAGCTCGTCGACGAGCGTGCGCCGAGTCTCCTGGTAGGCCTCAAGCGCGGCGGCCTGACGACCCCCGCGATAGAGCGCGAGCATGAGCTGGGCACGAAACCGCTCCCGGAACGGGTGCTCTGCGATCAGCTGCTCAAGCTCCGCCACCACTTCAGTGCTGGCGCCCAGCGACAACTCCGCCTCTATCAGATCCTCGAGCGCCGATGTCCGAAGCTCTTCCAGCCGAGAAGCCTCACGGGCGGCGAACGGCTCGAAGGCAAGGTCCGCGAGCGGAGGCCCGCGCCAGAGCGAGAGGGCCTCGCCCAGCTTCGCCACCCGCTCAGCGCCCTCGGCAACGCGACCCTCGGCCGTCAGCCGCTCAAAACGGGTGAGGTCGATCTGCTCCGGGCTGACGTCGAGGGCATAGCCGCCTGCGCGCGAGGCCAGGAGCCCAGGCCCGAGCGCGTCGCGCAGTTGGGCGACGTAGTTCTGCAATGCCGCGCGCGCCGTCCGGGGCGGCGCCTCGCCCCAGAGCGCATCGATGAGGGCGTCGCTACTGACCGGCTTTCGCCCGTGGAGAACAAGCACCGCCAGCAGGGCGCGCGGCTTTCGCCGGCGAAGCTCGATTGACCGCCCTCCGTCCCGAACCTCGAGCGGCCCGAGGATTCGGAAGTCCATCACAACGCCGTTGTAGCACCGCCCGCGGGCTGCGAACAGTGGACCCCGCCGCGGGTACCACCTGCCTGTGGCATTAGAGACGCGTTAGCGGCGACCTCCACCCTGAGGCTGCTATGTCGCCCGAACCGATTCGTCCAAGGCCCGTTCCGGTTCGCGAGAGCATGCTCGCCCTGCTGCTCGCGGCGTTAGTCGCAGCTGTGACCCACCTTCACTTCAGCGGTGGTCTGTTCTGCTCATTGGAGCACGTGCGCGGAGCGAACATCGATCACGCATTCTCTGTCGCCTTCATCGCTGGGCTCACGGGGTCTGTCCTCGTCCTGTGTGTGCGCAAGCGCCTACGTCTTCTCGCGGCCGTTTTGATGCTCGCGGCGATGGCACTGGGTGTGGCCATTGCGCTTGTTGCGTGGGACTCGGCGACGTACACAGCGCAACGGAGCTGTGGCCTCCTTACCAGCACTGAAACCGCGATCAACGAGCGGGTCTACTACCTCTATGCCCTCTGGGGAGTGCCGTTGGCGTTGCTGTTGCGATCGGCAGTGCGGGCCCTCAGGCGGATACGCGACCAAGCTGAACTAGGCTCGTCGGGCGCCTCCACTCCATCCAATCGGGCGCGCGAAAGGGACGCAGGTGGCGCTCGCCCGCTGTCCGAGAGTGAGAGAGCGGCAGCTCTTGACGCCGCTCGCGGCGTCCGTCCCCGCCGGCTCCCCTGATCCCGTGGCGCCGTTCGCCCTCTGCACAGACGCACCGTGAACTGCCCTATGGGACCGGCCCACGGCGCCGACGAGGACAGGCACGACCGTTTCCGTCCGCTGCACGGTGCGAAGATCCGCCGATGTCCGGGCGTGAGCGTCAAGCGGAGGTGTTTCTAGCAGGGGCGACAGGTCGCCGGGGACGTGTGCCGTTCGATCCGAACCGACTTGAAGAGCGCGCGCAGGCGGTGATGAGGCCAGAGGCGTTCGCCTACGTGGCTGGTGGCGCAGGTGCCGAGGAGACGATGCGCGCGAACCGGCGTGCGTTCGAACGCGTCTCGATTGTCCCGCGAATCCTTCGCGACGTCTCCACGCGCGAAACCACTGTCGAGCTGTTCGGGCGGCGACTGCCGGCCCCCATCCTGCTCGCCCCGATCGGCGTGCTCGATCTCGCGCACTCCGGCGCAGATGTGGCCGCTGCGCGTGCTGCAGCCTCACTTGGCCTGCCGGCAATCCTGTCGAGCCAGGCATCCAGGCCGATGGAAGAGGTCGCCGAAGAGATGGGCGATGCACCGCGCTGGTTCCAGCTCTACTGGAGCACCGTCGACGAGCTCGTCACCAGCTTCGTCCAACGTGCTGAGCGTTGCGGCTGCGAAGCCATTGTGATCACGCTCGATACGACGCTCCTCGGCTGGCGGCTGCGCGACCTCGAGCTCGCATACCTCCCATTTCTGCGTGGGCGCGGGATCGCGCAGTACACGAGCGACCCCGTCTTCCAGCAGCTCGTCCGCGAACGCAGCCGCGCACGATCCTCCCAGCGACCGACACTCGCGGCGCTGCGCACGCTGCGCGAGCTCCGTCGCAACGTGCGCGACCTAGACCCGCGCACCGCTGTTCAAGCGTTCACCGAGATCTACTCACGACCGTCACTACGCTGGGATGATCTGGAGCGAGTTCGCGACCTCACGCGCCTGCCCGTACTCCTCAAAGGGATTCTTCACCCGGACGACGCGCGGCGAGCGGTTGAGACCGGATTCGACGGAATCGTCGTCTCCAACCACGGCGGCCGCCAGTTGGACGGAGCAATCGCCACGCTCGAGGCGCTTCCCTCCGTCGTCGAAGCTGTGGGCGGGCGTCTGCCGGTGCTGCTAGACAGCGGGATCCGCACCGGCGCCGACGCGCTCAAGGCGCTCGCACTCGGCGCTACCGCGGTTCTCGTGGGCCGTCCGTACGTCTACGGTCTCGCCCTCGGCGGCGAGGCGGGCGTGCGTGAGGTACTACAAAACCTCGTCGCGGACTTCGACCTCGCACTTGGTCTCTCGGGCTGCACCTCCCTTCCCGAGCTACGCAAGGCAACACTGAGGTCCGTGCCAGCCGAAGCCAACCTTCAGACGCATGATCGAGGGTGAGTGAGCCTCACCGGGCGTACAGGCAACGGACGCCAGCAGCTCAGGGGGCTTCGAGTCGCCACTAGGTGAGCCTGTGGTCCTCCGCGCGGCCCGGAGGGCGTGATGAGCCTAGCGCGTGTGGTCCGTACGTCGAGAGAGGCGGGCGGCGAGCAGGGATGGTGCCCGCCGCCCCTCTCCCCCGCCTTTCTACTTGTTCGCCTTGTGAAGCGCTTCGGCGACGGCCGCGCTAATGCTGGTCGGGGTCGTGCAGATGGCATCAACCAGCAGGTCGACGTCGCTTGCACTGCCGTTGTGAACGGTCGCCTCCCACGCGGACGGAACTCCGGGAGGCCAAAGGATCCAGTCGGATTCACCAATGGTGACCGCTGGGTCCGCAGGATCGGTCATTGCGCCCCCGCCCGTGACAACCATCCCGCCTGGGCACACCGCCTGCCCTGTCCCCTGAGCGCCCGCTGCGACCGTGACCTCAGTCGTGGCGTATGTCAGGTTTACGGGTCCTGGCGGACCTTGCGCTCCAGCTGGGCCAGGCGCTCCGGCCGGGCCACGGGCACCCGCAGGTCCGGCAGGGCCCGTGGCGCCCGTGAGTCCGGCGGGGCCACGGCGGCCTCGAGCTCCACGTCGAAGCTGCCCGGACTTAAAGTCCTTCTTCAGCAACGACCCGTTGATCACCTGCCGGGTGCCTACGCTGTTCGGCGGCAGGAGTTTGGTCGCTGCGGCGTACGACGTACCGCTGAGGGCAATCAGCAACGCGACGCATGCGACCAGGTGACGTCGCGCATGCCCCATCAAGGAAGTCAACATCGAGATCACCTCCTTCCTGCAGACTTCTCATCGGCAGGAGGCTGACGGCGCTCTCTAACACGGCGGTAATGCGCTGACTCCGGTGGGCAACCGCAAGCGCCACGTAGAGCTAATGAGCGCTCAGCAGCGTGAGCTCGAGTGCTTCGACGAGGTCGATCTCTGCGAGTACTCCAGGCGCGTGCGGGAGGTGCCGGACGAGACGGCGCAGCTATCACACGCTCCCGATGCCGGCTTTGCCGGCGTCGGCTCGAGTCGGCATGCGGTATGCGGCAGCTTGCCGGTCGCCACCATGCTGACCACGAACGCTAACGTGGCTGACCGTAGCGCTCAGATCGCAGAGATCGGCGTGAGGACTCAGCCGGCTTGTCTCTCGAGCTTGGCAGGAAGCAAGAGGGCAGCCCCAAGCCCGATGAGGCCGAAGACGGCAAGGGAGACCATCGCCCACGCGTACTCACGGTTCCCCGGCGCGGCGGCGACGGATACCAGGATCGTGCCGGCGATCGCGGTGCCGAAGGACGACCCGAGGTTGGACACGCTGCGCGAGAGGCCCGAGATCTCGCCCTGCTGCTCCTCGGGGAAGCTGGACTGAACGACGTTCACAGACGGGGTAAGCATGGTTCCGACGCCGAGGCCGATCAGGAGAAGCCCCGGCACGAAGGCGATGTTCCTCGTCGACACGGCGAGCAGGGCGAGCAAGAGCCCGATACCGGCGAGGGTGACGACGAACCCGGTGACGATCAACGTCTTTTGCCGGTACTTCCTGGCCAAGCGCTCGGCAGCGATGGACGAAACCAGGATGCCCGCGGTCGCTGCGGTGAAGATGACGCCGGTCGCGATCGCGCTGTAGCCGCGAACGGTCTGGAGGAAGACGGAGACGACGAACGACGTCCCCATCAGAATCAGCCACTGGATGTTCTGGGTGACGAGAGCGAGATTGCAGGCCCGGTGCCTGAACAGCGCAGTCGACAACAGCGGCTCCTTCCCCATTCGCTCGCGAGAGCGGATGTAGAAGAAGAAGCAGGCCAAGAAGGCGGCTCCGACCACGAGGAACACCGTCAAGAGGACGTTGTTGCTGCCCGCCTGCAGGATCCCGAACACCACGCAGAACATGCCGATGCCCGAGAGAACCGCTCCGACGACGTCGAACGGACGGGTCGGGTCCGCAGGTAGCGGATCGACGAGCCGGCGGCTCAGCATGACGATGACCACGATGATGAGGACCTGGAAAACGAATGCGGCCCGCCAGCTGATCCCGGACGTGATGACGCCGCCGATCAACGGCCCCGCCGCGGCCCCGATGCCCCCGAGTCCGCTGATCACGCCGAACGCCCAGGCGCGCGTGGTCATCTCCGTGAACCACAGCGTGGCCAGGATGTAGACGGGAGGGATCAAAAGCGCCGTCCCGACGCCCTCGAAGACCGAGTTGCCGAGGATCAGCACGCCGAGGTTCGGGGACAGCGCGCTCAGCAGAGCGCCGATCCCGTACAGCACGAGACCCCCGATGAAGCATCGCTTGCGGCCCCAGCGGTCGGTCAACTTGCTGCAGGGGATCATCAGGATCGCCATGATCAGCAGGAACAAGGTGATCGTGGTCTGCACGCCCTTGACCGACGTGTCCAGGTCGTCGCTGATGTCGTTGATCATCACGTTCATGTTCGAGCCCGCGAAGCTGCAGATGAACTGGGCGAGCGCGAGCGGAGCGATCAACCTCCGCGCGGAAACCCGCGGGCGCGCTGGTGTCAGCGCCTGCTCCGCCGATGCCGAGCTCTCGGTCAGGCCGAGGCCTTTGCCGCGGCCTGGAGGTTTCCGATCAAGCCATAGTCCTCGATCCGCACCTCGGCGTCTCCCTTCCCGATGGCCGGCCGGACCCTACAGACCCAGGTCTAGGATGGAGCAATGGCCGCGAGCAGGGACGCCGTACGACATGCCGGCAGCATCTACCGAAGGGCGCTTCCGTGGCTGCGGCACCCTGTCCAGCAAGTCGAAGCCGAAGCCGAGCACCTGCATGAGATCGAACGAAAGGGCGAGAGCGCAGAAACGCCGCTGGTCGCGATCTTCGGGATCATCCTCTTCCTGCTCCCGATCGTCCTACTGATCCTCGGCCTCGCCTTTGCCGCCTATTACCTCGCCGGCTAGCCGTCGATTCGCCCCACGCCGCCGTCGATGCCGGCTTTTGCCGGCGTCGGCTCAGGCTCCACAAAGGATGCGTCCAGCAGCCTCCGCAGCGCGGCCCCGGCCGACGGCGACAGCGGCAAGCTGTTGCTCATCGCGACGACGCGGCGACGGCCATCACCACTGCTCCAGGCGGCGGAGACGGTACCGAGCACGGCGCCGGTGTGGCCAATAGCGGTCCCGCAGGGTGTATGGAACGCGGCGAGCCCGAGCCCGTAGCGCGCCCCGGGAGCCGGACGCATCAGCTCGAGCAGACCCGGCGGAAGCAACCGCCCTTGGAGAACAGCACCAAGGAAGCGCGAGAGATCGGACGCGGTGGAAACGATCGCTCCGGCGGCCCAGGCCCAGGATGCGCCGACCGTGCTGCGGTCGCGGGCGGTCGCGAGGCTGCCGACGATGCCGTCGTGCTCACTCGGGGCATAGCCGTGGGCATAGTGGCGCCTTTTCCAGGCGTCGGGCTCGAAACTCGTGTCCTCGAGCCCGAGCGGCGCGAAGATCCGGCCGCGGAGCTGGCGCTCGAGACTGGTCCCGGT
>JBKPHO010000457.1:0-1252 GCA_046729915.1 Actinomycetota bacterium | reverse complement strand
TGTCTCTGCAAGGAGGAGGTCTACGAAGTCGGGTAAGAACGGATCGCCGGAGGCTCCTGACCGGGTGATTCGGGACCTCTACCTGCAGGCACAATGGCTGGGATGGCGCAATATCCCCACGAATGGCGCGATTTCGAGCCGATTCAGCCGCGCGGCGGCGGGGATTGGCGCGCGAGGCTGCGCAAGCTCTGGGCGCCGATCGCGACGCTCGGTGCCTTCCTGGCCAAGTTCGGCGTCGTGCTCCTCAAGTTCAAGTTCCTCTTCTCGATGCTCGTCTCCGCCGCCTTCTACGTCTGGCTCGGCGGCTGGTGGTTCGGGATCGGGCTGATCGTCCTCCTGTTCGTGCACGAGATGGGGCACGTGGTCGAGGCCAAGCGGCAGGGTCTACCGGTTTCGGTCCCCGTCTTCATCCCCTTCATGGGCGCGCTGATCACGATGAAGCAGATGCCGCACAACGCCTGGCGTGAGGCACGGCTCGCGATCGCCGGACCGCTGCTCGGCTCCACGGCTGCATTTGCCCTCTACCTCCTCGGCGTCGCCTATGACTCGCGGGAGCTGAAGGCGCTTGCGTTTCTCGGCTTCCTCATCAATCTCTTCAACCTGCTGCCCGTGATCCCGCTCGACGGCGGGCGGATCTCGGCAGCGCTGCACCCGTCCCTGTGGCTCGCGGGCTTCCTCGGCTTGATCGCGCTCGTCATCTACCTGCCGAACCCGATCCTGATCATCATCCTGCTGCTCGCCGCCTCGGAGCTCCGGCGCCGCTGGCAGCTGCGCCGCCTCCCTCTGATGCAGGACTACTACCGGGTGCGTCCGCACCAGCGGCTAATCATCGGGCTCCTCTACTTCGGGCTTGCAGGCGCGCTCGTGCTCGGCATGCACGCGACGCACGTGCCACACAGCTTCTAGTGGACGACCGCCAGATGTTGGCCGCACCCGAGCGCGCGTGCGACAGCGAGCGCCACGGCGGCCGCCCTTCGGAAGGGGACGGCGGCCGCGAGGAAGTTGAGCCTCGTCTGTGGCCGCGCGGTCCCTCGGATGGTCCTGCTGATGCGCCTGTCGTCGAAACCCGTAGTTCAGCGGGGTCAGCGCCATCGAGGGAGCGCGTCGCAGTTCCGCCAAGCTGCGACAGCCCGATCCAGCGGACCGAGGCGCAAAACGTCTAAACAGATCCGGCTGCTACAACTCGTGCTCGGGGACAATCGAGCGGAAGTGTCGCTCGACGATCTCGAGCGTCTCGAGAACCGGCCTTTGT
>JBKPHO010000456.1:0-2320 GCA_046729915.1 Actinomycetota bacterium | reverse complement strand
AGCTCGGCGGCGATCTCGCTGTTGGACAGGCCGCGGGCGAGGAGCACCAGCACCTCGTGCTCGCGCGGGGTCAACGAGTCGAGCAGGCGGCTCGGCCCGATCTCCGGTGTGGGCTGGCGCGCCATCCGGTCGATGACGGTCCGCGTGACCGAGGGCGACAGGAGCGAATCGCCGGCGGCGACGGTGTGGATGGCGGCGAGCAGCTCCTCCGGGCCGCTGCGCTTGAGGAGGAAGCCGGAGGCGCCGGCGTTGAGGGCGCCGAAGATGTAGTCGTCCTGCTCGAACGTCGTCAGGATCACGACCTTGACCTCGGGCCAGGCGGCGATGATCTCGCGAGTGGCGGCGATGCCGTCGAGGTCGGGCATCCGCACGTCCATCAGGACGAGGTCCGGGCGGAGAGCCCGCACGCGCTCGACGGCCTCGCGGCCGCTGCCCGCCTCGCCGACCACCTCGACCCGGGAATCGCTCGAAAGGACCGCCTTCAGGCCGGCGCGCATGAGGTCGTCGTCGTCCACGAGCAGCACGCGCACGGGAGGGCTCGTCACGGCTGTTCCTCGGAACCCGCGTACGGAAACCTGGCGTGGACGCGGAACGAGGAGCCTTCCCGGCCGGCTTCGAGGCTGCCGCCGAGAAGCGCGGCCCGCTCGCGCATGCCGAGGATCCCGTGGCCCCCGGCCGGCTCGCCGACCGCCGCCGTGGCCGCCGGGTTCGAGATCGTGAGCTCGAGCTCGCCCTCGCCGTAGCGGATGTCGACCTCGGCGGCGCCGGCTCCGTGCCGGGCAGCGTTCGTGAGCGACTCCTGGAGGATCCGGTAGGCCCCCTGGTCGAGCGCCCGCGAGAGTGGACGCGGGCGTCCTGCGGCGTGGATCTCGACCGCGAGGCCGCCGGCGCGATACCTCTCGGCGAGGGTGTCGAGCGCGGCGAGGCCCGTGGGCAGCTCGATCGCGGGCGACTCGTCTCCCGTGCCGTTCTCGCGGAGGCCGTGCACGAGCTGGTCGATCTCCCCGATCGTCTCGCGGGCGACCTCCTCGATCGTCGTCAGCGCTCGCCGCGTCGCGTCGGGGTCGCGCTGCTGCAACAGGCGCGCGGCGCCCGCCTGGACGAGGATGACGTTGATCGCGTGCGCAGCGGAGTCGTGGAGGTCACGCGCGATCCGGGTCCTTTCCTCGGCAGCCGCGAGCCGCCGCTCACGCTCGCTGTCGCGCCGCGCGCGGTGGATCCGCTCCTCGACGTCGGCCCGGCGCCGGCGACGCTGCTGGAGCTGGTCGCCGAGCACCCAGGCGCCTCCCCAGACGACGATGCCGAATAGGATCGCGCTGGTCGGGAATCCGCCGTGGGCGGCCGCGGTGGCGCCGATGTGGACGGAGAAGAGGCCGAGCACGACGGCCGCCGTCTCGGCGATGCGAGCGCGCGTCCGCTCGTCCTCCGCGACATAGAAGAGCGCGACGGTGGGCCCGAAGGGCGGCCCGAGCGCATAGCCGAGGCCGTTGAGCGCCGCGCTCGCCGCGGTCGTCAGCGCGAACACGCCGAGAGGCGAGCGCCTGTGCGCAACCAGCGGAAGACAGGCGAGCGCGGCGAGGAGGACGCCGGGCGCGTCGAGCCCGCGGTCCGCGTTGTGGGCGAAGCCGAGCAGCACCAGCGTCAGCCCGAAGGCTGCGAGCGCGACGACTACGTCACGCGTGGAAACCCGCAGGCGCTGGGGGGCCATCTCGCCTCCGAGGGTAACGACGGCCGGCGCCTTCGGAGTCGTCCCCGCGGGTGATTCGCGTCCTCCTGCGGGGGGACGCGGAAGTTCCATCCGGGGAGCGTTTCGGCAGCGGCGCGGGCGTCCTACCGTGATGCCCGAACAGCAAGGAGGTGACAGCGATGCAGACACTCACGACCTTCGCCGTCCTGGCAAGCGACTCGAACGGGTGGCACCACGGCCACTGGTGGATCGCGTTCCCGATCCTCTGGGTGATCCTGCTCGGAGCCCTGATCTTCCTGCTCTGGCAGAGAGGTCGCCGCTACCCGCCTGACGGCGGCGACTCGGCGAAGCGGATCCTCGGCGAGCGCTTTGCGCGCGGCGAGATCAACGCCGACGAGTACCGCGAGCGGCTCGCGCAGCTGCAGTAGTCGGGGACCGAAGGCCGAGCTCGAGTGCACCCGGGAGCTCGAGCTCGGCCGGAGCTACGCTTGTGCCGTTGCTCGCTCGGCTCGCCGTGGTCTTGCTGGCTCCCGCCCTCGTGCTTCCGAGCGCGGCCGCGAGCCGAGGTGCCTCGCGCGAGCTCCTGCCCGACCTCGTCACGCGCAAGCCGTACAAGATCTTCCTCCAGGTGAC
>JBKPHO010000455.1:0-2535 GCA_046729915.1 Actinomycetota bacterium | reverse complement strand
GGGATGAGGAAACTCGCCCCGCCCTTCGGACCGAGCGCCAGACACAACTCATCGACGTCACGGCGCACGTGCGCGAAGCGCTGGAAGGACAGTCAGGGCAGGCGGCGGTGCTGTTTGTGCCGCACACGACCGCGGGCATCGTCCTGCAAGCAAGCGGCGAGGGCGCCGAGGCGGTCGCCGCCGACATCGAGGCGGCGCTGCAGCGGATCGTCGACGAGGACTGGAGCTGGAGACACACCGCGGAGGGCGACCAGAACCCCTGGGCGAACGTACGCTCGGCGCTGACGTCCTCCTCGATCACGATCCCACTCGAAGACGGCCAACTCGCCCTCGGTGACCTTCAAACGATCTTCTTCTGTGAATTCGACGGCCCGCGCGAGAGGAAGATCTACGTCACGGTCACTTGAACCGAGAAGCGCCCGTGCATTACTAGTCGACTTGCGCCGAACCATGGATCAGCTCGGGGAGATAAGATGCGCGCATGATCCGCCAGGCATGCACCGGCTGCGGCTGCGACCAGCGCCCATGCCCGGACTGCGCTAAGAAGTAGTCCCGCTCGGTGATCCCAACTGGGATCGACCTCCTTCCTCGCAGGGAGGGGACCTCTCGCAACGGGTGGCAGCCCAGGGCAGGCGCCCTGCTTACCATGGAACGTCACACGCAACCGGTGGCAACCGGTGGCAACGAATTCGGCTTGCTTGTGCCGTTTACGGGCCCGTCTATTTGCCTCTGATTGCCGCCAGTTGCAACCCCGGAGCTCCATAAAGGCTCTATCCGCAGCTCCTCGGATGTCGACTTCCTAGCCCCGACGGACTCGGCTCATGACGTGTGTCCGACTAATCACGGCGATGAAGCTCTGGACATGCGTCGAACCAGAGGATCTAGACCCGCAGTGCTGGGCTAAACCGCCGTGTCAACGGAATCGGGGTTAGTCCAATGCGAAGCGAGAGTCCGTTGTGACTCTGTGGGACACTCCGACCGGTTGCTCGACAGAGGCCGGCCCGATCCGGGGTCGGCTGCACAAGCCGAAGGAGGCGGGATGGCAACAACGGCTTACGGAACGCATGCTGGAATCGAATCGACGGCGACCACACCTTCCGGTCGAACGACCGCTTCGTTGCCCCTGCGGTCGTTGGCGTTCGCTCTCGCAGCGCTCGCACTGGTGCTGGCGCCCGGTGCGTCCGGCACCCACGCCACGGGACGGCCGGCGCCGCAGCTTGCCAATCCGACCAGCACCGCTAAACAGCTCGTGAATCGGTTCTTCGTCCTCCTCGCCCACAAGGATCGCGCCCGGCTACAGCGTTTCCTCTCGCCTGGATTTCAGGTCCAGCGCGCCGATGGCAGCGGGGCCGAAAAGAAGGAGTACCTCGCGAACCTGGCCACCATCAATCAGTTCCACATCACAGGGGTGCGGGCGACGCAGGCCAGCGCGACGCTCGTCGTCCGCTATCTCGCCCAGGTCGAAGGGGTCGTGAACGGAAAGCCCTATAAACCGGGGCCAGCCCCACGGCTCTCCGTCTTCGCCTGGAACGGGAAGCGCTGGCAACTTGCCGCGCACGCGAATTTCAACCCGCTTACGGGTTAGATGCTAATGGCCGCACTGCCGTGAGCGCCTGGCTGGCGCGCCTGCCGCGGCCATTGCAGGCCTCATACGAGGCTGGCCCGACCGGTTTCGGCTGGCCCGACCGGTTCGGGCACTACCGTGCAGCGACGGCCGCCGGCATGACCCGTACGTTGTCGGTTCGGGCAAAGACGCCGCATGGATCCGGCGATCAAGACCGATCGCAAGATTCCCAGCTGCTGGAGCGGCTGTTTGCCGGCCGGGCAGCTGAGGCTTCCGGGGTAGGCCGGACTCGGCTTTGTGGGATAGCCCGAGCGAGCGCGGGATTCGGCGAGAGCAGGGCTTCCTCACGTCATCGTCCGGCGATCGGGGGCGCGGCCCGGAGGCTACGGGCGACCTCATGCGGGATCGCCGCGCGATGGACGTCGCCGTCTCGGCGGCGAGTACCTGACGCACTCGCGTCGTGGCGCGCGCGTCGCCCACCTCGAGCAGCACTTGCGACCAGGACGGAGTGATCGCCCGAAGGACGGCTTCAGCGGCGCTCGACCATGTCGCGTGCGGTCAGCCGAGCGGTGACAAGGTCCTCGGCCTCGCGGTTGCTGCCCGGATGACCGCTGACCGCGGCGAGGAACTCATCCTTCCCGAGTCCATAGAGTGTGGCGTCCTCCAGCGCGGTCACGGTGGCGTTACGCGGCTGACCGCGGAGCAAGGCCATCTCGCCGAAGAGCTCTCCGGCCTCGAGCACGTCGAGCGTCCGGTCGCTCGAGCTGACCTCGAGGCGCCCGTCGGCGACGAGGTAGACGCGGTCGCCCTCGTCACCTTCGTGTACGACCGTGGTATCGGCCGGTACGGTGATCGGCTCCAACCTTGCCGCGAGCCGCTCGAGCGCGACGGGCAAGACCGGTGCGAAGACAGGCGAGGTGCGAAGCAGCCGCAGCTCGTACTCGGGAACGATCGACTCGTCGTCGATCCGC
>JBKPHO010000454.1:0-1464 GCA_046729915.1 Actinomycetota bacterium | reverse complement strand
CGCGCCCAACGCGGAGTCTCGCTGGCAGAGGATGAGACGACAACACCCGGGCGTAACGCAGGCTGAAACGAAACGACGGCCGCTCTCGTTGCGCGGAAAACTGCTGGCGGCGCCGCGGCTAAGCGAGAACCCGCCGGCGGCAGGCAGGGCAGAGCCGCACCGCACGCGTCGTGGCTAGGTGGTCTCCAGTTACCCACGAGCAGGCCTGCGCTCTACCTTTTCCCAGTCTCACTCGCTTACGAGCCTAAGTTGAACCTGAGATTCGCGCAGCTAGGCCGAGGGGCCGCCGATGTGTGAGCGTCTCGGTGGCGTGCGGTACGAGGACTTGATTCTCCCTGCAAGCCGAGGGACTCAGCGGGGCGGACCGAGTTTATGCACCCCGAGGCCGAGCGGATCCGCCTCGTCTCCGCGCCGTGCTCGTGTGCACCAGCCGCCATGCACCGGCGGCTCGACAGGCGGCGATCACGTTTTGGGTGCCACCCACATTGACCGCCTCGATCTCCAAGGCCGACGCGGTAACGCTGTACAGCGCGGCCACGTGCACGACGGCGTCGCAGCCTCGCACCGCTCGCTCGAGCGCCACGCGGTCGCGAACGTCCGCCCATTCCAGGCGAACCTCACGGCCCGCGCGCACGAGCGCGCGCACGAGGTGGCAACCGATGAATCCGCGCCCACCGGTCACGAAGACCCCCGCATGAGGCAATTGTCATCCGACCGAGACGCTTAACGCGATCGCCGCAGCAGTGCCCGGCTCGCGCGACCAGCGACTTGCGTAACCAGCCCCTCTCTGCTATCCGCACGCGCGCGTGAACCCAAAAGAGCACCTAGGATCGCCGAGGCCGGGGCCTGCTCACTCCCTGCCTAGCGAGCTCTCTTCGCCGGCATCCAGAAGCTCGAGGTAGCGAGCGGTGAACTCCCGCTCTTCCCCCAGGCGCTCCCCCACGCCGGGCGCCACAAGCGCCCCGGCAACGATCCTCCCGAGCACGTCGTCGTACCACGCGAGCAGCTCGCGCAATTGGGGGCGGACGTCGGGCTTCGGGAGCTCTGGCGCCACTTGAAGGAGTCTACGACCAGGCGCGCGCTCGTCGATAATCGGTGCGATGCACCACGTCGTCGACAGAGAGCACGGCCGCTTCCTCGGTGACTTCGACACCCGCGAAAGGCGGAGGCACGTCCCGGCGAGCTGCTCGCGGAAGGACCCACGCGTGGAGGGGGTCCTCGTGATCGAGCGAAGCGGCGTGGGTCCGGACGAGCCCGAGTCGCAGGGCACGGACGCTCCCTGACACGATCAGGCGATTCGGGACGGGGGCACCATCCTGCGCGTGACGGCCGCGGGCCGGACGCGCGCGGACTCGTCCTCTCGGCGCTCTTCTTCTTCCCCCGCGGCGGCTCGGCGCAGGTCACCCGCGCGCTCGCTCGCGCACTGCCGGCCGCCGGCTGGCGGCTGAGGCTCGCCGCGGGCGC
>JBKPHO010000453.1:0-1323 GCA_046729915.1 Actinomycetota bacterium | reverse complement strand
GTGTCGAGCAGCTTGATTGCGTGCTCGCGTCCGTCGCGGGCGAGGTGGCCGTAATGGCGGTCGATCATGGCCAGGCTCGTTCCATGTAGCGGGAGAGGTCGAAGGTGGAGATGCCGGCGCGAAGCGCGAAGGTCGCGAAGGTGTGCCGCAGATCGTAGACCCGACGCAGCGGCGTGATCCCTGCGGCCTCCTGGGCCGGCTTCCAGTTGCGGTTGCGGAAGTTGTGCAGGTCGAGGTAGCCGCCTCGCACGGACGGAAACAGGAGCGGGCACTGCGGGTCGGGCCGTAGCTCGTTGAGGGCGCTCAGTGCGATCGCCTGCAAGGGAACCGCCCGGAGGCTCGCTTTCGTCTTGGGGATCTTGATGCGACCGTTTCTCAGGGTGCGGCGGACGTAGACGACGTTGGCCTCACGGTCGGTGTCCCTTTGCTCGAGCGCGAGCCACTCTCCCGGTCGCAGCCCCGTGGCGGCGGCGAAGAGCACCATCGGGCCGTGGCGCGGGCCGAGTCTGCCGGCGAGCGCGTGCAACTCCTCCCAAGATTCGAACGGCCGCTTCTCCGGGTACCGCCGCTGCGGGTTCGCGACCCCGAGCTTGGCCGGGTTGACGTCGAGCAATCCCCAGCTGACCGCTCGTGCGAGCACCTGACGAAGAGCCTGCGTCACTTCGAACCGGTGCCCGGGCGGGATCGTCATCCGCCAGGCTGCGATCGCGGGCGAGCGAAGCTCGGTCAGCCGCCGCTCGCCAAAGACGCGCACCGCTTTCGCCAGCAGCCAGCGCAGCTTCTCGGTCGTCTCCGGCTCGCCCTCATGCTGGGCGAGATAGACCTGGACGAACTCGGCCAGCGTCGGCACCTCCACCAGACCCTGTTCACGCCTTAGCTGTTCGAGCGTGCGCTCGAGCGCCTCCGCCGCCGCCTGCTCGGAGGCGAAGCCGCCGCGTTGCACCCGCCGTGAGCCGCGACCCCCGACCCTGTAACGGTACGCCCACCGCGCCCCGTCCCTGCCTTGCGCCACGAGCGGAAACACCTGTCCCTGCTGCGCCATCGCCGTCACCTCCCGGTCGTCGTCGGAGACCATCGTGGCGAGGCTTGTCTGGCGGCCCCTGAGCTGCACACGACAAGCGCTCGCTCTACTCGGCGGCGGCACCCTGGGGCTCAGCAGCTGTAGCCGTACTCGTTCGCGGCTTATCTTGGTGCGAGCAGCTTCCTGCTCTGCTCGGCGTGCCAATCGAGTCCCATCGCATCGAAATGGTCGGCGGCTTGCTCGATGAGCAACTCGTCTTCACGGACGGCGCCGAGCGCTCGCAGCGCGAACGGCTCGAGATA
>JBKPHO010000452.1:0-3005 GCA_046729915.1 Actinomycetota bacterium | reverse complement strand
CGTCAGCCGTCACCGGCAGAACCGCGCCGACGGGATGGCGCTGAACGAGTCGATTGCGATGGCGGTTGCGACCTCCGGCAGCGCCATCGTCTTCGCCGGCACGACCGTCGTGATCGCGCTGCTCACGCTCCTCGTGGCCGGCATCCCGCTGGTGACGTCACTCGGATACTCGTCGGCCTTCGCCGTCGTGACCGCCGTCCTGGCCGCGATCACGCTGCTCCCCGCCGTGTTGTCTCTCGTAGGGCCGCATATCAACTCGGTCCGGGTGCCCGCGTACTTCCGGCCCAGGCCCAAGGACCTCGAGGGCGGCTTCTGGGGTGGGTGGGCGCGTTGGGTGACGAGGCGGCCGTGGTGGGCGATCGCGGCGACGCTCGCGCTCCTGGTTCCGCTGATCATCCCCTTCCTCTCCCTGAACCTGGGTCAGGAGGACGTCGGCGCCACGCCGAAGTCAACGACCGGGCGCCAGGCATACGACCTGATGGCCGCAGGCTTCGGAGTCGGCTACAACGGCCCGCTGCTAGTTGCGGTCGAGCTCGGGACACCGCCCAAGCCGAGCAGCGAGTACACCAGCCAGCAGAAGCAGGCCCAGAGCCTCCAGAAGCAGCTCGAGCAGGAACAGAAGCAGGGGAAGAGCCAGCAGCACCAGCTCACCGCCCAGGCAAACTCTCTCACGCGACAGAGCCAGCAGCTCAACCAGCAGCAGCAGCAGCTCGAGCAGCAGGAAGGGAGCCTGAAGGCCGAGCAGGCGAGCCTCGAGCAGAACGCGAAGGCCGACCAGCAGGAACAGGCGCAGCTCCAGGCCTCGGCGAACAAGCTCGAGGCGGAGCAGGTGGCGCTGAACAAGCAGATCGCGGGGAAGAGCTCCCAGGCCCGCCAGACCGTCAGCCAAGGGGCCAAGGTGACGAAGGAGCTGAGCTCCGTCGTCAAGCGGCTGGCGAAGAACCAGGCCGACCAGCGAAAGGTCGAGGCCCAGATCGCGCGGACCAAGAGCTCGAGCCAGAAGAAGAAGCTGCAGGCGCAGCTCCGGAAGCTCCAGGACGAGGAGACCCGGCTCGAGAAGCAGCTCGACAGCCTCGTCCAGCAGGAGCAGGCGAACATCGAGGCGTCGCAGGCGATCCTCGCGGACGCGAAGAGCCTCCGCGAGAAGGAGGTGAGCATCGCCAACCGCGCCATCTCGCTCGCGGGACAGGCGGCAACGCTGGCGAACGACGCCGTCGGCCTGGTGAAGCAGAAGCAGGCGCTCGTCCAGCAGTCAGCCGACCTGCAGGTCCAGGCGGCGAAGCTCCAGACCCAGGGGGCGGATCTCCAGACGCAGTCGGCGCAGCTGCAGACGCAGCAGGTGAAGCTCCAGGGCCAGCAACAGACGGCGCAGAGTCAGCAGAAGCAGGCCAACCAGCTCAAGACCGATATCACGAACGAGCTGACGAAGGCGGGGGGCGATCCGCGGGGGACCGATCCGCGCCTCGTCAACCTGCAGGACGCGCTCGGCGCGACCGACGGAGTCAAAGTCGTCTCGCCGCCGCAAATCAACAAACCCGGCGACGCGGCGACCTTCACCGTGATCGCGACGACGGCTCCGGCAGCGACCGCGACCGCCGACCTGGTCAAGACCCTCCGCACCTACACGATCCCGCAGGCGATCCAGGGCACCAACCTGGACGCGTTCGTCGGTGGCCAGACGGCGAGCTACGTCGATCTCGCCGACGACATCTCCTCGAGCCTGTTCCTCGTGATCGCGGTCGTGATCGGCCTGAGCTTCTGCATCCTCCTGACGGCGTTCCGCTCGTTCCTCTTCGCGGCGCAGGCGGCCGTCGCGAACGTCCTCTCGGTCACTGCCGCGTTCGGCGTCCTGACGGCCGTCTTCCAGAAGGGCTGGGGGCTGAGCCTCATCGGACTCGACACGGCGAGCGGGACCGACCCGATCGCCAGCTACGTGCCCCTGATGATGTTCGCCGTGCTGTTCGGCCTGTCGATGGACTACCAGGTCTTCCTGATCAGCAAGATCGAGCAGCAACGGGCCGAGGGGGGTGAGGACCGGGACGCGATCCGGCGAGGTCTTGCCAGCGGGGCGCGCGTGATCATTGCCGCCGCGCTGATCATGATGTCGGTCTTCGGCAGCTTCATCCTCAACGCCGACCCGACCGTGAAGCAGTTCGGGGTCGGGCTTTCCGTCGGCGTCGCGCTCGCGGCCGTGACCGTGCTCGTGTTCGCCCCCGCGGTGCTCGTGCTCGCGGGCAGTGGCAGCTGGTGGGTCCCGGCCTGGGCCGACCGCGTCCTGCCCCACATTGATGTCGAGGGCGCCGGTGCGCAGGAGGCGGAGGCGCCGGTGGCGGCGATGCACCCCACCGGCGCCCCCTGAGCAGTCCTACCCGGTCGGCCCGAGCGCGGCCGGAGCCTCGACGCGCCGCGGCGCCGGCGCGCCTTCCGGCTCGAGGCGCGGCAGCCACTCGAGCCACCTGGGCAGGTACCAGTTCCAGTCGCCGAGCAGCTTCATCGAGGCCGGGAGCAGCACCGCGCGGATGATCGTTGCGTCGATCAGCACCGCAACCGCGAGGCCGATGCCCATCTCTTTCATGTCGAGGATCGGCATCAAGGCGAACACCGCGAAGACGCCGACCATCACAACCGCGGCGCTGGTTACGACGCCCGCCGTCGTGCTGATCCCATGCTCAACCGCTTCCTCGGTCGTCAGACCGCGGTCGTAGGCCTCCCTCACTCGGGTCAAGATGAAGATGTGGTAGTCCATCGAGAGCCCGAACAGGATCACGAAGAGGAAGATCGGCAGCCAGTAGGCGATGCCGCCGTTCGAGTTGAAGTCGAACAGACTCTCGCCCCAGCCGTACTGGAAGATGAGGATCAGGGCGCCGTAGGCCGCGCCGACGGAGAGCAGGTTGAGCACGATCGCCTTCGCTGCGATCACGAGCGAGCGGAACGCGAAGAGCATGAGCGTGAACGCAAAGACGAGCACGAACGCGAACACCAACGGGAGCTTCGACTTCACCTCG
>JBKPHO010000451.1:0-9173 GCA_046729915.1 Actinomycetota bacterium | reverse complement strand
CTCCATACCTGCCCCAAGTTCGCAAACCTGCAAGTTGATCCGAAACAAAAAGACCCGTTATGCTGGGCTTTTGCAGAGCCCTCTGACGGACTCGAACCGTCGACCCCCTCCTTACCATGCGATCCAAACGGCAGCCGCTGGCAGCCGGTGGCAACGGTTGGACGCTAGTTCAAGCCATTTTCCGGCCTCCGGCGAGTCGAAGCTTTGCCACCGGTTGCGCCCTCTCTGTTCCATAACTGTTCCATCCCAATGGCCAAAAAACGCGCGCTTTGGCTCCTGGCAACGACCGCAGATGGAGGTTGACGACCTTTGCTGGACCCGACAACAACGCGCTTGTGGGAGCAGCGGAGCCCGCCAGTCGCGTGAGGTCGAAGGAGCTCATACGGCCCTGTTCAGGGCTTGGTCTACGAGCTGGATCGTGTCGTTGAGGAGTTCGTCCTGCGGTGAAAGGACGCCGAGGGTCTTCATCGCTTGCAGCGACTTGTAGATCAGTGCGAGTTCGCTGAAGCTGAGCCTCAGCTCGTGGGTCTGCTTCTCCGGGCGGTGCCATGCTGATCCGGCGGTCGTCGGCAGCGGCGTGACCAGGCTCAACCGCGAGCGAGCGGACACGTGGCTGGTATGGCGCTTGTGGTGGAGGCGGTTCATGCTGCCGGTACCGGGGCGAGCGTCAATGCTGGCCGGCCGATTGTCTGCACCTGATCGGCACCTTGATGGGATGCGGTCAGCTCGCTCTCGTGCGCGACGGCCCATTCGTAGAGCGCCATCAGCGGCTCGGTCAGTTGCCAGCCGAGCGGGGTGAGCGTGTATTCGACGCGCACCGGGATCTCCGCGTAGACGTGGCGCGAGACGATCCCGTTCCGCTCGAGCTTGCGAAGAGTCGCCGTCAGGACTTTTTTCGAAAGGCCTGGAATGTTGTCGACCAGTCGGGCGTGACGGTGCATGCCGCTGGCGAGCAGGATGATGATGTCGACGCTCCATTTCGAGTCGAGCAGCGCGAGTGCGGCGCGGGTTCGTTCGATCATCTCGAAGTCCTCGGGGCGCGCGCGCTCACGATCCGTCCGCGGAAGCCTTACCAGCTGCGCGCCGCTGACTATCTCGTTGGCTGACATCTGCGCTCCTCCTCTACCTCGTCGGCTTCTCGGACCAGTCGGTGATGCCGTGCTTCCCCGTTGCATCGGCTTCGGCCCAGCAGGGGAGGGAGACCGCTGCGTACGGCAACCCGCGGAATGCCGCGTGTGCGTACGGGTGGTTGAAGACGTCGAGCGCTTGGTCCGGCTCGGCGGCGAGCTCGAAGTATGCACCGCTGCGCTCGTCGGAGACGCTGACGGTCAGCTCACCGCTGATGTGGTGCCAGAAGAGCACGACCTCGACGCCATCGTTTGTTCGGTGTGCGAGCACTCGATAGAGCTGGTGCGTGGCGTTGGTGCTTGCCATGGTGGCTCCTTCCTAGGCCTCGGGCCGCGCGCGCAACTCCCGTGGCTGCGGCCTTGACGTCGAGTTCCTCAATGGGTCGACGATCGCAGCCGGCTGCGCCTATGTCTCTGGGGCGGGCTACCGAATCAGTTGCGGCCAGCCGCCGACATCAATCTGTGGCTAGCCTCATTGCGCGCGCGAGTGCGCCTCAGCAAAGCTGAACGTATGGCTTTGCGCTGCCTCATCGTCGACGACAACGAAGAGTTCCTGGCCTTTGCGTGTCGTGAGCTCGAGTCTCAGGGTGTGAACGTTGTCGGCCGCGCTCTGACCAGCGTCGAGGCGCTGCATCTCGCGGAAATACTGCGACCCGATGTCATCCTGGTCGACGTTCGCCTTGGCGAAGAAAATGGGCTCGACCTAGCACGAGAGCTTTCTCAGCTCCCAGGATCCGCGCCTGTCGTCTTGATCTCGACGGCGACCGAGGACGAGCTAACCGACCTGCTTGCGGACAGTCCGGCCATCGGCTTCGTGCCCAAGAGGGCCTTGAGCGCCGCCACGATCACCGATCTCCTTGGCTAGCGTGCCCCCAAGAACGTAAGGACGGCAAGCACACGGCGATGGTCATCCTCAGCGGCCGGCAGATGCAGTTTCGCGAGAATGCCGCGCACGTTCTTTTCAACGGCGCTTTCACTGACCCAGAGACGATGGGCGATGCCGCTGTTGCTGCGCCCCTCCGCCATCAGCGCCAGCACCTCTCGCTCTCTGGGAGTTAGCTCGGCGAGAGGATCGTCCTGTCGCCGCTGGACGACCAGCTCCTGAACGAGAGCCGGGTCGACGACTGAGCCGCCGGCGGCGATGCGCTCGAGCGCATCGACAAAGTCCGCGACCGTCCTCACCCTGCGTTTGAGGAGGTAACCGACCCGCTCCCCGCTGTTCAGGAGATCCACCGCCGTCTCGAGCTCGACGTGCGCAGACAGGAGCAGGATCCCGACTTGCGGGAACTCAGCGCGAATCGCGCTTGCCGCGACCAGACCTTCGGTCGTATTCGTCGGCGGCATCCGGATATCGACCACCGCTAGATCCGGAACCTGCTCTCGCACAAGCTCCTCGAGTCCGATCGCATCGTCGGCCTGGCCGACGACCTCATATCCAGCGTCGGTCAGGATTCTGGCGATCCCCTCGCGCAGGAGAACATCGTCGTCCGCCAAGACCACCCGGCCGCCGGCCATGTTCCTCTGAGCTTACGCCGACCCGGATCCGGTCGATCCGACGTGGTCGACAGTGGGACCGAGTGGTGTGATCATGAATTCGCTCTGAGAGCCGGAACGAGTCACCCGGGCAACACCGTCGGCGCGAAGGCACTGAGCGCCTTCATGGAGGCGGCGCTCGACTGCGTCATCATCGCCGATGCGACCGGCTGCGTCGTCGAGTTCAACCCCGCCGCCGAGCGAACGTTCGGCTATACACGGGAAGAGGCGCTCGGGCGTACGCTGGCGGAGCTGATCGTGCCGCCCTCCCTGCGCGAGGCCCATACGCGTGCCTTTGCGCGGTTCGTGGAGACGCGCGAGCAGAGGCTGTTCGGGCAGCGGCTTGAGCTGACGGGGATGCGCGCGGACGGCAGGGAGTTCCCGGTTGAGCTCGCCCTCGGCCAACTCGAGGGCGAACCCCTCTTGATCTGCGGCGCGCTCCGCGATCTAACCGACGCGAAGCGCGGGGAGGAGGATCTGCGGAAGCTCGCGAATGAGCAGCGCGCGCTGCGCCGCGTCGCGACGCTTGTCGCGCAGGGGTCGGGGCCCGCGGAGGTGTTCGCCTCGGTCGCGGAGGCTGTCGCGCAGATCCTCGGCGTGCCGGCGATCAGCATGATCCGGTTCGACGCCGACGGGTCGGCCACCAAGATCGCCGGTTGGGGAGAGAGTCCGTTTCCTGTGGGGCAGCGCTGGTCGCTCGAGGAGCCGAGCGTGATGGCGTCGGTCAAGCAGACCGGCCGTCCAGCACGGGTCGAGGATTACGCGTCCGTTGCCGGTGGGCACGCACGGCGGGTCCGCGAGGCGGGGATTCGCTCCGGGGTCGGCGCCCCGATCGTCGTCGATGGGAAGAGCTGGGGGGTCGTCGTTGCCTTCGCGACCGAGCAAGAGGCGCTTTCCGCCGACGCTGAGGGCCGTCTTACACGCTTCACCGAGCTTGTCGCGACTGCGATCTCGAACACAGAGGCGCGAGATGACCTGCGAAAGCTCGCCTATGAGCAAGCCGCGCTGCGCCGGGTCGCGACGCTGATCGCTAGGCAGGCGAGGCCGGCGGAAGTGTTTGCCGCGGTGGCCGAGGAAGCCGCACGCACTCTGGACGTGGCCTTGACGGCCGTCGTCCGCTACGAGTCCGACGGAACAGCGACCCAGGTCGGGGCCTACGGCGCCGAGAACCCGTTTCCGGTTGGCACTGCCTGGAGACTCGACGAACACAGCGTTTCTGGAATGGTCGCTCGTACGGGACGCGCGGCCCGGGTGGACGACTACGCGGAAGTCTCGGGCGAAATCGCGGCAACGCTCGCACGCAAGGCCGGGATCCGTGCGGCGGTCGGCGCGCCGATTTTGGTCGACGGCAAATCGTGGGGCGTGATCATGGCCCTGTCGACTGAACAGCGAGAACTACCAGACAGCACCGAGGCACGTCTCGCAGCCTTCACCGAACTAATCGCAACGGCGATCTCAAACATTCAGGCCCGCGATGATCTGCGCGACCTCGCCCACGAGCAGGCAGCACTTCGGCGCGTCGCCACGTTGGTCGCTAAGGGAACCGACGCAGCCGCCGTCTTCAGCGCGGTCTGCGCGGAGACGGGCGAGCTGATGGGGGCCACCAGCGTCAACCTCGCCCGCTTTACACCCGACGGCTTCAACCTGACCATGGCCGGTTGGAGCCTCCGCGACACCCACGTACCAACCGGTACGCGCCTGCCCCTCAGCGGCGACACGATCAACGGATTGATCCAGCGGACTCGCGCCCCGGCTCGCTTCGACAGCTACGAAGAGAGCTCCAGCCAACTCGCAGCCGTGATCCGGCAGCGAGGGATCCGCTCAGAGATCGGTGCCCCGGTCGTCGTCGAAGGTGAACTCTGGGGAGCCCTCATCGCGGGCACAGACCGCGACGAGGTACTACCCCCAGGTGCGGAGTTGCGGGTTGCACGCTTCGCCGAGCTCGTCGCGACCGCAGTCTCAAACGCCACAACCCGCTCCGAGCTAATTGCGTCCCGCGCACGAATCGTTGCAGCGGCCGACGAAGCCCGTCGCCGGCTGGAGCGCGACCTCCATGACGGCACTCAGCAGCGGCTGGTGACGCTTGCCGTGGATCTGCAGGCTGCGCGCGCCAGGATCCCGGCCGATCAGCAGGAGATCCGCTCGAATCTCGAGCGGATCGAGAACGAGACCGACACGATCCTCGACGAACTACGCGAGCTATCGCGGGGGCTCCATCCCGCGCTCCTCTCACAGGGCGGACTCGCGCCAGCATTGAAGGCATTGGCCCGGAAGTCGCCGATCAAAGTCAACCTCGACGCCAGACTGAACAAGCGACCACCCGAGTCGATCGAGACGGCCGTCTACTACGTGATCTCGGAAGCACTCACGAACGCCGCCAAACACTCGCAAGCATCTGTGATCAACGTCACCCTCACGACTGTCAGCGACGTCCTGCGCGCCACCATTGAAGACGACGGCATCGGCGGCGCCGAAGCTAGCGCAGGATCAGGCCTCATCGGTCTAATTGACCGAATCGAGGCGCTTGGCGGGCGCTTCGCGCTCGACAGCCCGCCCGGCCGAGGAACCAAAATCGGGATCGAACTGCCGCTCGTCCCAAGGCCATCCGGTGACGTTGCAGAAACTGTCCGATCGGCGCCCAGATCGGGCGATGACCGTCTGCTGCGAACAAACCTGCTCGGACTCACGGACGCCACCCTGTTCGCGGCGATAACTGCCGTTGCTGACGCGCTCTACATCGTCGACGCGCAAGGCCGCATCCGATTCCTCAATCCAGCCGCCTTACGGATCCTCGGGTACGAAGACGAGCTTCAGTTGCTGGGCCGCCCGAGTCACGACACGATCCACTATCTGCGAGGCGATGGAACCCCGTTTCCGGCGGAGGAGTGTCCCTTGCTGCGCCCGCGTGTGACCGGTGAGGCCATTCGGGTGGATGAGGATTGGTTCGTCCGCCAAGACGGATCGCTGATACCGGTGGCCTATACGTCTGCCCCTGTCCCGCTGCCGGACGGACGCGGCGCCATCGTGTCATTCCGCGACCGGTCGGACGTCGACGCAGAAGAACCAGTCGCTTAGGCGGCAAGTTGATGCGAACGTGCCGGCCCGTCGGGCGAGACCCACGTGATCATGCCGCGAGCTCTTCCTCCACCGGTTGGAGGCCTCGCACGTTGGCAGTGGCCACCTGCGGCAGTCGGTGGACCGGCACAGCTGGCCGAGATCGTTCGAGAGTGTCCGTCTTCCCGGCTTTGCTGATCGTCGCCGCCATGGGGTAGGCGAGCATGGCGACAAGTGCGCCGGTTGCCGCGTCGAAGAGGAAGTGGTTGCCGGTCGCGACGATCACGAGCAATACGAGTAGCGGGTACGCGGCTGCCGCGAACCGCACGGTGCCCGTGCCGCCGTAGCGGAGAAGGGCGGCGGCAACGATCAGCGCGTAGCCGACGTGCATGCTCGGTACGGCGGCGTACGGGTTGTAGAGCATGCTGACCAGTCCCTTGTTGAGGTCCACGTGGCCGCCGGAAACGGTGTCGGCGATGCCGAGGCCCGCCAATCGGGGCGGTGCGGTCGGAAAGGCGACGAACCCGATCAGGGCGAGCGCGCTTGCGAGCAGGAGGGTTGTCCGAGTTCGTGCGAACACGGCTGGTCGCCGCTGGTGCAGCCAGAGTAGGAGCGCCGCCGTGACGGAGAGATGCAGGGTCAGGTACGCATCGCCGAGCAACGTGAGCAGTCCCGGTAGGGCGCGTGCCGCGTGCTGCACGTTCGGCTCGACGAACAGGTGCAGCCTGCGTTCCAGCGACGCGACGGTTTGAGCATGATCAACGGCGACGCGCCGATCACCGACCACAAGGCCGCGGGCCGCTTCGTACGTTGCGTAGAGACCGAGCACGGCGACCGCTTCGATCGCGAGCGAGTGCCGGACCGAGAGCCAGCGAGCAACGCGAGCAGGGGCCAGCCACCTGACGGAGCGTGGCGCCCGATCAGCCTTCGCCGCCGCGCCGACGGGCTGGGGTGCGGCTGCGCGATCATGCGGCTCGCGGTCGGTGCAGTTCGTGAGGAGCCGGCGGTGCCAGCGCGTCGAGGCAGTCCATGGCGCGGCGTAGGGCGCTTTCATCGAAGAGGTAGGGAACTGCGTTCGCGATGCTCGACTGAGCTGCCGCCGGTGAGGCATTCGCATCGGCGGCCGTCGCGATGTAGCGCAGCGCGAGCTCGTGAGCGACGATGAGCGTGACCGCTTCTGTGCGCGCCAGGAGGCGTTGAAGCGCGTCGACGTAGCGGCGGACCGCTTCGTCGAGGCTTTCACCGTGAGGGAAGCGCTCGCTCGGAGCGTGCCGCTCCTTCCAGGCCCAGTAGGACTGAATCGGCGCGCCGTCGAAGACGCCGGCCTGCACTTCGTCCAAGCCGGGTTCGACGAGGACGGGGATGGCACGGCCGTGGAGGGCGACGTCGATGGTTTGGCGGGTGCGGAGGAAGCGGGTGCAGAAGGCGATTTCGATCTCGAGGTTGGCGAGCTGCGCCCCGAGCTTGCGCGCCTGTCCCCGGCCTCGCCGCGTGAGCGTGGCCGGATGGGCAGGGTCGCTGCTGATCACGTGCGCGACGTTGGCGACGGACTCGGCATGCCGGGTTAAGACGAACAGGCGCATCGCTCACGCCGCGAGGGGTCGTTCACCGAGTGCGCGAATCCGCTCGACGACGGCGTCGAACGAGCGAGCGAACTGCGCGATCCCGTCCCGCTCGAGTTCGTCGGTGAGCTGGCCGAGATCGAGCCCAAGTGCGGCGAGATCGCCCATGCTTAGTTCCGCCTCCTCGACGTCGCGCTCGAGCGTCGCTGCCACCTGTCCGTGCTCCTCGAAGGCTTCGAGCGTCGTCTTGGGCAGGGTGGTCACGGTTTCCGGCCCGATAAGACCTTCGACGTAACGCACGTCTCGGTAGGCAGCGTCCTTGCTCGATGTCGAGGCCCACAGCAAGCGCTGGGGCGTCGCACCTCGCGCGCGCAGCGCCTCCCAGCGCCGTCCGCTGAAGACCGCCCGGTAGTGCCGGTAGGCGAGCTTGGCGCTCGCGATTCCGAGGCGGCCCCGGCGCGCGGCGGCGAGGGGCGACCCCTGCTGGTCGAGGAGCTTGTCGGCCGCGCTGTCGAGCCGCGAGATGAAGAAGCTTGCGACCGAGTGAATCGTCGACAGATCGAGCCCAGCATCCGCGGCGCGCCGCAGCCCACGCAGATACGACTCAGCCACAGCGGCGTAACGCTCAAGAGAGAAGATGAGCGTCACGTTGATGCTGTAACCGGCGGCGATCGAGTCCTCGATAGCCGCCAGTCCGGACTCGGTTGCGGGTCTTGACGAGCAGATTCGGGAGGTCGATGAGCTCGTGAAGAAGGCCGACTGCCGCGAGGGTTGCGACCGCGTTCCACGCGAACGCCGGGGCGACCTCCCAGGAGACGTAGCCGTCGGCGCCGCCGCTCGCCTGCCAGACCGGCAGCAGCTGCAGCGCCGCTTCGGTCACGTCCGCGCGAGCCAGTTCGGTGGCGATCTCGTGGGCGGAGAGTCCGAACGCCATCAGATCGCGGATCTGGCGGTCGTAGGCGCCGCCGCCAGTGATCGCGCGCTCGAGGATCGTCGGGTTGGTGGTCACTCCCACGACCGCGTGCTCGGCGATCAGCCGCTGCAGTTCGTCGGACGCGAGCAGCTCGCGGGAGAGCCAGTCGATCCAGACGGACTGGCCGAGCCGGGTGAGCTGCTGAAGCGGCGTGTCGGCGCGTCCGTGGTCGTTCATCGGCCGGGAATCGGGTCGAGGAGCGAGCGGACCGCTGCCGCGATCGCGTCAGCGTCGATGCCGGCTTCGTGCAGCAATTCCGCCGGCGTGCCCGAGGCGGGCAGGTCGCGGACGGCGAGCTTCACGACCTGCAGCGACAAGCCCGAGTCTCCGACCGCCTCGAGGACCGCGTCGCCGAGACCGCCCTGTGGCCAGTGATCCTCGACGGTGACGAGCCGGCCGCCCGTCGCCCTGAGCGAGTCGAGCAGCGCTTCGCGGTCGATCGGCTTGACCGAGTAGAGGTCGAGCACGCGGGCATAGATCCCGTCGTCGCTGAGTCGCAGCGCCGCCTCCATCGCTTCGTGGACGGTGATCCCGGCGGCCGCAATCGTGACCGCGTCGTGCAGCGAAGCGTGCACGAGCCGGCTGCCGCCGAGCTCGAACTCCGCCTCGGAGCGATAGATGACGGGCGTGTCTGCTCGCGTCGTGCGCAGGTAGGTGACGCCGGGGTTGTCGGCCGCGAGCGCGACCAGCTTCGCGGTCTGGTTGGCGTCGCTGGGGTAAAGGACGGTGCTGCCGTGGACGGCGCGGAACATGGCGATGTCCTCGAGCGCCATCTGCGACGGCCCGTCCTCGCCGGTCGCCACGCCGGCGTGCGACCCGGCGATCCGGATCGAGGCGCGGCTGATCGCGCCCATGCGGATGAAGTCGTAGGCGCGGCTGAAGAAGGCCGCGAAGGCGGAGGCGAACGGGGTCAGACCGCGGACA
>JBKPHO010000450.1:0-3522 GCA_046729915.1 Actinomycetota bacterium | reverse complement strand
ATGGGCTCGCAACCCCGCTCGCGCAGGAGCTCCGCGGCGCGGCGGCGGTACTCGTCGGCGAAGGGCGGCCCGGCCAGGTAGACGCGCCTCACGGCCGCGTACAGTACGCGGCATGGAACCTCGCTCGACCGAGTTCGTGGCCCTCGGTCATGCCGGCTCCGAGCAGTACGCCGGCCTCGAGAGCTTCCCGAACCCCGGCGTCTCGCGCGTCGAGCTGACGAGCGACGAGCTCGTGGCAGTCTGCCCGGTCACCGGCCAGCCGGACATGTACGTCGCCACGATCGAGTACTCGCCCGGCCCGCTCTGCCTCGAGTCGAAGTCGCTCAAGCTCTACCTGAACGGCTTCCGCAACGAGGGCGCGTTCTGCGAGGCGCTGGCGGTCAGGATCCGTACCGATGTCGCCGAGGCGCTCGAGCTCCCGCCGGAGAACGTCCGCGTCACGCTCAAGCAGAAGGCACGCGGCGGGATCTCGATTACAGCCGCGACCTAGCCCTCCCTAGCCGAAAGCCCACATATCGACGTCGCTGACGCCGCGGTAGCCGATCCGCTGGTAGATGCTGTTCGAGGTCGGGTTCGCCAGGTCGGTGAAGAGGAAGCAGAAGCGGCGGCCGCGGTCTAGAAGTTGCTGTGTGAGCGCGGCGGTGACCGCGCTGCCGTACCCCCGCGCGCGCCGGTCGGGCGGCGTGTAGACCGGCCCGATGCGGATGCCGTTCGGGGTCAGGCCCCCGTAGCCGGCCAGCGAGACCACCTCGCCGTCCTCCCAGAGTACGAGCCCGCCGTCGGGATCCGTCTCACGGCGATCGACGAACTCCTCGCTCGACTCGGGCTGCGGCGCGCCCGCGAGCGCCTCGGCAGTGAACGCGTCCATCCAGCGGGCTGCGAGCTTACGGTCGGAAGGCTCGTAGGCGCGCATCCGGCCGGGGACGCCATGCGGCGGGTCGACACGGTCGGCGCGGAAGACTCGCTGGGCGATCCGAAGCTCGACGGTCGCGCCGGTCGCCTCGTGCCAAGCCTCCGCGAACTGCGCGGCGCGCTCCTTCGGGGCGACGACTCCCGGCAGCTCGGCGTACTCCTCCCGCACAGCACCGAGTAGCGGCCCGATCGTGCGCTCGTCGTCGAGCTCGGACACCACGAGGTTATGCGGCGGCGTTCGCAGCGCCGCGCCGAGGACGCGGCCTCCGTCCTCGACCACCGCGAAGTACGGATCCTCGCCGTACAGCCGCGGATCCTGCCGCAGCCGCGACGAGAGGCCGAGGATCAGGTTGTGCTCGGCCTCACGCTCGACCAGGAAGGCGCCGGCGTGCTCGAGGAAGTCGTCGGCGGTCTCGTGACGCGTGACCTCCACGCGGAGGTCTACGCGGCTGCGTACCGCTTTGCAGCGCGCTCGCGCTTGCGGGCCGCCTCGACCTCGCGGTCCTTCGGCGGGGCACTGGTGACGAGCTCGTCGAGTAGCCGCTGCGATGCGGCCGCGACCTCGTCGACCGCGCGTTCGAAGGCGGCCTCGTTGGCACGCGAGGGCTTGGTGAAGCCGCTGATCTTACGCACGTACTGCAAAGCAGCGTCGTGCACCTCGTCCTGGGTCGGAGGCGGCTCGAAGTTGAAGAGCGTATGGATGTTCCGGCACATGCGCGCATAGTACGGGCGGATGTCAGGCGGGCGCGTCGGGCTCGACGTCGTGGATCAACCACAGCTGCTCGCCCGTCTGCGAGCCGGTGGGAGCAAACGCCGTGATCTTCTTCAGGTCCGGGTACTCCGCGACCTCGGGCTTCCTCAGCGACGAGACCATCACGTAGCGGACGAGCTCGCTCGTCTCGTTCTTCAGCCCGTGTGCACCGTCCGGCCCGACCGGGAAGTGCACAACGTCTCCGTCGCTCAACTCATGCTCTCTCTCGGACGTCCGCAGGGTCGGCCGGCCTCGCAGCACGACCAGAAGCTCCTCCTGTGCGTGGTGGAAGTGAAAGACGGCGAAGTCGCCTGGCTCGAGCTGGTAGAGCGTCGCCCCGAGCTGATCGCCCGCGGGAGCCGCTTCGCCTCGGCCCCGCCTCCCGACCAGTCGTCGTCGGCCTGCCAGTCATCGGCCCAGATGTTCGCGGCGGCCATCGGCGGCAGCGTACAACGCCAACGGGACCCGACTGGGGTCAGGTCTTGCAATGCCACATTTGGCCGTTGTGGCGTGAAGAACCTGTCACAACTTGTCCCCAGCTGGATGAGTTGCTGCAGCCTCGGCACGCAAATGCTGCAGTGCAAGACCTGACCCCGGGTTGGCCTGAGCGAACGCCTTTGACCCGTCCGGGCCATCGGTAGCCGCACTCGTTTCACGTTTTCGAATGGTGCGGTTAGGATCGCAACCATGATGCGAAAAATGCTCGTCACCGTTGTCGCGGCCGCGGCTCTCGCTCTTGTCGGGACCGCCCCCGCGCTTGCTTCGCAGTCCTACCCGCTTAACTTCAAGACCTTCGCGTTCAACGCCGCCGACTCGACGCGGAGCGGCACCGTCCTGACCGGCAGCAACTCGCTCACGCTGGCCTCGAGCGGCCTCAGCGGCCCGTTTCCCTACTCCGACCCGTTCTCGAACTACTCCGGCGACGGCGCCGACGGTTCGGGCGACTACGAGTACGGCACGTGGACGTCGGGGGTCACCGACCCGTCGTTCGACTTCAACGAGCTCGTCGCCTCGTGGAACGCGCGGACCCCGAACGGCACGTGGATCCAGGTCGAGGTCCAGCCGCAAATGGACGACGGCCACTGGGCCAAGTGGTACATCCTCGGCCGCTGGTCCTCCAGCGACTCCGACTTCCATCGTACGTCGGTGGGCGGCCAGGGCGACTCGGACGGCTTCGTCGCGATCGACACCTTCTTCGCCAAGGACCACCCGGCAGTCGCGTACCGGCTCCGGCTGACGCTGTTCAAGCGCGACGACTCGAGCGTGAGCCCGACCGTGAGCCGTCTCAGCGCGGTCGCGATGAACCTGACGAACCAGAAGATGACCTTCCCGAGCAGCCCGACGATCACCAGCGAGGACGACCTCGACTTGCCATCGTACTCGCAGGAGATTCACCACGGCGACTTTCCGCAGTACGACAACGGGGGCGAGGCGTGGTGCAGCCCGACCTCGACCTCGATGGTCGTCTCGTACTGGTCGCGGGTGACGGGCACGAACTACGACCCGACGCCGGCCGAATACAGCTGGGTGACCGACGTGCTCGGGCTGAACCACCCGGACCCGTGGGTCGACTTCACCGCCCGCGCCGTCTACGACTACCACTACAACGGCGCCGGCAACTGGCCCTTCAACACTGCGTACGCGGCCTCGCGCGGTCCGGCGTCACATCCGCTCGTGGGGGACGTGACGGCGCTGCACGACCTGCGCGAGGCGGAGCCGTTCATCCGCGACAGAATTCCGCTCGTCGCCTCCGTCGCGTGGAGCTCGAACAAGCTCGAAGGCGGGATCAAGAGCACGAACGGCCACCTGATGGTGATTGGGGGCTTCACCGCGGAAGGGAACGTGATCGCCTACGACCC
>JBKPHO010000449.1:0-10740 GCA_046729915.1 Actinomycetota bacterium | reverse complement strand
CGAGGCGAGGTTCCAGTCGAGCGGGTTCCACCAGCCGGCCGGGTGGCCGCGCCACCACGAGAGCACCGTCGAAGCCGGCATCCCCCGCAGCAGTCCGATCGCCGACTCGCGGTAGCTCGGGAAGATCCAGTCGTCGCGCTCAAGCGCGTAAACCGAGCCGGCCTGCATCGCCTCGTGGCCCCAGTAGATCGCGTAGGTGCCGATCCGGCCCTGACGATGGTAGACGAGCGACCGCTCGTCGTAGGTCCGCAGCAGCACGAGCCAGCGGTGGAGCTCGAGCAGGTCCTGCTCGGAGAGCCCCTCGACCTCGCCGTCCGGGACGCTCACGCCGTCGCCGATCACGCGCCGCAGGTGGCGCTCGGCCGGAAGCACCTGAGCCATTGGAAACGGAATTTATCTAGTGCGCTGCGATGAAGGCCGTCACGCGAGCGCGAAACGCGGGGTCTTCCAGCATCTGCTCCCCGTGCACGGCGCCCGGCAGGATCTCCAGCCGCCGCTCGCTGGAGCCCGAGGCCGCGTACATCGCCCGCGCATCGGTCGCGAAGGGCTCGTCCTCCGTCGAAGCGGCGAAGAACACCGGCGCATGCAGGCGGCGCACCGCCGGGAGGGCTCGGAGGGGCCCGTAGGAGGCCGGCGCGGAGAGGCTCACGACCGCCGCCGGCGCAGTCGGGAGCGACGCGGAGCCGATCAGCGCACCGGCAGCGCCGAGCGACGAGCCGGCGACCACGACGTGCTCCGAGCCGGTTCGGCGAAGCGCCTCGACCGCCCCCGCGACGTCCAGATCGACGCGGAGCCCCACCGTGCGGGAGTCGTACGCGAGCACGCGATGGCCCGTGGCAGCGAGCTGCCGCGCGTACGGAAGCCACGTGCACAGATCGCCGCCGCTGCGGTGCGCGAGCACGACCCCTCGCGGGCCGCGGCCGAGCACGACGCCGGCAAGGGGCGTGTCGTCGGAGGCGAAGAACCGCAAAGCCGAGGCGCGCTCCGCCCGGGTCGCACACGTCTCCTGCACCTTCAGCGGCCGCGCCAGCCGCGCCCGCAGGAAGCGCAGCGTCTCTCGCATGGTCCTGCGCGCCCGGCTCGTCCGCGGTCCCAGGTCGAACGCGTGAGCCGCCTTGGGGTACGTGACCACGCGTACGTCCGCGTGAAGCGAGCGTGCGGCCGCCTCGAAACGGTCGATCGACTCGTTGATGCCGTGGTTCACGTCGCGGCCCGCCTTCACGACCAGCATCGGCGGGATCCGCCCGCCGAATTTCCGCAGGTACGTCGACGCGGAGAACTCGTCGACCAGGCCGCGGTCGATCGGGAAGGCGGAGCTCTGGAAGTCGAGCGGCCCGTAGTAGACGACGTTGCAACGGAGCCACGGCTTTGGATCCCGCATCGTCGCCCAGAGGTGCCACGGTGCCGTCCCGATGGAGAACCCGAGCGTGCACAGCCGGCCGGCGTCGATCCCCAGCCGCGCCGCGTGCGCCCGCACGAACGCGATCGCCGAACGGACGTCGCGCGACGGGCTCCGTGGCGATTGCAGGCGGTCGTCCGAACGGATGTCGAACGCCACGGCGGCCATCCCGGACGCGGCGATCAGCTGCGCCCAGCCGATCTTCTGCCCGGTGTCCTTGTCGAACCCGGGCGGGCCGCCCAGGAGCACGGCGGGCAGCCGGCCGCCGGCATGTCGCGGGCGGTAGACGTCCATCCGCAGCCGTAGCGCGGGCTGGTAGACGATGTTCCGGCGCACCTTCGCGCGGTGCATCCCGGGGATCTGCAGGGCGACCGCGGCTCCCGGGGTGGGGTTCCGGTAGGCGTCAGCGGCCGGAACGGCCACCACCGCGGCGGCGAGGACGGCGATGGCCACATTCACCGGCGATCCCCCAGCTCTCGCAGGATCTCGTCCGCCCAGCGGATCCACGCCTCGGCCTGCGCGAGCCCCCAGCGCAGCGTCACGTAGCCGAAGTACGACGCTTCCTCGTCGCGGATGCGCTCCTCGATCTCGCGGTACTCGGCCAGCTCTCGGGCGGCCTCCTCGCGCCGACGCTCGACGTGCGCGACGAGCGCCTCCTTGCTCATCTGCCCTCCGAAGAAGATCTTCAGCAGGAACGGGCTCCGCGAGCCCGCCCGCTCGTCGACCGGCTCCTCGAGCCACTCGCGAAACGCCTGCTCGCCCGACTTCGTGATTCGGTAGACCTGCTTGTCCGGCCGCCGCTCCTGCGCGACGCGCCGCGCGGTCGCGAAGCCGCCTTCGACGAGTCGCGGCAGCACCGCGTAGATGTGGCTCCGGGCCGCCGTCCACACGTAGCCCACGCCGGCCTCGGCCTTCTTCTTGAGGTCATAGCCCGAGTGTTCACCGGACAAGAGGAGGCCGAGCACCGAGAGCTCAGTCGTGGAGAGGGCAGTCGTCCGCTGCGCCGTGGCCATCGACCGGGCAGCATAATAGTCCGCACCGGACTAGTCCACTGCGGACTTACTTCTCGCGACGAACGCGACCACGGCCACGGCTGCCGTCGCCGCGAGGATTCCGACGAGCTCCAGCCCGACGCCGCCGCTGAGCGGCGCGCCGGACGCGACGAGCACGACCGCGGAGACGGCGCTGGCTCCCCCGCACGCGACCACGACCGTCAGCAGCCGCCGGCTCGCCAGGAGCGGTTGCGACCACGCCCGCACCCGCGGCTCGATCGACCACCACGCGAGCTCGGCAACCAGCAGCAATGCGCCCGCGACCAACGGCGTCCACGAGTCGAGCGCGTCCGGGCCGAGCGCGAGCCGCACCGCCTGCTGGGCCCCGAGCAATGCCACTGCGACAGTGAGCGCCGCGCTCCAGCGCAGGAGGAGGCCGCCGAGCAGCACCGGCAGCGCAAGCCCGCCCACGAAGAGCAGGAGCGGCTGGTGAGCGTCCGAGCGCAGCACCGTCGAGGCCGCCAGGACGGCGGCGGCGAGGAGGGCCGCCGCGCCGGTGGCTAGGGCCGCGTAACCCGGGCGTGGCGCCTGAATGTCCTCACCTCCTCGAGCGCGGCCTGCAGCGGGGCGTCCTTGCGCCACTCGACGACGGGGACGCCGAGCTGCAGGTACGAGGAGCGCAGCGCCTCGCGCCGCAGCAGCCAGAGCCGGTACGCCAGGTCGTCGAGCTCGCCGCGCCCCGGCTCCACGAACGGCACCGGCGAGATCTCGACCACAGCGAGGTCGAAGCCTCGGGACCGCAGGTCGGTGAGCGCCCGCACCGAGCGGTCGTCGAGCAGCGGCGTCAGCGCCAGCACCAAAGCGTGCGGCGGCAGCGTCCGCACCGGCAGCAGGTCGATGTTCTTCCACGCGTAGCTCAGGAAGATCTCGGCGTCGAGCAGCGAGTCGAGCACGCGGTAGAGCTGGGCGACCCCGCTCGAGACGGTGAGCCAGTTGAGCACGCCGCCGAAGGCGACCAGCCCGACGCGATCCTTCTCACGGATGTAGTGCGCCGCGAGCGAGCCGGCCGCCTCCACCGCGAGGTCGAGCGTGCTGGTCTCGCCCGTCCGCGCCTCGGCAAAGGTGTCGAGGAAGATGACGACGTCGGTGTTGCGCTCCGGGTGCGTCTCGTTCACCCAGGGCTCGCCGCGTCGCGCGGTCGCACGCCAGTTCACGCGCCGGACCCGGTCGCCGGGGACGAACGGCCGCAGGTCGGCGAACTCGATCCCCTCGCCCCGCGCCCGCGGCGGCTGGTTCCCGGCGAAGACCTGCGTCTCGAACGGGCGCAGCAGCTGCCGCAGGCCCTCGCCGCGCGGATAGACCTTCAGCGCCCTGCGCAGGTCGAGCGTCTGCTCGAAGACGAGCAGGCCGAAGGTGTCCTGGGCCCGCAGCAGCACCTCGCCGACGAGGTAGGCGCCCCAGTGCTCGCACCGCAGCGGAAGCTCGAGCTCGCGGCGCTCGCCGGGCGAGAGACGCAGGACCTGGAGGTTCGGCGCTTCGGGCTCGAGGCCGTCGGGGAGGTCGAGCAGGACCTCGAGCCGCGGGACCGCGGGGCCTGCGTGGAGCTCGAGCCGCGCCTCGACGGGCTCGCCCTCGACCTGCCGCTCGGGCTCGAGCTCGAAGAAGGCGCGCACCCGCGGCGGCTCGGCGAGCGAGAGCCCGGCCACGAGCACGACCGCGAACGGGGCCGCCAGCGCCGCCAGCTCCGGCCGGGCGAGGACGAGCGCCGCTAGCAGCCCGGCCCCTGCGAGCGCGGCGTACGCCCCGAGCTTCGGCGTTGCGGCGCGGCTCACTCGGCGGCCGGCTCTGGCTCCGGCTCGGCCTTCGGCGTCGGCACCTGGTCGAGCAGCCCGAGCACGATGTCGTCGGGCCGCAGGCGCTGCACCCAGAGCTCGGGCCGCAGTGCTAGGCGGTGTGCGAGCGCGGACACCGCGACCGCCTTCACATCGTCCGGGGTCACGTAGTCGCGCGCACGGACCGCCGCGCGGCAGCGCGAGAGCTTCAGCAACGCGAGCGACCCGCGCGGGCTGGCGCCGACCTGGACGCCGTTCGCAGAGCGCGTGGCCGCGACGAGGTCGACGATGTAGAGGCCGACGCTGCGGTCGACGTGCACCTGCTCGACTGCGCGCTGCATCTCGAGCAGCTCGTCGCGGCCGACCACGGGCTCCAGCTCGACCTCGTCCACGGTGCGCTCCAGCCGCCGCTCGAGCACCTCCCATTCGTGCTCGCGCCCGGGGTACCCGATCCCGATGCGCAGCAGGAACCGGTCGAGCTGCGCCTCGGGAAGCGGGTAGGTGCCCTCGTACTCGATCGGGTTCTGCGTCGCCAGCACGAGGAACGGCGGCGCGAGCGGGTGCGTGATCCCCTCGATCGTCACCTGCCGCTCCTGCATCGCCTCGAGCAGCGCCGCCTGCGTCTTCGGCGGGGCGCGGTTGATCTCGTCGGCGAGGAGCAGGTTCGTGAAGATCGGGCCCGGGCGGAACTCGAAGTCGCCCTCGCGCTGGTTGTAGATCGAGGAGCCGGTCACGTCCGACGGCATCAGGTCCGGCGTGAACTGGACGCGGGTGAAGCCGATGCTCGTGACCTGCGCGAAGGCGCGGGCGGCGAGCGTTTTCGCCAGGCCGGGGAAGTCCTCGATCAGTACGTGGCCGTCGGCGAGCATCCCGAGCAGCACGAGCTCGAGCGCGTCGCGCTTCCCGACGACCGCGCGCTCGACCTCGTCGAGCACGGCGTTCGCCCGGCGAGATACCTCGTCGACGTTCAGAGCGCCCCCAGCCGCTCGACGACCCGTCGCAGCGCCTCGGGCGCGATGCCGGGGGCGTGGCGGTCGGTCGGCGGGCGGCGGTCCGGGCGGACGAGCTCCCACAGCTCCTCGCCGACGATCGCCTCGCCCTCCTCGTCGAGGCGGACACCGCGCGACGCTAGTCGCATCGTCGCGATCTCGCGCAGAGCCGGCCGCAGGCGCGCGTGCAGGTCGAAGGCGGTGCCGGTCGCGAGCGTGAGCTCGCGCTCGAGGCGCTCGATCTCCGGCGGGCGCGAGAGCTCGACGGGGTCGCGCTCCAGCGCGGCGGCGAGCGCGGAACCCTGCTCCCTCGGGTAGGCCTCGCGGGTGAGGATCACGACCTCGAGCAGCGCGAGCCCGCCGACCGCGAGGATGTAGATGTCCAGCTCGAGCTCGAACCGGCCCGGGGCGAAGTAGTGGGCGATCAAAAGCGCCACGGTCGCGAGCCCGGTGAAGACGAGCCAACCGGCCAGCAACCTTCTCACGCGGCCGCCGCCTCGGCCTCGTTGACCTCGAGCTCCGCGCGCACGGCCCCGAGCGTCTCGATCGCCTCGTCCTTCATGCCCACGTCGACCGTGTGCGTGCTGAACTTCGCGCGCTCGAAGAGCGCCGTCAGGCGGCGGACGGCGGTCCCGCTGACGCGGAGGCTGTCGAGTGCCCGCGAGACGTACTCGAGCGGCGTCTCGGCCGGATCCCGCGGCACGCGGTAAGCCGCGAACGTCCGCTCCATCCGCGCGTACACCTCGATCACGGCCTTGCGCGGGTCGCGCTCGGCGCGCAGGTCGTCAAGCGTGTCGGCAAGCACCTCGTCGAGCGCCCGGGCCAGGGCCGCCTCCGCTTCGAGCTCTTCGCCGTTGCGCAGCTTGTGCCGGGCCGCCAGGCCCGCCGCGACCGACACTCCGAGGATGATCGAAGCGAGGATGAGCGCTGTCAGCCAGCTTCCCTCGACCCGCTGCACGGCTCCCTTCTTCTGCTGCTTGGCCTTCTCCTGCCCGGCCTTGAGCGGCGCCGTGGGCACGGTGATACCCGGCCGCCGGCCGTTGTTCGGGTGCAGCCAATCGGTCGCGGCGATCGCCACGACGAGCGCGATGCCGAGAACCGCAATCCCGCCGAGCGTCCGGCGCCAATTCGTCTGGCCTTCGAGCACGCGCCTGCGGCGGTCGGCGGCGAGACCCCAGCCGATCACCACCGCAACGAGGAGGACGAGCACGAGCATCGTGATCCCGATGTACTCGCCGAGCAGCTCGGGCACGTGCCCCCCGCCTCCGCCGCTCCCGCCGCCGGGCCGGTGCGCGCGGCTGGCCAGCGCAACGAGGGCGAGCAGCGCGGTCAGCGCGATCCCGCTCACCACGAGCCGTCGAGCCCCGTTCACGGCGCCACCCTAGACCAGCACCGTCGCGGCGCCTCGTTCGGCCTCGAAGACGGCGGACTCGACGTCGCCCAGGTCCTCGCCGTCCGCCTGCAGAGGCAGCGGCCGGTCGCACGCGATCTCGATGCGATCGAGGTCATGTCCATATATGACGTCGTCCGCGTCCTCCTGGCCGTGACCGGTGAACGCGTAGCGAAGGAGGCGCGGCAGCGTCGCGGGACCTACCAGCTGCGGCGCGACGAGGTCGAGCCCGAGCTCGAACCGCGCCTCGGGAGCGACATGCAGGGCCACGCGGCCCGCATAGGTGTACGGATCGGCGTTGGCGACGAGCGCGAAGGCCGCCCGCCCGCGCCCGCGCACTTCGAGCACCGGCTCGAACCGGGCCCGCCGCCCGGCGACGAGCTTGGTCGCAGCGGCCAGGTACGCCAGGTCGCCGGGCCGCCTTCCGTCCTCGCGCCGGCCCAGCGCGTCGACGCGGCGCACGAGCTCGGCGTCGAGCCCGACGCCGGCCGCGAACGCGAAGCGGCGCCCGTTGACACGCGCCAGCGAGATCGTCCGTGTCCGGCCGGCCTCGAGCGCCTCCGACACCTGTCGAGCCGCGGCGGCCGCGTCGCGCGGCACGCCGAGCGCCCGCGGAAGAACGTTGGTTCGACCGCCGGGCAGGAACCCGAGCGGGACGCCCTCCTCGACGCCGTTCAGCACCTCGTTGAAGCCGCCGTCGCCCGAGTAGACGACCACCGCGTCGGCGCCGGCCTCACGAGCGAGCGCGATCGCATGCCCCCGGCGCTCGGTGAGGAGCGTCCGCACGACTGCGGCCCGGCCGAGCTCCCGCTCGACGGTCCGAACGCGCGCCTCGGTGACCTCGCTCGCGAACGGGTTCACGATCAGGACGACGTCCATAAGCTGAGCCCAGCATGGCACGCCTGGACCACGTGGCCTTCGAGAGCGCCGACCCCGCCGGCGCTGCCGCCTTCTACGAGCGGGTGCTCGGCGCCCGCGTCGTCAGGGTCGAAGGGCACCCGGTGATGGCCTACGTCGGCAACACGGGCTTCGCCTTCCATGAGCAGGGCGGCCCTGGCAACCACGTCGGCGTCCGCGTGAGCGAGGACGAGCGGGCGCAGATCAAGCAGCGCCTCGACGAGGCCGGGGTCGAGTGGGAGGAGCGCGACCACGGGATCGCCAAGGGCGTCTTCATCCGCGACCCGGACGGGCGTCTGCTCGAAGCGATCACCTACACCGGCGGAGACGACCCGCGACGGCCGTGAGGTCGGCCGTGGTCGTGACCGTCCCGGACGCGGAGCGGGCCGTCGGCGAGTGGCGGCTGCAATACACACGCGACGCGCCGGCGGGGATGCCGCCCCACGTCAGCCTGCTGTTCCCGTTCGTCCCGGCCGAGCGCGTCGACGAGGTCGAGCAGCCGCTCGCCGGGCTGGTCGCCGCCGCACACGCGTTCGACCTCGTCTTCCGGCGGACGGCGCGCTTCCCCGAGGTGCTCTACCTCGACCCCGAGCCCACCGAGCCGTTCCTCGCGCTGACCGCGGCGATCTCAGCCGAGTGGCCTGAGCACCCGCCCTACGAGGGCGCCTTCGACACCGTGATCCCGCACCTGACGGTGGCCGAGTCGCGGGACCAAGGGCTGCTCGACCGTATCGCCGTTGCGGTGGAAGCGCACCTCCCCGTCGAGACGCGCGTCCGCGATGCGAGCCTCTTCGTCGAGGACGACGACCGCCGCTGGCGCGAGCTCAGCCGCCTGCCGCTCGGTCAGCCCGGCGTCGCGTAACCGCGCATGCCGTTTATCAGTAGCTCGTAGAAGCGGTCCGCGAGCTGGTCGGTGTCCCGCCCGGGCTGGAGCCACGTGTAGGCCCAGTTCGCCGCCGAGAGCGCGAGCAGCGCGGCGGTCGCATCGTCGAGGTCGCTCCGGAGCTCGCCGAGCTCGCGGCCCTCGCGGAAGAGCGCCCGGATCCGCTCCTCGTAGCGCCGCCGCTCCCCCAGGATCTCCTCGCGCCGCTCGCCCTCGAGGTATCGCCACTCCTGCACGAAGACGGTCGCCACGTCGAGCTGGTCGGCGACCACCCGCAGGTGCGAGCGCAGGGCCAGCCGGATCTTCTCGACCGGCCGCAGCTCGTCCGGGATCGCGTCGAGGCCGCCATGGAAGGCGCGCGCGCCTTCGGCCATCGTCTCGTAGAGCAGGTCCTGCTTCGAGTCGATGTGCGCGTAGAGCGAGCCCTTCTGCACGCCGAGCGCCTCGGCGATCTCGCCGATCGAGGTGCCGTGGTAGCCCTTCTCCGCGAAGAGCCGGGCCGCCTGCCGCGTGAGCTCGGTGCGTCTGGCGGACATGATCGCCAACCCTAACGACCGCTCGTTGCTATCGCGTATTTGCTATCATTGCAGAGATGCTATATGAGCGCTGATGCCTTCGAGCGGCTCCGCGAAAGGCTCGCCCACGTCGATCCCGACCAGGGGTGGTTCTTCGCTCGCATCGCGGGGCAGGTCGCGGAGCAGCGGAAGGCACGCGGCCTGTCGCAGGCAGAGCTCGCCGAGCTGACGGGGACCACTCAGTCGGCCATCGCCCGGCTCGAGTCGGGAGGCAGGCCGCCCCGGATCGACACGCTGCTCCGGATCGCCGAGGCGCTGGACTGCGAGCTCGTCGTCCACCTGCGGCCGCGAACGAGACCGAAGGGAGCTCCATGAGCACGCGAGTCGACGTCGACGAGATCAGGGCTACCCCGAGCGAACGGCTGCTGGCCGCCGTACTCGTCGTCTTCCTCCTGATTGGCGGGATCTGGGCCTACACCAAGATCGACGACGCGGTCCGGTCGTCCGCGCCGCCCGACTATTCCTACCGAGGAACGCCGGCCGAGAAGGGCGCGGTCGACCGCCTGCAGGCGGCGCAGGGCCGGCTCACGCGCGCGGACAGTTCGGTCGCCGCTTCGCAGAACGAGCTCGAGCTGCGGCGAGAGGCCTACCGAACCGCCCTCGAGGCACGTCGCGCCGAGGCGACGCGGCTCGGCCGCCGGTACGACGCCGCGCGCGCGGCCTTCGCGGAGTCGCAGGGCCGTCAAGCCGCAGCGCGGAACGCGGTGCTCGCCGCGAGACCGGCGGCCGAGGCCGCCCAGCGTCGCATCGATCAGGTTCAGACGGGCCGTTTACACAAGCGAGAGCTGCTGGCCTTCGGACTGCGGTTGGCATTCGTGGTTGCGTCCCTGGCGTTCGGCTACTGGCTTCTGTCGCGGCTGCGACGGCGGCGCTCGCGGTACTTCCCGGTCGCACTGGCAGTCGTCGTCTACGCCGCGATCCTCGCGCTCGTCATGGCCACGGACTACCTCACCGACTACTTCGAGCCGCTCGACCTGGGGCCCTTCGTCCTGTCGGTCGTGGGCGTCGGCCTCACGCTGATGGCCTTCGCGGCGCTCCAGCGCTACCTCGCTAGGCGGATCCCGCACCGGCGGGTGCGCAAGGGCGAGTGCCCCTTCTGCGGGTATCCCGTGCGCGGCAGCGAGCACTGCGAAGGCTGCGGGCGCGACGTAATCGCCCCGTGCGCGCGGTGCGCGCAGCCGCGGCGCGTCGGATCGGACTTCTGCGGCGCGTGCGGAACCGCCTAGCGCTGGTACCCTAACGACCGTTCGGTTATGGAGGCGCGCGAGCTGGAGCTCCTCGAGTACGTCCAGGCCGGCGGCCAGGTCGAGGCCGGCGACTGGATGCCCGACGAGTACCGCGCGCGGCTGCGGAAGTTCATCGAGATGCACGCGAACTCCGAGCTGATGGGCGTATTGCCCGAGCGGGAGTGGATCCTGCGCGCGCCGACTCTGCAGCGAAAGCTGGCGCTGACGGCGAAGGTGCAGGACGAGGTCGGGCACGCCCAGCTGATCTACCGCGTCGTCGAGGACCTCGGCAAGCCGCGGGAGCAGTGCCTCGAGGACCTGATCTCCGGCAAGTCGAAGTTCCACAACGTGTTCCACTACCCCACGAAGACGTGGGGCGACGTCGGGGTGATCGCCTGGCTGGTCGACGCGGCCGCGATCATCAGCCAGAAGGCGCTGCTCAAGTGCTCGTACGCGCCCTACGCGCGGATCATGAAGAAGATCTGCTGGGAGGAGTCGTTCCACATCCTCCACGGCCGCGACGTCGTGCTGACGCTGATGAACGGCACCGACGACCA
>JBKPHO010000448.1:0-3446 GCA_046729915.1 Actinomycetota bacterium | reverse complement strand
AGACGTCGGCACCGTCCTCGCGATCGACTTCGCGGCGCGCTTCATCTTCCTCGAGGACTACGTGCGCGCCCGCTCTCGGCTCGAGCTGATCATCGAGCACGCTCGCAAGGCGCACGCCCTCGGCAACCTGTCCTACGCCGTAGACATGCTGGCGCGCTTGGAGCTGCTAATGGGCCGGCCGGCGGCCGCCTACGCCGCCTCGCTCGAGGCGATCCAGTTGACCGAGCCCCTCGGTAACGACGTCGCCCTCGCATCCTCGCTCGCCTGGCTCTCGCTCGTCGAAGCAACGCTGGGGCGCTGCGACGACGCGAACGCTCACGGCCGTCGCTCGCTTCGTATCACGACGGCTCGAGGTGACCGCTACAACGAGGTCCGCGCTCGTGGCGGGCTCGGGCTGGCGGCGATCGCCCGCGGCGACGTTGCAGCAGCCGCGGACTGGCTCGAGCCAGCGGCCCAGCTGCTCGCGGACGGAGGCGTTCGCCTCCCGAACACGCTCCCCGTACATGGCGACCTGATCGAAGCGCAGGCGCGTTTGGGCAAGAACGCCGAAGCGTCGAAGCAGCTCGCGCGCGTGCTCGAGAACGCCGAGCTGACCGAAAGCCGCTCGGCGCGTGCGGTCGGAGCGCGTTGCCGGGCGCTGCTCGCGGACGATGGCGACGCCGGCGAGGCGTTCGAGGCAGCACTCGAGCTTCATGACGCTGACGCCAATGAATTCGAGCGCGCGCGGACGCAGCTGGCCTACGGGGAACGGCTTCGACGCCTCCGGCGGCCGCGCCTTGCGCGCGCCCAGCTTCACCCCGCACTCGAGACATTCGAACTCCTCGGCGCACGACCATGGGAAGAGCGGGCCCGCGCGGAACTGCGGGCGAGCGGCGAGCGCCTGCGGAGCCGAAAGCCCGCGGCTCACGAACAGCTGACGCCTCAAGAGCTCCAGGTTTCACTCGGGGCCGCGGAGGGACTGACGAACAAGGAGATCGGCGCGCGGCTCTTCCTCAGTCCGAAGACGGTCGAGTTCCACCTGGGTCGCGCCTATCGCAAGCTGGATGTGCGGTCTCGCGCTGAGCTGATCAAGCTGTTCGCGGAGCAGGCTGCGTCGGCAGAGCGCCTGCCCGCATAGAGGCGTGTTGTCAGAATCGCAGACAAATCGGGTCAACAGCGGGTCAACAGGGTTCCGCTACGAGGCCCGATCTCAGCAGAGGCGATTCGCTCAGTGATGCGGCCTTGCGAGCTCATCTGAGCGCACGCGAACCCGGCGGCATCCACTTTTAATCCCAAGGTCGCAGGTTCGAATCCTGCCCGGCCCATTCAGAAACTAGACGCTCACCTGCACACACACACGAAGACGCGAGCTAAGAACGGCACAGCGACTCACGCCCCAGCGTTCTTGATTGCCGCCGGCTCAGGCGCTCGGCGTCGTGCCCGCCAGGATCTGTGTCAGCTTCGACGCGTCGATGTTCCCGCCCGATACGACGCAGACGACGTTCTCGTCCCAGCCATGAGTGAGAGCGGCCGCGAGCGCTAGGGCGCCGGCGCCTTCCGCGACGACGCGGGCGCGTCCGGCGAGGAGGCGAACCGCCCCAGCGGTTCCGTCGAGCGACACGCTGAACGCGCCGTCGAGCAGCCCGCGGGCGTGTGACCACATCGCCGGCAGCAGCGCCGGCGCGCCGGAGCCGTCAACGAAGGAAACCTGGTACTCGACCGGGTGCGGCTCGCCCGACTCGAACGCGGCCGTGAGGGGCGCGCCTGTCTCGGGCTCGACCGCGTAGACGCTCGTGGCCGGCCGCACGGCCTTGACGGCGCTCGCGATTCCGACGCTGAGCCCTCCGCCGCCGAACGGCACGAGTACGCGATGCGGGTCCGGAAGATCGTCGAGGATCTCCAGGCCGATCGTGCCGTTGCCCGCCATGACCCGTTCGTCTTGGACCGGATGGATGAAGACGCCGTCCGCCTCGGAGAAGCTCGACTCCGAGATTGCTTGCCACCAGCGCTCGTACGGCACCTTCAGCACGCCGCCGCCGAGCCGCTCGATCGCCGCGAGCTTCGTCTCGGGCGCGTGCTCGGGAACGACGACGGTGCACGCGAGACCCAGCTCCCGCGCTGCCCACGCTACGCCCTGGCCCATGTTCCCCGCGCTGGCCGTCACCACGCCGGCGCGCAGGTCGGCCGGGTTTGACTGCAGGACAGCGTTCAGCGCCCCACGGAGCTTGAACGAGCCGATCGGCTGGAGGTTCTCGAGCTTCAGGTAGATCGTCCCGGGCTGCTCTGGCATGTCGAGCCGGACGAGCGGCGTGCGCAGCACCCTCCCGGCGAGGCGCTCGCGCGCCGCGCGGATCTTTTCGATCGCGATCAAAACGGCACTGACGCTCCGGCTCCGGCAGCCTGCGCGCGCCCGTAGACGTGCTCCGCCGCCGCGAGATCTTCGGCCGCCAGGCCCAGCGACTTGAAGACGGTCAGCTCATCGTCCGTCCGCCTGCCTTCGCGCGAGCCGATGAGCACTTCGCCGAGCTCGGCCCGAATGTGCTCCGGGCCGATGTCGACCTCGCGCACGGCGAACAGGTAGTCGCCGCCCTCGTTGACCATCGACTCGCGGGTGTCCGCGAAGAGTGCCGCCGCTGCCACCGTGTCGGCGTCGAGCTCCCGCGCGGTGGGGATGGAGGAGCCGACGGCGTTCACATGCGTGCCCGGCGCCAGCCAGGCGCGCCGCACGATGGGCCCGACGGAGGACGTCGCGGTCACGACCACGTCCGCACCGCGGACGGCCTCCTCCGCGCTCCCAACGGCCTCGACCGGGAACGGCACCTGCGCCTTGGCCGCGAAGGTGTCGGCGTGCTCGGCAGTGCGGCTCCAAACGCGGCCGCGCTCGAACGGCCGGACCGCCACCATCGCCTCCAGGTGCGCCCGCGCCTGCACACCTGTGCCGAGAATCGCGAGCTCCCGTGCGTCCTCGCGAGCCAGCGCTCGCGTCGCGACCGCCGAGACCGCGGCCGTGCGCGTCGCGGTCACCGCGGACGCGTCGACGAGTGCGCGCAGGGCGCCGGTCTCGCCGTCGAAGAGCAGCACTCCCCCCTGGTGCAGGTCGAGTCCTCGCGCCGCGTTACCCGGGAAGATGCAGACCGCCTTCAGACCGTACGACGCGGTGGGCGCGGAGCGGTGCGCGGGCATCAGCCCCATCAGGCTCGGCTCGTCGGGGGGCCTGACGACGAACCGCAGCGGCTGCCAGACGGCGCCACGCGCCAGGTCGGCGAGCACCGAGGCCATCAACTCGATGCACTCCTCCATCGGCAGCAGGCGCTTCACCTCGTCGTGCCCGATGACGAGGAGCTCGCTCACGCGAAGAGCCCCGCCAGCTCGGCCCGTTCCTGCGGGGTCAGCTCGAGCTCGGTCGCGGCGAGCGCGGACTCCAGCTGCTCGGGCCGGCGAGGGCCGACGACGACTGCGGTGACCTG
>JBKPHO010000447.1:0-1680 GCA_046729915.1 Actinomycetota bacterium | reverse complement strand
TCGCTGCTCGAGGCAGTCGGCACCGCGAGCGAAGAACACAACGGAAAGCTCAAGGTCACACTCGGCGGCGAGACCGAGGTGCTGCAGCCGCCGCACGCCAAGGACATCGACCAGCAGATGATCGTCGACCTGCGGCGGATGCTGGCGCGTGCGGGCATCGCGTCTGCCGAACGATGACGCACGCCCTCGCTCGCCAGCCGCGTGTCGTCCTTGACCAAATTCGAAGGGCCAGGTCCACGCGGGGAAGCTGCCGTTCATGTTCGACACGCTCGCGGGACGCTACAGGGACGCAGTCACGCCGAACGACGGGGCGATGGCCACGACGTTCAACACGTACGTCGGCAACTTCGTCAAGACCTGCGATCCCAACGGCGAAGCGTTGCCGGACTGGCCTCAGGTGGTCCCCGATTTCGACGACCTGCTGAACTTCTCCCTCGAGGACGGTTCGGTCTTCGGACGGACCCACGCCCGGGCATCGAACTCGTCGCCCGCGCGCGGGAGAGGCATCGAGCATAGGGCGGTGTAGAGACGACGTCCGGGCACAGCGCCGTCCCTGCCGACCCAGGAGCCGATCCCGAACCCGCGCGGGAGGAAGCATTCGAAGCCCGCTTCGAAGCGGCACCAGCCGTTCTGATCGTCATGGCGCTCCAGCTCGCGATCGGCCTGACCATCCGTGCGGGGCACTGGACGCTCTGGCGGGTTCCCTGGTGGGCGTGCCTGATCGGCATCGTGCCCGAGGCCCTGTTGCTCGTCCCGCTCGTATTTGATCGTTCCCGCCACTGCCTAGAGCGGCTCGGCCATCGCACCGCGGTGAGTGTTGCGCTCTTCGCGTCGTCAGCCTCGCCAACGCGCTCCTGCTCGTCGCCCTCGTCGCCTCGCTGATCGGGGGCCACGAGCATGACGGCGGGCAGCTTCTGGTCAAGGCACTGATCGTCTGGACCACGAACACGATCACCTTCGGCCTCTGGTTCTGGACCATCGACCGCGGCGGGCCTGCGCGCAGGCTCGAGCCAAGCCCGCCGCCGGCCGACTTCCTGTTTCCTCAGCAGTCCGATCCGGAGCTGGCCGCGCCCGGCTGGCGCCCGCGTCTCTTCGACTACCTGTACGTCTCCTTCACGAACTCGATCGCGTTCAGCCCGACCGACACGATGCCGCTCACGCAAGCGGCGAAGGGCTTGATGCTGACGGAGGCCACCGTCTCGTCGGTGACCGTCCTACTCGTTGTCGCACGTGCGGTGAACATCTTCAAGTAGAGACGCCGGGACAATCATGGAATCGGCAAGGCCGGGGCGAAGCGTCTATGGAGCCCGGCGGTTGCAATCGACGGCAATCGGCTCTATCTATCCGATCGGTTCACCGTTGATACAGCTCGTCCGTTTTTGCCGCCATGATGAAATCGTTGCGATGCAGGCCCCTGATCTTGTGCGTCCACCATGTGACCGTCGTCCTACCCCATTCGGTCAGCAGCGCGGGGTGATGCCCCTCTTCCTCTGCAAGCTCGCCAACCCTCTTCGTGAATTCCAACGCCTGCGCAAAATCGTCGACCGAAAAGACGCGTCTCAGGCGTTTGATTCCATCGAGCTCGACGATGTCCCAGTCAGAGACTTGGCGATGAAGTTCGGCGACCTCGGCATCCGTCACGGTCGGTGCGTCCTTGCGGCACGCGACGCACTTCATCTG
>JBKPHO010000446.1:0-2004 GCA_046729915.1 Actinomycetota bacterium | reverse complement strand
GGCCAGGTTTCGCTTGCCGATGTGCTGGCCGTCGGTTGTGCGGCTCGGAGTGTGGTCTTGCTCGGTGACCCGAACCAGCTGGCGCAGGTCTCGCAGGGGTCGCACCCGCCGGGGGCGAGTGCGTCGGCGCTGCAGCATCTGCTGGGCCCCGACGAGACGGTGCGTGAGGGGATGGGGTGGTTCCTGGATGAGACCTGGCGGATGCGCCCGGAGGTGAACGCGTTCGTCTCGGCGACGTTCTACGACGGGCGGCTGGAGCCGGCTCCGGTGTGTCTGGAGCGGTCGGTCGCGGACGGGAACGGGATCCGCTTCCTGCCTGTGGCGCACGAGGGGAACCGGACGCAGGCGCCCGAGGAGGCCGAGGCGGTGGCGACGGAGGTGGCGCGGCTGGTCGGTAGTGGGTACCGGGACGAGCGCGGGGAGCGGGCGCTGCGGTACGAGGACGTGATCGTGGTGGCGCCGTACAACGCGCACGTGCGTTGTTTGCGCGACAAGCTCCCGCGGGCGGTCGCGGTCGGGACGGTGGACAAGTTCCAGGGCCAGCAGGCGCCGGTGGTCTTCTACGCGATGGGGAGCTCGAGCTCGGAGGACGTCCCGCGGGGGCTCGACTTCCTGTTCTCGCGGAACCGGCTCAACGTGGCGATCTCGCGGGCGCAGTGCCTTGCGTACCTCGTGTGCTCGCCTCGGTTGCTCGACGCGAACTGCCGTACGGTCGAGCAGATGCGGCTCGCGAACGCGCTGTGCCGGTTCGTCGAGACCGCCGAGTCCTGATTCAGCGGCGCTCGCCGAACTGCGAGACCCAGATCGCGACGTTGCTCTGGCCCTTGAAACGCTTGGCGATGACGACGGCGATGCCCTGCTCGGTCCATTGCGGCCGGAACAGGTTCTCGCGGTGGTGGGGCGAGTTCAGCCAGCCGTCCGCGGCCACGCGAGCCGGCATGACCGGCCCGGAGCCGGAGTAGATGTTCTCGCCCCACGGGACCTCTGGGTACCCGGCTGCTACGGCGACCGCGTGGGGATCTTTGCCGCATGCGGCGTGGGCGCGCATGTAGTCGCGATCCGCGATTCCCACGTCACGGGTCTTTCGGGGCGGCGCAGCCAGCGCATCCCCCGATCGGGTCGGACTTTCCGGGCTTTTGGGGCGGGAACGGGCTGGTGAAGTGCGGTAGTCAACCGTAGAAGGGTTATGGATCAAGTAGGCCGCTCTATCCGATAGTTGGCATGCAACCGAGACGCGCCCCGATGCGGCGGGGGCGCCTCGGAGACAGACGAAGGGCCCGATGCGGCGGGGCCCGACGACTTCATGCGGCTCTCTCTCACGGGAGACGCGAAGATGGGGCCGGGCGGCGGTCCCGCTTCGCGTTGGGCGAAAAAATCCCCCTCCTGGGGGAGGGCGCGATCGGCGAATCGAGCCAACATCGGATCAGCGTGACTTGCCCGCCTGGGCCGCAGAGACGGGTAAGGATGCGCAGATGTGAAGGGCGGCCCCGCGCGGGCCGCCTTTCTTCTTTCTGCGGACCGCTTCGAGTAGATCGAGCGACTCACTCCTCGGTCCCGCTGCGGGGTTAGCCGCCAGGACTACGCGCCGACCGTTGCGCGTCGAGCGACAGCTTCATCGCCTCGTACTCGTCCAGGTCGGCCCGCTCCCGCACCCGCTCGAGCAGGTCGAGGCCGAGGTATCGACGTAGTGCATCCTCGATGACGTCGCCCTTGCTCTGGCCGGTCCGGGCGGCCTTTGCATGGAGGGCGCGCATGACTCGCTCATCGATAGCCACGGTCGTGCGGAGCTTGGGCATCAACGCACATCTTGGCATCGAGATCTGTTGATCGAACGTGACGCCTTCGGCACGAAGGCGTTTCACACGCGTGACTCGGCTGCTGCTTCCCTGTGGCGATGGCCAGCTCGATCTCGTCCAGGGACGCCGCCGAGCTCGCGCGTCGGCTCGTCCTCGACCTCGACGACCTCGGAATCTGTCACGCGTGTCTGAGTTTCGTCTCGATGCC
>JBKPHO010000445.1:0-2307 GCA_046729915.1 Actinomycetota bacterium | reverse complement strand
ACCTGTCGAAGAAGCCGACGTGATCATCGACGCGCTCTTCGGGACCGGCTTCCACGGCGAGCCGCGCGAGGATGCGGCGCGGGCGATCGAGGCCATGAACGCGGCCGGGAAGCCGATCGTCTCCGTCGACCTGCCCTCGGGGGTCGACGCGTCCACGGGAGAGGTGGCCGGCGCCTGCGTGAACGCGGCGGTAACGGTCACCATGCACGGGCCGAAGGTCGGGCTCGAGGTGGCGCCGGGCCGCTTCCACGCGGGCGAGGTCGTCGTCGCCGACATCGGCCTCGACCGGCTCGAGACGGCGAACCGGCTCGTGACGCCCGCGATTCTCGCCGAGGTGCCTCGGCGTCGCCCCGAGCAGAACAAGTACTCGGCGGGAACGGTGCTCCTCGTCGGCGGCTCGCGCGGCCTCACGGGCGCGCCCTCCCTGGCCGCCGAGGCCGCCTTTCGCGCGGACGCGGGGTACGTCGCGGTCGCGGTCCCCGAGTCGACGCTCCCGGTCTTCGAGCAACGGCTGCTCGAGGCGGTGAAGCTGCCGTGCCCGGAGGAGGGCGGCACGATCTCGCCGCGCGCGATCGAGCCGATCGCGGAGTTCGCCGCCAAGGCGGGCTCGCTCGCACTGGGCCCGGGGCTCGGGCGCGGCACGGGCCCGCAGGAGGTCGTGCGGCGCCTGCTGGCCGAGCTCGACCGGCCGGCGGTCGTCGACGCGGACGGCCTGCACGGGCTCGAGCCGCCGCAGCGTTCGGCGGCGACGGTGCTGACCCCGCACGAGGGCGAGCTCGCGCGGCTCCTCGGCGTCAGGTCGGAGTGGGTCGCGGCGCACCGCCTCGAGGCCGTGCGGCGTGGCGCCGAGACCTTCGGCAGCGTCTGCCTGCTCAAGGGCGCCGACACGCTCGTGGCCGCGCCGGGGAGCGACGGCGTGCTCGTCGTCTCGCTCGGCACGCCCGCGCTGGCTACGGCCGGCAGCGGCGACGTTCTCACCGGCATCGTCGCAGCCTTTCTCGCGAAAGGAGTGGAGGCCCGAATCGCGGCGGCCGCCGCAGCCGCCGCGCAGCAGCTCGCGTCCAGGACGATCCCCCAGTCCGGCGCGATCGCCAGCGACGTGGTGGCGGCGCTGCCGCTGGTGCTCGATGCACCGGTCTGAGCTGACGGTCGACCTCGGCGCGATCCGGCGCAACGCGCGGACGCTGCTGCGGGCGCTCGAGGGCTCGCAGCTCTGGGCGGTGGTCAAAGCGAACGCGTACGGCCACGGCGCCGTCGACGTGGCGGCCGCCGTAGTGGACGAGGGCGCCGGCGCACTCTGCGTTGCGACCGTGCCCGAGGCGCTCGAGTTGCGGCACGAGTTCCCGCTCGCGCGCGTCCTGGTCATGGGCCCGGTATCGACCAGCCGCGAGGTAGCGGAGGCGCGCGAGGCGAACCTCGAGCTCGCCGTCTGGGAGGACGATATCCCCGAAGGCGTCCGCGTCCACCTCAAGCTGGACACCGGAATGGGGCGCTGGGGACTCTCCGAGCTGCCGAAGCCCGGGGCCGAGGTGGTCGGCCTGATGTCGCACCTCGCCACCGCGGACTCCGACCCGGCCTTCGCCGACGCGCAGATCGGGCGGTTCCGGCGCGCGACCGAGCCGTACTCCCACCTGATGCGGCACCTCGCGAACAGCGCCGCGGCACTACGGCTGCCGGGCTCGCGATTCGATGCCGCGCGCTGCGGGGTCGCGCTCTATGGACTCTCTCCTTTCGGCGAGGACCCCGCCGCGGACGGGCTCGAGCCCGCGCTTTCGTGGCGCAGCTACCTGGCGCAGGTGAAGCGGCTCGAGGCCGGGGAGAGCACCGGCTACGGACGGCGGTTCGTCGCCGAGCAGCCGACCTGGATCGGGATCGTGCCGGTCGGCTATGCGGACGGCTTCCGGCGCGACCTGACCGGGACGGACGTGCGGGTCAGCGGCGAGCCCCGGCGCGTCGTGGGGACGATCTCGATGGACGCCTTCGCGGTCGAGCTCGAGGGCGAGGAGCCGGTCGGCGCGCCGGTGACGATCCTCGGCCACGGCGTGCTCGCTGAGAAACACGCCGAGGTTGCGGGGACGATCAACTACGAGCTGGTGTGCGGGGTCAACGCCGACGGGCGCCGCGCCAGGAGGGTGGTCATCGATGCTTGATGCGGCTCGCGAGGTGTTGGCCGGGGAGGAGGCCTGGGTCGTCGGCGGTGCGGTGCGCGACGAGCTCCTCGGGCGGGACCTCGTGGATCTCGACATCGCAGTGCGCGAGCCGAAGCGCGCCGCGCGCGCATACGCGAAGCGCTCCGGGGGAGCACCG
>JBKPHO010000444.1:0-5128 GCA_046729915.1 Actinomycetota bacterium | reverse complement strand
TCACGCCGCAGATGTTCGAGGGGAAGCTCGTGCTGCTCGCCGAGGACGAGGGCGAGCCGATCGGCTACGCGTTCGGGGAGCTCGACCCGCACGGCTACGCGCACGTGAACATCGTCTACGTTCGGCCGGAGCGGCGTCGCGAGGGGGTGACGACGGCGCTCCTGCGCGAATTCGGCGCGCGTGCGCGCGAGCAGGGGATCGAGCACATGACGCTCGATGTGGCGACGGGCAACGAAGTCGGCCGGCAAGTGTGGCGGCGGCTCGGCTTCACCGAGTGGGCCATGCGGCTGATGGTGCCGATCGAGCGGCTCGAACGCCGCGCGGAGGCCGGCGAGTCGTTCGCTTCGCTGCATGTCCAGACCGACGATCGCGACGGGGTCGAGGCCGCCGTCGCGAGGTACATGCCGCGCTTCGGCGGCTCCGGCGCGCGGGTGGTGGGACCGCGCAACGGCTGGGTCGCCGTCTACGCCGAGCTCGTCGATCGCGATCGCGCCGCGCGCGAGCGGCTCGCCTCGGAGCTCTCGAACGCGACCGCCGCGGTCGTCTGCGCGATCGGCGTCGAGGCCGGCGCCGTCGTCCGCTACGCGCTCTTCGAGCGCGGCCGCATCGTGGACGAGTACCAGTCGGTCCCGGAGTACTTCGCGCCGTTGCCGCCCGGCGACGTGGTCGCCCTCGCCGCGAACGCGACCGTCGTCTCGCGGCTCACCGGCGCCGACCCGGCGCGCTTCCGTGCGCTCGCCCGCACCGCGTCATCGCCCGACGAGCTGCCGCCCGCGCCGGAGCTCCTGCAGGAGATCGCGGCCGAGATGGGTCTCGAGGGCGCCGGACGCGGGTAGGCTCATCCCGTGCCCACCCTCTACACCGCCGATCGCTGCCCGTACGCCGCGAGGGCGCGCATCACGCTCGCGGAGAAGGGGATCGGGTACGAGGCCGTCGAGATCGACCTGGACGGCCGGCCGGCCTGGCTCTACGAGAAGAACCCGCTGGGCAAGGTGCCGGTCTACGAGGAGGACGAGGGGCTCGTGCTGCCGGAGTCAGTGGTGATCATGGAGTACCTCGAGGAGCGCTATCCCGAACCGGCGCTGTGGCCCGCCGACCCCGCGGAGCGCGCGCTCGGGCGCCTGTGGCTGCAGCGGTTCGACGACCGGCTCGGCGACGCGTACTACGAGGCGCGCCGCGGCAACGGGGAGCAGCTCGGCGCGAGGCTCGCCGAGCTCGACGGGGCGCTCGAGGCTCAGCCGTACATGACCGAACGCGAGTACGGGCTCGCCGACATCGGCTACGTCCCGTGGATCCTGCGGGCGCTCGAGCGCTTCGAGGTCGAGCTCGGACCGTCGCTCGCGGACTGGCTCGAGCGCGTGTCGGCGCGGCCGGCGATCGCGGCCGAGCGCGCCGTCGTCGCCGCGCTGTGAAGGTCGTCCTCCTCCATGCGTATCCGCTGGACGAACGGATGTGGGACCCGCAACTCGACGCGCTGCGCGACTATGAGGTCGTGACGCCCCGCCTGTACGGGCGCGGGAGCACAATCGACGACTATGCCTCTTCGGTGCTCGCCGAGGAGGACGGCGAGCTCGCGCTGGTCGGCGCCTCGATGGGCGGGTACACGGCTCTCGCGATGGCACACCTGGAGCCGGCGCGGGTACGCGGCATGGCCCTCCTCGATGCACGCGCCGACGCCGACTCGCCGGAGCGGCGAGCAGGTCGTGCCGACACGAAGGCGCTGATCGAGAACGGCGGGTCCGAGGCGTTGTGGGAGAACCAGCGGCCGAAGCTGCTGCTCGAGAATGCGAATGGAGATGCGGTCGGCCGTGCGCGCGAGCTCACGCTCGACCGCGACAGCGACGAGCTCGTGGAGGCGCTCATCGCGATCCGCGACCGCGAAGATCGATCCGACACCCTCGCGGCGTTCCGCGGCCCGCTGCTGGTTGCAGTGGGCGAGGGCGACATCTTTTTTCCTCCGGACGAAGCGCAGCAGCAGGCCGGGATCGCGCCGCACGGGCGCTTCAGGGCGTTCGCCGGCGCGCGCCACCTCCCCAACCTCGAGCAGCCTGACGAGTTCAACGCAGCCTTGGCGGGTTTTCTCGCCGATGTCTGACCTTCCGCCGCTCGTCGACGCGGCGTGGGTGCGGGAGCACCTGGACGAGGAGGATCTCGTGCTCGGCGACGTGCGCGGCCCGAATGCTCACCAGCGCGGGCATCTGCCGGGCTCGATCCCGCTCGTGCTCGGGTCGCCTCCTCCGCTCGCCACGCGCGAGACCGTGCGCGAGTTCGCGGTCGAGGTACAGCGGCGGCTCGGCCGTCACGGCGTCACCGGTTCCGAGCGGCTCGTTCTCTACGACCGCGGCGACCTCGTCGGCGCGGCGGCCTCGGCGCAGGCCGCCCTCGTCGCCGGCCACCCACAGGTGGCGGTGCTCGTGGGCGGGGTCGCGTCGTGGCCCGAAGAGCTCGAGCAGGGCCCGGTCGAGCTGCAGAAGACGAAGGTGAGCCTCGAGCCGCGGCCCGAGGCGGTGCCGACCTGGGAGGACCTGCGCGACCGGCTCGGCGATCGCGGGCTGACGATCCTCGACGTGCGCACCCCGGAGGAGTTCACCGGCCGCGGCGGCTACCCGTGCGACCCCCGCCAGGGCCACATCCCGGGGGCGCGCCACCTGGAGGTCGAACGGCTCTTCGCCGCGCCCGGCCGCCCGCACGAGCCGTGGGGCGTCCGCGAGCTCGCAGGCCTCCCCGAGGGAGCGGAGATCGTGGCCTACTGCCACTCGGGCTCCCGCTCGGCACTGGCCGCGCTGGCGCTGCGCTCGGCGGGCTACGACGCGCGCAACTACCCAGGCTCGTGGCACGAGTGGTCGCGCCACGAGGACCTCCCGGCGGAGCGCTGAGCGGGGCCCTCCGAAGAAGGCCCCGCTTGGCTTACAGGGTTAGTGCCGCTTCTTCCTCGGCTTGGTGACCTTGACCTGGTTGCTCGCGACCGAGGCGAGGAACTCCCCGTTGCATTTCACGGGGAGACCCGAGGGCGAGGCCCCGCTGCAGTCGGTCAGGTAGTTCTCGAACCGTGTCTGGAAGTACGTGGTGAACTTCACCGGGCGGCGGACCATCGAGTACTTCCCGCTCACAGGTAATTTCGCAGTGCGGGCAACCCGCTTGCCGGTGCCGAGCGAGGTCGCACTCGGTGCCGGGTTGCGCTTCTTCCCCGCGTAGAGGTTGAGGCGGATCCCGCGGGGGCTCAGGCCCGCGACGGAGATGCGGCCGACGAGCTTGGAGCCCTTCTTCGCCTTTGCCTTCGAGAGCGTCAGCGACGACGGGAGCCCGACGTACGTTCGCCACTCCACGGTCCCGGCCTGGTTCGGCGTCCCGGTACCCGGGGTGTACGGGGTGAAGATGCCCGCCCACTCGTATCCGTTCTTCGTAGCGGCGTTCGTGAAGACGCCCTTGACCGTGAAATCGGCGAGCACGAGCTGCGCGCCGAACGTGGCGCCGCCGGCCGACTGCGGGATGTCCGGCGAGGGCAGGCAGACCTGCTGCGTGACCAGCGGGCCGACCCGGTCGACGAACACCGGAATCGCGACCGTCTGCCCCTGGAGGCTCGTGTTGAGCACCCAGATCGTCGCGTGCGTCGCCGTGCCCGTGCATCTGGTCGCGGCAGCCACGATGGTGGGGTCGGCCGGATTGGCAACGACCACGTCACCGGCGAGCGGCAGCAGCGCATTGCCCAGCTGCTTCGCCTTGACGATGGCCACGACCGAGCCGATCTTCGAGCCGGGCGCGGCCGTCAGGTTCGCGCTGTAGCCCGCCGGCGAGAAGATCGTCAGCTTCGCGGTCGGGTCCGCGTCCTGGCTGATTGCGATGAACACGTCCGCTGTCGCCTTCGCGCCGAGCTTGTAGCTCGACTGCTCGATCTGCAGCGACGGGTCATACGCCGCGAGCGCCGGCCCCGCGAACGCGAGCCCGACGAAGCTGGCACAGACGAGCAGTGCCAGGCGCAATGACTTCTTCATGTAGCCCCTTCTTTCTCGAGGTCCCCTGGGTGACCTGGTTGGTGAACTGAGAGGTCCGACTCGGCCCATAGTTAACACGGAAATCGAGCTCTTCACTAGCGAGCCTTGACCAATGGGCCGAACAGGACCCACAGGTTCTTTCGGTACCGAACCATCCGCGCCTTCGTGATCGGGAAGTAATTCGTGGGGCTCGTCTTCACCGTGATCCCCGGGAGCAGGAACGGGTTGTGCCGCTCGTTCATGTGCGTCATCGCCCGTCGCAGGCTCTCGCGCGTGGGGTCGCGGCCCGCGTGCTTGAGGGCGTCGACCAGCGAGTAGGCGACGGTCATGCCGTACCAGTTGTAGACGTCGGACGCCCTCCCGCCCGGGAAGTAGCGCTTCATGATCTTGCGGTAGAGCGCAACGGCCTTGTCCTTGCGCCAGACAGGCGAGGTCGGGTCCTTGACGAAGGCGACGCTGAGCGCGCCGTTCGTCTCCTTGCCGTTCGTGGCTGCGCGCGCCACGCCCATGGCGCTCGGCTCGATCGAGACGGCGCTGACGAAGATCAGCGGGTGCCAGCCGAGCTTGTAGGCCTGGTAGAACGACCCGATCGCCTGCTGCGGCAGCGCGAAGAGCATGAACGTGTCGGCCTTGGAGCGGCGCAGCTTCGCGATCTGCGAGGCGATGTCGGTGTCGTTGATCTCGTAGGACGCCTTGGCGACGATCCGCGAGGCGCGCCTGCCGAGCCCGCGCTCGAGCCCGTGCAGCAGGTCCTTGCCGTAGTCGCTGTTCTCGTAGAGCACCGCGATCCGCGCCTTCGGCCCGTGCTTGACGACGTAGCGCCCGTAGATCGCGCCTTCGCCGACGAAGCTCGGCAGGTAGCCCATCGTCCATGGGTACTTCTTGAAGCCTCGGCCGATCGCGCTCGAGCCAGTGCCGCCGAAGATCTGCGGCACCTTCAGCGCGTTCAGGTAGCCGCGGATCGCCAGGTTGTGCTCGGTGCCGACGGTGTTGAAGATCGCGAAGACCTTGTCCTGCTGGACGAGCTCGCGCGTCTGGTCGACGGTGCGCGAGGGGTCGTAGCCGTCGTCGCGGTAGAGGTAGCGGATCTTGCGGCCGTAGACGCCGCCGTGGGCGTTGACGTACTTGAAGTAGGC
>JBKPHO010000443.1:0-34242 GCA_046729915.1 Actinomycetota bacterium | reverse complement strand
CCTCGGTGGGCCGTGCGGGCACGGGCGCGTCGATGACCTCCGCCCCGAGTTGCTCCCGGCAGAAGCGGGCGTCCTCGTCGGATTCGGCGCCGCGGAGGCCGTGGTTCACGTGCAGGGCGGAGACGCGGTAGCCGAGCTCGTGGAGTGCGTGCCACAGGCAGGCCGAGTCGGCGCCGCCCGAGACGAGCGCGACGACCTCGCCGCCGGGCGCGATCAGGTCGTGCGCACGGACGTGCTGCTCCACCCGCGCGCGGAGGGCGACAGGATCGGTCTCGGCAGCCGGCATGCGCACAGTGTCGCAACGGCTGTCCCGGCTAGAGAGCGCCACGCTCGTTGGAGCCGGCGCCGATCCGTGACGCTTCCGACACAGTTCCGGCACAGACACGCGCGCAATTCGCCGATACGCTCGCCTCGGGGAGGAGGCCGGGCGAACCGTACTAAGACCACGCGGGGCTCGAGACGCCTGCCTCAGCTCACGAACACGAGGCTGCGGTACGAGATCGTGTGGCGCATTCCGACCCGCTCGTAGACGCGGATCGCAGCCGCGTTGTCCGCACGCACGAACAGGCAAACCGCTGGGACGCGCTGGAGCAGCATTCGGCACAGGTCGCGCATCCCTCGCTGGGCGTACCCGCGCCCTCGCATGCGCGGGTCGACCCAGACCTGCTGCAGCTGCACGGCCGCGGGCGTCCACGCCGACGCCTCCGCCTTGAACAGGATCGTGCCGTCGACTACCCAGAGCCAGGAACGGCCGTCCTCGATCTGCATGCGCGTCCGCCAGCGGAAGCTTTCCGGATCGCGCTCCAGCGGGTTGACACCGAGCTCCTCGCGGTGGGCGGCGGCGCACGCAGGGACGAGCAGGTCGAAGTCGTCCTGCTTCGCCGGCCGTAGCTCGGTGCCGCCCGGCTCCGGCGGCCGCTCGAGCACGTAGACCGGCTGGCCAGGGCGGTCCTCCCGCGGGGGCGGCAGCCGGTCCCGGGCGGCGGTCCAGAAATCACCGACGGCGTGCTCCTCGCCGATCACGAGCCGCGCCCGACTCGCGCCGTCGACGCCGGCGAAGGCACCGCAGCCGTTCCCCGAGGGAACGAGGTTCGTGCCGACGTGGCAGAGCGCCACGAGCCGCCCGCCGTCGGCAAGCCCGGTGAACCGCCCGAGCCCCCGACGCGCCACGTCCTCGAGGAAGACGCGCTCGATCGGGTCCTCCGCGCAGAACGCGAGGATCTCGTCCAGCCTCGGTTCGTTCAGCGCGGGCATTCTCAGAGGAAACTCTAGGAGGGATTGACGTGATGGCGCTCGTCGCCGGGGTGCGATGCTCGTTCCGAGGCAAGGGCACAGGGAGCGTTCGTACCTGAAAGGTACGGGCGCGACTGAGGACGCAGCATCGGGGCGAGCAGCGCGGCCCGGCGGCACAGCCGCTATCTCGTCGAGCCCTCCCACTAGGCTTTCGCCCGTGCCGATCCACGTCCGCGCCGAGCCGGGCGACTACGCAGAGGCCTGCCTGCTCCCCGGCGACCCGCTCCGCGCCAAGTACATCGCCGAGACCTACTTCGACGACCCGGTCCAGCGCAACGCCGAGCGCGGCATGCTCGGCTACTCCGGCGAGTGGGAAGGCAAGCCGGTGTCCGTGCAGGCCACGGGGATGGGCTGCCCGTCGGCGGCCATCGTGATGGAGGAGCTCGTCCAGCTGGGCGTCAAGCGCTTCCTCCGTGTCGGCACCTGCGGCGGGCTCCAGACCGATCTCAGCCTCGGCGACCTGATCGTCGCGGTCTCGGCGGTCGCCGCGGACGGTACCGCGAGCAACTACGTCGGCCGGGAGCCCCACAGCCCAACCGCGGACTGGGAGCTCGTCCACGCGGCCGTCCATGCGGCGAAGGAGCTCGGCCAGCCGCTTCGCGTCGGCTCGATCGCCTCCAGCGACACCTTCTACGACCCGGACCCCGAGCGGCACCGGCGCTGGTCGGAGCGCGGCGTGCTCGGCGTCGAGATGGAGGCCGCCGTCCTGTTCACGATCGGCGCTCTACGCGGGGTGAAGACCGGCTGCCTGCTCACGGTGAGCGACATCGTGATCGGCGAGGAGTTCACGCGCATCTCCGACGACGAGCTCCGCGCAGCCGTCGACCGCATGACCCGCGTCGCGCTCGCAACGGTCACCGCTCATTGAGGCCGCCGCGATTGGTGCCTGACGCGCTCGACCGGTCATTTCAGATGGGCGCGCGGGCAAAGCCCGCCCGCCCTGAGGACGGCACCGCGAGCGGTGCCTAGTAGCGAGACGGTCTTCCTGGTCAACCCGGCGGCCGAGAACGGCTCGGCCGGCCGCCGCTGGCCCGAGCTCGCGCACCGTGCGGCGGCGCTTGGGCTGCGGGGCGACGCGCTCCTCTCGGAACGGCCCGGGCACCTCGCGGAGCTCGCGCGCCAGGCAGCGGGGAGCGGCGCGGAGCTGCTCGTCGCGGTCGGCGGCGACGGGACCGTCAACGAGGTGGCCAACGGAATCGCGGGCCTCGGCGCGGAGCTGGCGGTCATCCCACGCGGGACGGGCTGGGACTTCGTCCGGACGTACGGCATCCCTCGAAAGCTCGAGGCCGCGGTCGAGGTCGCCCTACGCGGTCGCGCGCGCGAGATCGATCTCGGCCTCGCCCGCTACCGCGCGTGGGACGGCACCGAGCGCGAGTCGCTGTTCGCCAACATTGCGAGCGCGGGCATGAGCGGCGCCATCGCCAAGCGCGCGAACGAGACCTCCAAGGCCCTCGGCGGGAAGGCGTCGTACCTCTGGGCCACGCTGGCTGTCTTCTCGCGTTGGCGCAACGACGAGGTGCGCGTGAGGGTCGACGGCGAGGAGCACGCCGGCCGCATGCACGACGTCATCGTCGCGAACGGCCGCTACCTCGGCGGCGGGATGATGATCTGCCCGGAAGCCCAGCCCGACGACGGGCTCTTCGACGTCCTCTTGATCGGTGACCTCACCAAGCGCGACCTCATGCTCACGCTACCCAAGACGTATCGGGGAACGCACCTGCCGCACCCCAAGGCCATGCTGCTCCGAGGAGCCAGCGTCGAGGTCGAGGCGCCCGAGCCGCTGCCGATCGAGCTCGACGGCGAGCAGCCCGGAACGACGCCCGTGCGCTTCGAGATCGTGCCGCGGACGCTACGCCTGAGGACGCCGCGCTAGCCCGGCGGCGGCTGCTTCGGCTTGGCCCGCGACGTCGCGGCAGACTTCCTGCCGCTGCTGGAGGACCGTGACCTCGACGTGCCGGCCTGCGAGCCCTTCGAGAGCTCGTCGACCTTCCGCTCGAGCGCTTCCACGCGCCGTTCGAGCGCATCGAGCCCGCGCAGGCGCCGCTGCAGCTCGTCCGCGCGCTCCTTGAGCTGGTTCGTGGTCTCGACGAACCGCTGCGCGCCCGGAAGCTCGGTGATCCGCCCGATCACGTCTTCGCCCTTGTCCGCGAGGCGGCTGAAGATGTCCTGTCCACGCTCCTGAGCCATCGGGTCCTTTCGTTGCATGCCAGAGAGTAATACCCGACGAGGCGGACCTCGTGCCTCCCCACCGGCCTCACAGGCCGGACCGTGCCGGCCCTCGACGGTTACCACATCGGCACAACTTCATCACCCCTTTGGGCGTCGTACCTTCCGAGAGCGTCGCTACGCTCGAACCGAGGACGATGACTCAGCTCTTCGCAAATCGCAAGGCACTCCACCGGCACACGTGGGTGAGGTCGTACGTGCTGCTCCAGCGGCTCGGCATCCCCTACGAGGTCGAGCGCACGGTCTGCTCCGAGTGCAGGCGCGTGCTCGACGAGCGGCCGGTGAAGCGCGCGGCCGCCTAGCCGCGCAGCGCCTCTACCACGGCGGGCAGCGCCTCGCCTGCGCTTTGCTCGATTCGCAGCGACGCCTGGCGGTCGTACGCCGTTGGCCCGTGGTTCACGATCGCGAGCTCGCCGCCCGCGCCGAGCGTCTCCAGCGGCAACCCGGCAACCGGATGCACCTCGAGCGCGGAGCCGACGACGAGCAGCAGCCGCGCCCGCCGGGCGAGCTCGAATGCGCGATCGATGGACTCGGACGGCAGCAGCTCGCCGAAGAAGACGACATCAGGCTTTAGCACCGCCCCGCAAGCAGGGCACGCGGGAGCATCGGCTTCCGCGAGGAACTCGAGGACCCGCTCGAGCCGGTAACGCTCGCTGCAGCGGGGACAGGTCGCGGTTCGAATCGAGCCGTGCACCTCGACTACCTCCCGGCTCCCCGCACGCTCGTGCAGGAGATCGATGTTCTGCGTCACGACGGCCTGGACCAAGCCCAGCCGCTCGAGCTCCGCCAGCGCGAGGTGCGCGGCGTTGGGCCCGGCCTCGGTCAGCATCGCCACCCGCGGCTTGTAGAAGCTCCAGACCTTGACGGGATCGCGGCGAAAGGCCTCGATCGAGCCGTACTCGAGGGGGTCGAACTGCGCCCAGAGCCCCGTCGGCGAACGGAAGTCGGGAATGCCGCTCTCGGTGGACACACCCGCGCCGGTCAGCACGACGCACGGCTGCCGGCGGCGGATCAGCTCGGCGAGTGCCAGTGCGGTCACGGCCCGCGATCGTAGAGAGTTCGCCCCGTGGACTTCCGCTTCGAGACCGAGGTTCGCGTGCGCTTCGCAGAGACCGATGCGCAGGGGATCGTCCACAACGCGGTCTATCTCGTCTGGTTCGAGCTCGCGCGGATCGACTACCTCGCGCGCTTCCGAGGCGGCTACCCCGGCCTGCGGGCGGACGGGATCGAGGCCCTGACGACCGAGTCGCACGTGCGCTACCTGGCGCCGGCCCGCTTCGACGACCGCCTGGCGATCGCCGCCCGTTGCGGCGACCTGCGCGGAGCGCGCTTCCGCTTCAACTACGCGGTCCGCCGCGACAGCGAGGCGATCGCCGACGGCTGGACGCGCCACGCGTGCGTGGATGCCGCGACGCACCGGCCGACCCGCGTGCCGACCTGGCTCGCGGACGAGATCCTCAGCGCGGAGGCGTGACGCCGTCCGGGCCCGAGGGCCCGCTGGGGCCGCTCGGTCCGCTCGGCCCTGACGGCCCGCGCTTCGGCTCCGGCTTGGGCCTCGGCTTCGTGCCGACCGCCACGACGCGCGGCTCCCCCCGGTAGGTCGAGTACCAGGTGTTGTCGTAGAGCAACGCGCCCCCGCGCGTGTAGACCCGCCGCCGCACGCTGGTCGCACGCGAAGGCTCGCCACTCTCCTCGACCACGGTCGTGCCCACGTAGAGCGCCGGATCGGGGACCCGCTGCAAGGGCGGCGGCCCGGTCTCGTCGAGCGGCCGTGTCTCGCTCACAACGCGGCGGTGGAGCGGCGCCCCGTAGAGGTCGACGACCAGCGAGTACGAGCCGACGAACGTGCGCAGGAGCAGCCAGCGGCGGCTGTCGTTGACGAACTTCAGGTCGACGTTCGGGTAGTCGACGGTCGCGTCGCGGCCCTGCGGATAGTGGCTGATGTAGAGCGCATGGTTCGTCCGCTCGGTGATCTTCAGGCCGGCCTCGTAGGCCGCGTTGAAGACCGTTGTCGAAACCTGGCAGACGCCGCCGCCGAGGCCGGTGGTCAGCTCGCCGTTGATGATCACGGGCGCCTCGCGGAAGCCCTTTTCGGCCGTCCGCGCGCCGGTCGCGTGATTGAACGAGAAGGTCGCGCCGGGAGGGATCAGCTTCCCGTCGATCAGGCGCGCGACGAGCTGGACGTTGTGGATGCGGTTCGGGTCGCCGCCGTAGATCGTCTCGTAGCGCCCGACACGCGTGGTGATGCCCATCGCCCGGACCTGAGCCGTGGTCCGGTGCGGCTGCTGGAAGCTCACGACCACGGGCGCGGTGCGGGCGGTCGGCGAGAGCGCCGCGTCGAGGATATTGCGGCCGGTCGGCGCCGCCGCGACCACGCGCCCGCGCCTCGCCGGGACCACGACCACGCGGCCGCTCCGCAGAGGCCTGAAGGTCGCGCTGCGTGCGGGCCTGTCGATCCCACGGCCGAGGCGCGCGAAGTAGCGCTCCGCTCCCGGGCCGCCGATCGACAGGGTGCGGGTGCCGTCGCGCGGCAGCTCGAGCATCGCGGCCAGCTCGCGCTTGGCGAGCCACCAGGACGAGACGCCCAGCTTCATCCGCACCGGCCGCGCGAGCGCCTTCTTCACCCGCCGCGCGACCGGGACGAGATCGGTCGTCCGGACCGTCGGCCGGTCGACGCGCACCGGCAGCGCGACGCGGCCGCGCTCGAAGCCGGCGAGCGCCTGGACGATCGTGGCACCGGCGGCCCGGCGGTCGAGCAGGCGGCCGGCCTGCGACGGGATGACCACCGGCCGCAGGCCACGCAGGACGAGCGCGGCGTCGCGGTGCGGACGGTCGATCGCGCGACCCATGCGGTCGACCTCGTACGCCAGCGCTCGCTCGAGGACACGAGTCGGCGGTGCGACGTCCGCGCCTAAGACGCGCACGCCGATGCGGCGGAAGCCCCGGATCGGGCCGAGCCCGTCGCCCTGGTTCAGCGCGAGCCGAACAGCGGCGTTCCAGTCGGCCTCGACGCCGAGGCTCACCGGGCGCAGCCGCCACTCGTGACCCGCGGCCGTGAAGATGACCGGCACCTGCGCCACTGCGGCCGCGCGGCGCTCGAGCTTGGCGCGCGCCTCGGAGGCGGTCAGGCCGCCGACGCCGACGCCCTCGATCTGGACGCCGGCCGCGATCCTGCTCGGCGAGCCGGCGAACAGGAACCCGAGCAGTGCGCCGCCGGCCGCAGCGACCACCGCGACCGCCACGAGCCGCTGCACGAGCAGCGCCTTGGAGCGGCTGCGGCGACGACTGCGGACCCGGGCCGCTCCAGTCCCTGCCTCGACGCGCAAGGCCAAGATTTTAGCGACGGCGTAAGCCGGGCTTGACGAAACATCGGCTGTGCCGCCGGGGTGTGACGTTCCGTCAAGACCGGCTAGAACGTAAAGAGCTCGATTCCGCCGCTCACCTGCAGGGTGGCCCCGGTCACGTACGAGGCCAGGTCGGAGCAGAGGAACGCGACCACGTTGGCGACCTCATCGGGCTTGCCGGTGCGCCGCAAGGCGGTCCGCCGCACCATCCGCTCGTTCATCTCCGGGTTGCCGAAACCGAACGCCTCCGTCCCGATGATCCCGGCAACGACCGCGTTCGCGGTGATGCCGTGGCGCGCGCCCTCGAGCGCCAGCGTCTTCGTCAGCCCGATCACGCCCGCCTTCGTCGCGGCGTAGCTCGCCTGCCCGAACCCGCCGAGCGTGCCCGCCACCGACGCCATCGTCACGATCCGGCCCCAGCCCCGCTCGACCATCCCCGGCCAGACAGCCTGCGCGCAGTTGAAAACGCCGGTCAGGTTCACGCGCAGGTCGCGCTCCCAGAGCTCCGGCGACTGTTTCTCGAAGCGCGCGATGTGGTCGAGCGTGCCGGCGTTGGCCACCAAGATGTCGACCGCGCCGAGCACGTCGCGCGCCCGCTCGACGGCGTCGTCAACCTGCTCGCGATGGGTCACGTCGCAGCGGAGAGCGAGCGCGCGGCGGCCGAGCGAGCGGATCTCCTCGGCAGTCTGCTCGGTGTAAACGACGCCCTGCGCGCGCGCCGCCTGGGCGAGCGGGCCATACGCCGCTGCGTCGGCCCCGGAGTCCGACTCGACCTGGATGTCCGCAAGCACGACGTCCGCCCCTGCACGTGCGAGCGTAAGCGCGTCGAGGCGCCCGAGGCCTCGTGAGGCGCCGGTGACGAGCGCCACCCGCCCCGAGAGGTCGATCTCAATCGCCACGGGGGACTGAGGCGCCGCTTGCGGTGCCCTTCTCAGGATGCTCGGCTCTGCCGAGCATCCGTCTGAACTGGCCGGTCGACACGCCGGGATTCACTCCCGCGGCAGGAAGATTTCTCTGGCGATCACCAGACGCTGGATCTGCGAGGTCCCCTCGTAGATCTGGAACAGCTTCGCGTCGCGCATCAGCTTCTCGACCGGATACTCCTTGATGTAGCCGTAGCCGCCGAAGATCTGGACGGCGTCGGTCGTGACCTTCATCGCCGTGTCGGCCGCGAAGCGCTTCGCGTAGGACGACTGCAACGTCGCCCGCTCGCCGCGGTCGAGGAGCCACGCGGCCTGCCAGACGAGCAGGCGCGCCGCCTCGATCTCGGCGGCCATGTCGGCGACGAGGAAGTTGACGCCCTGGTTCATCGCGATCGGCTGCCCGAACTGCACGCGCTCCCGCGAGTACTCGACGGCGTGCTCGAAGGCCGCCCGCGCGACGCCCACCGCACCCGCCGCGGTGCCCGGGCGCGTGTGGTCGAGCGTCTGCATCGCGATCTTGAACCCCTGGCCCTCGTCGCCGAGGCGGTTCTTCACCGGCACTTTCACATCCTGGAACGCGATCGCCGAGGTGTCGGTGGCACGCTGGCCCATCTTGTCCAGGTGCTTCTCGATGGTCACGCCTTCGGAGTCCCGCGGGACGATGAAGGCGGTCAGGCCGCGGTGGCCGGCGTCCTTGTCGGTCGAGGCGAAGACGACGAACCACGACGCCTGCCCGGCGTTCGTGATGAACATCTTCGAGCCGTTGAGGATGTACTCGTCGCCCTTGCGGACGGCGGTCGTCCGGATTCCGGAGACGTCCGAGCCGGCGTTGGGCTCGGTGAGCGCGAACGAGCAGAGGATCGGCTCCTCGAGCAGCGGCGGCAGCCACTCGCGCTGCTGCTCCTCGGTGCCGGCGAAGAGCATCGGCAGCGCGCCGAGGATGTTGGCCACGATCGCGGTCGCGATCCCGGAGCAGCCCCAGCAGAGCTCCTCGCCCAAGATCGCGCCCTCGAGCGAGCCGAGACCCGCGCCACCGAGCTCCTCGGGGACGTGCGGGTTCATCAGGCCTACCTCGTGCGCCTGCGCGATCACGTCGGCCGGATGCGTCTGGTGCTCGTCGTACTCGGCCGCCTTCGGGCGGATCTCCTTCTCGGCGAACTCGTGCGCGAGCTCGCGGAGCGCCCGCTGCTCCTCGGTCAGCGCGAAGGAGATCCCGGTTCCGGTTGCCTCTGCCGTCGCCATGTCCACCTCGTTGATTGACTGATCAGTCAAAGACTAGCCGGGGCCTTCGTTCCACCGAAACCCCTCGTCCTCCGGGGCGGGCCGGAGCGGGCTCGCGGGTAGTCCGGCGCGCGGCTCCGGGTCGTTATAGGCGCCGGGGGCGACGTCGTTCGGAGCGTCCGGGTGGAAGAGCGAGGCGAGGTACTGGACCTGGCCGCGGCCAGGGCCGAGCTCGAACATGCCGCCGCCGTAGAGGCCGATCCCGTTCGCCTCGCAGTGGTCGTAGAAGGCGAGCAGCTCGCGGAGCCGGCCGAAGCGCGAGGGCTTGGAGTTGACGGTGCGCGGTGGGAAGAGGAGCGCCTCGACGTCGGCGACGGAGTGGATGGGCGCATCCCAGGTTACGCGGTCGCGGTGGGCCGCAAGGACCGGCTCGGTCTCGTCGGTCAGGGCCGGGTCCTCGAGGTACGCCCCCGGGAAGCCTTCGGCGATGCGCCGGTAGAGGCCCGCGTCCGGCGGCGGATCCTGCTCGGTGCGGTAGTAGGCCTTGAGGTCGGCCGTGACCACCGCCCGCGTCTCCCCGAGCTCCTCGATCAGCTCGTCGGTCCAATCGCCGGCAGGGTCGAGCTTGAAGCGGTGGCCCGGCTCGATCTCCAGCCAGCGGCGGACGATGTGACTCGTGGGAGGCGTGCCCAGGCCGGGCGAGATCACGAACGCGACCGATCGGGGCTCGCGGCCGAGGGCCTCGGCGAGCGTCGTTCCCGCCTGTCGCAGCGCGAGATCGAGGGCCGCGCTCTCATAGGCCCAGCGCCGGTGCGGGTCCGGCATCTCGAGCACGTCGGAGTAGGACTCGAGCGTCCAGGAGCCCGCGAGCGGGAGCACCGCGCCGGCCGCCTGCTCGCGGTCGTGGTGCTCGGTGTACCAGGTGACGTCCTCGCCGAGCCCTTCTTGGCCGTCACCGTGTAGGTGCACGACGGTGCTCACGCGCGTGAAGCCGCGGGTTACGGGCCTCTCAAGCCGCTCGAGCTCATACGAGTCGACCTGCAGCGGCAGCCCGGCGAGGCGGGCGTAGGTGCCTGCGGCGGACACGGAGCGACCTTAGCGAGAGAGCCCCGTGGCCCGGGGCTCTCTCGTTCGTGCATCCGACGAAGGCGACGGCTACTTGTGGCCGTTGCCCTTTCCGCCGCCGGAGTTTCCGCCGTGAGTGTCACCCGAGCCCCGGCCATGCCCCTGGCCCTGGCCGCCACCGTTGCCCTGGCCGTGACCCTGGCCTGAGCCGTGGGTCTGGCTCTGGCCCTGGGCGGAACCGTGGGTCTTGGTGTGGCCCTTGCCCTGGCCGTGAGTCTTGGCCGAGCCGTTGGTCTTGCTCTGGCCCGTGGCCTTGCTCTGGCCCTGGCCGTTTCCGTGGACGGTGCCGGTGCCGGTGGTCGACGCGTTGCTGTGGCCGGTGGTGATGCTGCGACCGCCGCTCTTGCTCTTCTTGGCGGTCTTCACCTTCGCAGCCTTCACGTGGCCGTGCAGCTTGCTCTTGGCGCTGTGCTTCGCCTTGTGAGCCTTGTGCATCTTCTGCTGCTTCGCGGGCGCCACCTGGTCAGCCGGCGGGGCCTGCTCCGGGCAGGGTCCGATCGTGTCGCCGTGCCTGAGGTGCGCCGGGAGCGCATGCACGGAGACCGTGATCGTCACGAACGGGTTCGTCTGCGAATGGGTGTGGTGACAGATCGTCACCTTCGCAGGCGGGTACTGAGCGGCTACCGGCGTCGTGTGGGCGAACCCCACGATCCTCGCCGCGTAACCGGTCGCACCCAGGGACGCGAACACGACAACTGCGACAGCCATCGCAGCGAATGCTCCGACACGCGCGCGTCCCGACTTCCTAAGTTTCTCCATGGGCGGCCCCCCTTAAGGGTGGATGTCTCACGTGAGTCGTCGAAGCTGATCCTGGAGCCGTGGCAACCTTGCGGTCTGCTCGAGATGGCTCAGGAAGAGCCGCGCAGCTGGCGGAGCTCCGCGCTGAGTGGGTTGAGCCTGGCTACTTGTGCGAGCGCGGCTCGCCTTTCCTCGCCGCGCTCAGCGAGAGCAAGGTCGAGCCAGAGCTCCCAGCTCCCGCGGTCCTTCTCGAGCCCGCGCAGGAAGCTCTCGCGCGCCTGCGCGACTTCGCCCGCCTGGAGCTGCGACTCGCCCAGCAGGCGCCAGGGCTCGGCCGACCACGGCTCCCAGCGCCGCGCTTGCCGCGCGTCGGCCGCCGCCGTCCGGAGCTGTTCAGCGTCGAGGGCGTCGGCGGCGGAGGCCTCGGCTCGGTTGCCGGCGAAGCCGGCGAGCGCGATCACGGCGACCGCGGCGGTCAGACTGACCCCGAGCGCGCGCTGTGTGCGGCCGAGCCGCCTCGTCCCCTCGCCTCGCGCCGCGAGCAGGAGGGCGACGCCGCATGCGAGCCCCGTCAGGGTGACGGCGGTCATCTCCCAGTCCCAGTCGATGCCCGCGTGCACGAGGAACGCGCCGTACGCGCCCAGCGCCGCGGCGGCGAGGGGGTTGCGGCGGGCCGCGCCGACCGCGACGAGCGGCGTGCCGAGGGCGCAGAGCAGCAGCGCGAGACCGAGCGGGCCGAGCTCGGCCAGCGTCTCGAGGTAGAGGCTGTGGGCGTCCCGCACGGGCAGGTCTTGTCTTCGGTGACGGAGCCAGAACCGCTGATAGCTGCCCGCCCCGCCGCCGAGGAGCGGATGATCCTCGACCTCCCGCCAGGCGACCCGCCAGTAGTCGGAGCGGCTGCTGCCGGAGAGGCTGAAGAGCCGCCCACTGGTGTCGCTCTTGACGAGCGGCGCAGGTGCGTTGAAGGCGTGGTAAGCGCGGCGTGCCGCGGCCTGCGGGCCACCGACGCGGACCAACGCGGCAGCGAAGGTCGCCAAGGCGACCAGCGCCAGGACGAGCGCGAGTCCTCGCCGCCAGGAAGGACCGAGCCGTAGGCGGTCGAGGGCGGCGGGGACGAAGGCCGCCGCGGCGAGAAGCACTGCGATCGCGACCGCGAGCAGGCGCCCGTCGTGCCGCGCGGCCGCAACCGAGGCCGGGTCGCTCGTCAGCCCGTGGGTTCGCGAGGCAAGCACGACGGCCACCGCGGGCGCAACCGCGTAGGCGAGCATCCGGGCCACCGCCTCGAGCCGGCCCCGCTCGGCCGCCAGGAGGGCCACGAGCCCCGCCGCGAGACCGAGCCATGCCCCGCGGCCGTAGGTGAAGTACAGCGTCGGCGCGAGGATCACCAGCGCGGACGAGGCGAGCGCCCGGATCAGGGTCTCGCTGGCGCGCAGGGCGAGCCCGAGCGTCAGCAGGATCCCCATCACCGCGAAGATCCCGAGGGCGTTCGCGTAGCCGAGCGGGCGCGCCAGCCGGAAGCCGGCCTGAGGGTCGACAGACAGCACCTGGTAAGCGCCACGACCGGGCTCGAACAGCCGAACCGTAAGTGCGTAGGTGCAGATCGCAGTGACGGCGGCAGCGATCGAGGCGAGCAGCGCTTCGACGCGCGAGCGGCGCCCGAGCAGGAGCAGCGCGACGGCCGCTGCGACGTAGAGGAGCATCCGCTCGCCCTCGTGGACGGTCTGCGAGACGTCGGCCGACCACGCGAGCGAGAGCCACACCCACACGGCCAGGGCCCCGAGAAACGCCGGCAGCGCCCACTCGAGCGGAGCGAGCCGACGGCCTCCGAGGATCAGGGCGGCGCCGATCACGAGCAGCAGCGCGACCGTGCTCCACCCCCAGCTCGTCGGGTCGTAGCCGCCGGCGTCGGCACCGAGCGCGGCCACGATCAGCGCCGCGACGAGGCCGGGCGCCAGCTCGTGCGGGTCAAGGAGCGTCTTGGCGTTCGCGCGTCCGTACACTTGGCCGGTGGACTTCGAGCTTTCCCCGGAGCAGCGCCTGATTCAGGACACCGTTCGCGCGTTCGTGGACGAGCGCGTGCTGCCGAACGCGATCGCGAACGACATCAACCACCACCTCGACCTGGGCGTCATCGAGGGGATGGCCGACCTCGGGCTGCTCGGGATCGTGATCCCGGAAGAATACGGCGGGGCCGGGCTGGACTTCGTCGCCGAGGCGCTCGCCTGCGAGGAGATCGAGCGCGGTGAAGCGGCGTTCAGGACGCTGATCTCGGTCCACGTCGGGCTGAACTCGCTGTCGCTGCTGCGCTACGCGTCCGAGGAGCAGAAGCAGCGCTACCTCGCACCGCAGGCCCGCGGCGAGAAGCTTGCGTGCTTCGGGCTGACGGAGCCGGCGGCGGGGTCGGACGTGGCGTCGATGCGGACGACGGCCCGGCGCGAGGGCGACACCTACGTGCTGAACGGCCAGAAGAACTGGATCTCGTACGCGACCGTGGCCGATCACCAGCTCGTGTTCGCGAAGACCGATCCCGCGGCGAAGCACAAGGGGATCTCGGCGTTCGTCGTCGAGCGCGAGTGGCCGGGCGTGTCGACCCGCGAGACGGAGCACAAGCTGGGCGTGTGGGCGGGGTCGACCGGCGAGCTCTTCTTCGAGAACGTCGAGGTGCCGGCCGAGAACCTCGTCGGCGAGGAGGGGCAGGGGTTCGAGATCGCGATGTACGGGCTCGACCAGGGGCGCTTCACCGTGGCCGCGGGCGCTTGCGGGGTCGTGCGCGCCTGCCTGGAGCGCTCGGTCGAGTACGCGCGCGAGCGGGAGACGTTCGGCCAGCCGATCGGCCGCTACCAGTTCGTGCAGGACATGATCGCCGAGATGGTGCTCGGCTACGAGACGTCGAAGCTGCTCGTGATGCAGGCGGCCTGGCTGAAGAACGAGGGCGTGCGGAACACGCGCGAGACGTCGCTGGCGAAGTGGCACGCGACCGAGTCGGCGTTCCGCGCGGCGCACCTCGCGATCCAGGTGCACGGCGCTTATGGGTACTCGGCGGAGTACGGGATCGAGCGCTACTTCCGCAACGCGCGGGCGCCGATCATCTACGAGGGCACGACGCAGATCCACAAGCTGATGCAGGCCGAGCACGCCCTCGGCTACCGGCGCCTGAACGGCCGGGACGGCGAGATCTCGCCTATCGCGGCGTGGGCCCCGGCGCTCGCCCAGGTTCGCTGAGGACATGTCTCTTCGGGCCATGTCCTAGGGACTGTCCCTAGGAACTGGCCAAAACGGTCAGGCGCGGTACCGCCGCAAGAACCGCCCGCCCGACCACGGCCAGTCAGTCGCGAACTCGCAGAGCCCGGCCTTGACGGGGTTTTCGAGCACATAGCGGCAGGTCTTCTCCCAGTGCTCCTCGTTCCGCATCACGCGCGCGGAGAAGCGATTCTCGAACAGGTGCCCGGTCCTTCCGTGACGACGGTTGAACCGCTGCGCGTAGACGCCGTTCAGCCAGTGCATCCCCTTCGACAGCAGTGGCAGTGGAGTCCGCACGACGAGATGGAAGTGGCTGCTCATTAGGCAATAGACGTCGTAGCGCCAGCTGTGGCGGCGCTCCGCGGCCAGCACGAGGTTGTGGAGTGCCTCCCAGTCGCTCCCGTCGCGCACGATCGGGCATCGGTCGACACCTCTTGCGGTGACGTGGTAGATGCCGTCCGGCGGGAGCTCGGAGCGCGCTCTTCGTGCCATGCACCCACCGTAGGGCCGCCACGGGTGATGGTCGGGCGCGCGTGCCTGAGTCGACACCAGCCCGTGGCTGTTTCGGCACATAGGGACTGTCCCTAGGACATGTCCGGAACGGACATGTCCGGGCTCACAGCACCGGCATCTCGACCTTCGCCTTCGGCTCCACCTCCATCAGGCGCACGAGCAGCGGGGTCGCGGCCAGGATCGGGAGCCCGCAGATCGGCCAGAGGATCTGGTAGCCGTTCGTCGCGTCGAGGTACGGCCGCGCCAGGTCGATCGCCAGCCCCGCGACCGGCGCTCCGACGAGCAGCCCGATCCCCTTCGTCGTGGTCGCCAGCCCGGACACGGCCCCGCGGTGCTCGACCGGGACGATCTTGTACAGCAGCCCCCACGCCAGCGTCATCACGGTGCCGCCGGCGACCGCCACGGGGATGATCAACCCGAAGTACCAGTCGTGCCACTGCTGCGCGAGCCCGCCGACCAGGTACCCGCCGCCGTAGATGAACGACGCGAAGAAGATCACGCGCGCGATGCCGAAGCGATCGCCCAGCCGCCCCGCGAAGACTGCCGCGATCACGTATCCCACCGCCACGGCGCCGAGCACCGCCGACGACATCACCTTCGACTGGTGCAGACCGTCGATCACGTACAGCACGACAAAGGTGCGCGCTGCTGCGAACGTCCCCTCCCAGGCGGAGTTCGCGAGCAGGAAGCGCCGCACGTCGCCGTCCTCCCAGAAGATGTGCCAGCTCCGCCGGATGTAGGCCGCGAACCCCTCGAACACGCGCCCGTGCCCCCCGTCTTCACGGACGAGGTAGATCGTGGCGCCGCAGGCGGCGGTCGTCAGCACGGCAGCGAGGAGGAACGGCGAGGGGCGCCAGACCTTGAAGAGCAACCCGCCGCCGACGAGCGCAATCCCGATCGCGATGCCGCGCTGGATGTGCTGCACGCCCTGCGAGCGCCCGAAGAGCTGCGACGGCAGCACGTCGGGATACAGCCCGCGGTAGGGCGGCTCGTAGACGTAGTAGGCGAAGAAGAAGGTCATCACGACGACGACCGTGGTCCAGAGGTTCGGCATGAACGGCATCAGCAGCAGGCAGAACCCGAGCGGCGGGAGCGCAACGAGCATGAACGGGCGCCTCCGCCCGAGAGGCGTGTGGAAGGCGTCGCTCCAGGGCCCGATGATCGGCGAGAGCATGAGCGCGAAGATCCCTTCCGCGCCGAGGATCGCGCCGATCAGGCCGCCGGAGCTCGTGAAGCGGTGCAAAAGCGGCGGCAGGTACGCCGCCGTCGTCGTGATCGAGAACGCGAGCCCGAAGGCGCCGAGGCCGAGGGCCCACAGCAGCCGCGACCGCACGGCGGGCACGCCGACCAGCGCCTCCGAGCTGGATGTGGTCGCCACTTACGCTCCGGCAGTCGCCGGCTCGGGGGCGAGGCCGCCCGTGACGATCTCGACGAGCGTGCGCTCGGCCTGCGCCACGTCCTTGTCGGAATCCGGCAACCGCCCCAGCACCCACCCGGTCAGCAGCTCCTCGACGGCCCCGAAGAAGACGTAGCTCGCGAGCCGCGCGTCGAGGTCGGCCCGGATCGATCCGTCCGCCTGCCCGCGCTCGACGATCTCCTGGATCGCCGCGAACGACTCGGCGATCTCGTCCATCTCGCCTGGGAGATGCTGGCTACGGGTCACCTCGAGCACGAGGACTCGCACGAGGTCGGGATCGCGCCGCCACGACCGCAGCAGGATCTCCGCGACCTTGCGCAGCTGATCCCCCGGCGCATCGCCGGCCTGCTCCACGCTGCTGATCGTCTCGATCAGCTCGCGCCATGTCTCGCGGAAGACGCTCCGCAGCACATCCTCCTTCGAGTCGAAGTAGTGGTAGAGGAGCCCGTACGCCACGCCGGCCTCCTCCGCGATGTCGCCTACGCGGCTCGCGTGGTAGCCCTTACGCGCGAAGACCCGCACCGCCGCTTCCAGCAACAGTCGGCGCTTCTCCTCCTGCGCGTTGGTGCGGTCGGGCACTCCGAACGAGTGTAGTAGCTTCGCGAGGTGGAGCCGCTCGCGGGCCTCCTCGTTGTCGACCTGACGCGGTACCTGCCGGGACCGTTCGCGAGCCGCGAGCTGCTGCGCCTCGGCGCCCGGGTCGTGCGGCTGGAGGCGCCCGGCGGCGACCCACTGCGGGAGCTCGGGCCCGCGTGGCACGACGCGCTCAACGCCGGGAAGGAGTCGGTCGAGATCGACCTTAAGGCCGACCCCGCCGCCGGCCGCGAGCTCTGCGCCCGTGCCGACGTCGTGCTCGAAAGCTTCCGCCCGGGAGTGGTCGAGCGGCTCGGCATCGGACCGGCCGACCTGCCCGAGCGCGTCGTCTACTGCTCCTTCAGCGGCTTCGGCCCGGACGACCTGCGCGCCGGGCACGACCTCAACTACCAGGGCTGGGCGGGCTTGCTCGCCGACACTGCGCCGGCGATGCCGCCCGTGCAGGTCGCCGACCTGGGCGCGGCGCTGCGCGCGGTCGCGCAGATCCTCGCGGCTCTCCTGGAACGCGAGCGCACCGGCCGCGGCCGCCGCATCGTGGTCTCGCTCACGCACGGAGCGCACGAGCTCGCTGCCCACCGCCTCGGCGGCGAGCCGCTCCCGCGCCTGCTGACCGGCGGCCTGGCCTGCTACCGCATCTACGCAACCGGCGACGGCCGCCACCTCACCGTGGCAGCGCTCGAGCCGAGGTTCTTCCGCCGCCTGTGCGAGCTGATCGGCCGCCCGGAGCTGGCCGAGCGGCAGTGGCAACCAGACCAGGAGCCACTCGCCGACGAGCTCGCGGAGGCGTTCGCCGCAAAGCCGCTCGCAACCTGGCTCGAGCTCTTCGACGGCGAGGACGTCAGCGTCGGGCCGGTCGCAACGCTCGAAGAGGCCGCGGCGACGCTCGGCCGCTAGCTCTTCTCGTCCTCGTTCTGCCCGGGGATCAGCTCGCGCAGGTGCCCGAGCGCCTGCGTGAACTCGCTCGGGATGATCCAGACCTTGTTCGACTCGCCCTGGGCGATCTGCGGGAGCATCTGCAGGTACTGGTAGGCGAGCAGCTTCGGGTCGGCGTCGCCCTCGTGGACGGCCTTGAAGACCTCCTCGATCGCCTTCGACTGGCCCTCGGCCTGCAGGACGAGAGCCTCCCGCTGTCCCTGCGCCTTGAGGATCGCGCTCTGCTTCTCGCCCTCGGCGGTGAGGATCTGCGACTGCTTGACGCCCTCGGCGGTGAGGATCGCGGCGCGCTTGTCGCGGTCGGCCCGCATCTGCTTCTCCATCGCCTCTTTGATCGTCCCGGGCGGGTCGACGGCCTTCAGCTCGACCCGGTTGACGCGGATGCCCCACTTGCCCGTAGCCTCGTCCAGCACGCCGCGCAGCTGGGCGTTGATCTGGTCGCGCGAGGTCAGCGTGTCCTCGAGATCCATGCCCCCGATGACGTTGCGCAACGTCGTCACGGTCAGCTGCTCGATCGCCTGGATGTAGTTCGCGACCTCGTAGGTCGCCGCCTTCGGGTCGGTGATCTGGAAGTAGAGAACCGTGTCGATGTTGACGACGAGGTTGTCCTCGGTGATCACCGGCTGCGGCTTGAAGGAGACGACCTGCTCGCGCAGGTCGATCAGCGGCCGCAGGCGGTCGACGAACGGGATCAGGAGCGCAACGCCGGCGCTGAGCGTGCGCTGGTAGCGGCCGAGCCGCTCGACAAGACCGGCCTGCGCCTGCGGCACGATCCGCACCGTGCGCCAGAGCGTCAGGATCACGACCGCCGCCACGGCAAGCAAGACGATGAGCGCAACCTCCATGAGACCTCCTATTGATACACGAGCGCGGTTGCGCCCTCGATCTTGACCACCTCGACCCGCTCTCCGGCCTCGTAGACCGCTCCATCCATGTACGCGCGTGCGGACCACTCCTCGCCACCGATGCGGACGAGGCCGTGCTCGGTGTCGACCCGCTGAAGCACGACGGCCCTGGCGCCCGTGAGCGCCGCGGTGCCCGTACGCAGCTCCGCCGGCATACGCAGATGCGCCTTCGCGATCGGCCGGATCAGCGCAAGGGAGGCGACCGACGCCCCGATGAACACGAGCAGCTGCAGGACGCCTCCGGCTCCGAGCAGCGCGACGATCATGGCCAAGATCGCAGCAAGCGCGACCGGCCCGAGGAAGAAGAGCCCTGTGGTGAAGATCTCGCCCACAGCCAGCAATACCGCCGCAATCGCCCAGATGACCCAGCCAGGCACACGTAGATCGTATCCCGAGTCACCGACGGAGACCTAGCGCCGCCGGCAGCGCGAACAAGTCCGGGAGGCGGTGGTCGAGCTCCGGGTAGCGGTCCTCGCGGTCGAGCAGGAAGGCGACCTCGATGCCGGCGGCATGGGCGCCCTCGACGTCGTCCTCGGGCGAGTCGCCGACCATCGCGGCCTCCCCCGGCTCGACCTCGAGCCGCTCGAGCACGGCCTGGAAGATCGTCGGGTGCGGCTTCGTCCGCCCGAAGGCGCCCGAGCCAAGCGCGGCGTCGACGTCGAGCCGGTGGTGCGCGACGAACTCGTCGAGGTTCCGGCCGGTATTCGAGACAAGCCCGAGCTTGAGGCCCTGCACCCGCAGCTCCTCGAGCACCGGCAGCGCGTCCTCGTAGAGCTCGAAGTGCTCCGCGTGTTCCCAGGCCTTCGTCATCTCGACCGCGCACCGGTACGCCGAGTCCGTGTCCCCGCCCATGCCGCGGATGATCCGTTCGGTGAAGGCGACCCAGATCTCCTCGTCGTGCTCGAGCTCCGGATGGCGCCGGATCCCCTCGACCGCGCGCTCGCGGGCCTGCTTGTACCGGGACGGATCGAGCTCCAGCCCGAACCGCGCGCCCAGCCGCCTGTAGCCCTCGGGGCCGAGCTCCGGCCCAGGGCGTGCGATCGTGAAGTCGACGTCGAAGAGAACGGCCCGCAGCATCAGCGTCCTTCTAGCAACCAGCGCACGGTCTGGACGTGCGTCTCGTGGTACGAGCTGTCGAACGCCCACGCGATCGTCTGGCCGACCGTCCAGCCACGCGCCCGCTCGCGGTCGAGGCCGAGCTCGCCGGTGAGCCGGTCGAAGCGGTGGAGCACGTCGTGGCGGGAATGCCCGAGTTCGAAGGAGCGGACAATCGGGGCAATGCCGAACTCGCGTTCGCCGGCCAGCGGCTTCGGGTCGATCGCGAGCCACGGCTCGCGTTGCGCGGCAAGCACGTTGTCGCCGTGCAGGTCCTGGTGCAGCAGCACCTGCTGGCCCTGGCTCGGCGGGAGCTCGTGCAGCGCGTCGAGCGCCGCGTCCAGCAATCGCCGCTCGAACGGCCTTCCGGCGCGCTCCCAGGTCGCAGACAGCGAGCCCGCCCACCACGCCGCCTCCTCGGCGAGCGGGCGGAACGGCTCGCCTGCCGGCTTCCAGAGGCGCGGCAGGAGCTCGACGAAGACGTCGAGAGCCGCCTCGGCGCCCGCGGCGGCGAGCGGCGTCCCCGGCACACAACGCTCGAGCAGGAGCGCGTGCTCGTCCGAGTCGTGCGCCAACAGCCGCACCGCGCCGTCGCCGTCCCAGAGCTCGAGCGCCGCCGCCTCGTGCTCGCTCTCGCGGTGCGGCTTCTGCACCTTCAGCACGACCTCCTCACCGTCAGCGGTGACTGCGGGCGCAACGAGGACGGAGGCGACCCCGCCGTCAAACGGCTCACCGAGGGTCAAACCCCAACTCCTGACTAAGCGGGCGTCGGCCAGCGGTATGCGTCCGCCCGGCGGTTCTTTAGCGACGGGAGCTTCTCGCGCACCCAGCGCAGCCGCCCGCGGTCGAGCTCGGCGGTGATGACGGTCTCCTCGTCGGGCGCCTGCGCGAGCACAATCCCCCACGGGACGACGATCAGCGAGCGGCCGTAGGCCGGCCTGCCCGGAAGCGTCTCCCCCACCTGGGCCGGCGCGACGACGTAGTACTGGTTCTCAATTGCGCGGGCCCGCAGCAGGACGTGCCAGTGGTCCATGCCGGTCGGCGTGGTGAAGTGCGCCGGAACGGTGACGAGCTCCGCGCCCTCGAGCGCGAGGATCCGGTAGAGCTCGGGAAAGCGCACGTCGTAGCAAACGCTCAGCCCGATCGGCCAGCCTTCACCGCGCACGACGACCGGCTCCTCGCCAGGTTCCTCGGCCTCCGACTCGCGGTAGACGTGCCCGCCGACCTCGACGTCGAAGAGGTGGATCTTGCGGTAGACACCGAGTAGCTCGCCGTCGGGGCCGAACGCGAGCGACGTGTTCGAGAGCTTCTCGCGTCCCTCCCGGCGCTCGGAGATCGAGCCGCCGACGAGCGTGACGCCGTGGTTGCGGGCCCAGTCGCCCATCGCCGCCACCGACTCGCCGTCCTCGAGCGTCTCAGCGGCCTCATGCAGCACCTCGGGCGGTCCGATCGCGTTCCACTTCTCAGGCAGGGCCACGACGTCGGCGCCCGTCGCGGCAGCACGCGCGACGAGGCGCTCGGTCTTCTCGAGGTTCGCCGCCTTGTCGGGTCCACTCGTCAGCTGGACGCAGGCGACGCGCAGGAGGTCGCTCACGGGCTCAGGATAGCTTTCGGCCATGGAGGCGACTGCCGCCGCGCCCTCGCGCGCCCGCGTGCTCCGCGCCTTCCGGAGCCGCGACTTCCGGCTGCTCTGGACCGGGCAGGCGATCTCGCTGCTCGGCGACTCGGCATTCGTGGTCGCGCTCGGCTGGCGGACGTTCACGCTGACCGGCTCGGCACGCTCGCTCGGCTTCGTGCTCACGCTGCAGGGGGTCGGCCTGCTCTGCACGGTGCTCGTCGGCGGCGCCCTTGCCGACCGCTACGACCGGCGTACGCTGATGCTCGTCTCCGACGCGGCGCGGTTCGTCGTGATCGGCGTGCTCGTGCTCGTGGACACGACCGGCCACCTCACGATCGGCTCGCTCGCCGCGATCGCGTTCGTCGAAGGGCTCGCCACCGGGTTCTTCACCCCTGCGCTGGGCGGGCTGATCCCACTGGTGGTCGAAGAACCCGGCCTTGGCTCCGCAAACGCGCTGATCGGGATGGCACGTCAAGGGAGCTACCTGATCGGGCCTTCCGCGGCCTCACTCCTCTACGGCTTCGCGGGCTCGGCCGAGGTCTTCGGCTTCAACGCGGTCTCCTACCTGGTCTCCTTCGGGTTCGTGTACGCCACACGCCCGCGGGCGGCAGAGCGCGGCGCGGCGGAGGGGACGCTGCGGGAGATCGGCGCCGGGATCCGCTACGTCGCCGGCATCCCGTGGTTGTGGCTGACGATCAGCCTGTTTGCCTTCGTGCTGATGTTCCAGTGGGCGCCGATCCAGGTGCTGACGCCGAAGCTCGTGCGCGAACACTTCCACCTCGGCGTGGGCGCATACGGGCTCGTGTTCTCGCTGATCGGGGCGGGGATGATCGTCGGCTCGGTGCTGTTCGGGCAGCTGAACCCGCGGCGGCGGCGCGGCCTCGTCTCCTACCTGATCTGGATGCTCAACAGCCTGCTCGTGATCGTTTTCGCGCTCTCGCCCTGGTACCCGCTCGCGGTCGCGGCGGCGTTCCTGCGCGGGATCTGCATCGGCTTCGGCGTGACGGTGTGGGAGACGATGCTGATGGAGCTCGTGCCGCAGCACATGCTCTCGCGCGTGGTGAGCCTCGATTGGTTCGGCTCGCTCGGCCTGACGCCGTTCGGGCTCGTGCTGGCCGGCGCGGTCTCTGGGTTGGCTGCACCCGGCACGATCATCGCCCTCGGCGCGTGCGTCTCGATCTGCATCATCGCCAGCGGCCTGCTCTCGCGCCAGATCAGGACGATCGACTGATGAGCCCGGTCTACTGGAAGCCGAAGTACGGCACGCGCTCGTCACGCCACCGCGCGTGGGCGAAGCAGGAGTCGAAACGAGAAGCGGGAGCGAGACGCGTGCCCTCGACATCCCTCCTCGAGCGGCTCAGAAGGCTGTTCAAGCGTTAGGGATCGGGCCGTAGATCTGACCCAGGTCGTCGGGACCTATCACCCGACGGGCACGTATCACATTTGCGGTGAAGTCCACGTCGAACCACCTGCGCGGGCGCTGCCCGCAGTCGCGGGCTGTCTTTGCCATTGGGCTCGGTGCAGCCGCGGCTTTCGCGACCGCCGTGACCACCGTCGCGAGATCCGACTACCCCCTCGCTTCCAACTCGCGCCAGGCCTGCGCCTGGCGAACTGTCCCGAGTACTGATCCGCATCCCTCCCTGTACGACCGGTTCGACTCGATCGCCGCGGTCTCGACACGCGACGCCTGGGCCGTGGGTGACTACTTCACCGGCCGCGAAGGCGGGCGGCAGGGCGCGTTCATCGAGCGCTGGAATGGCCGGCGTTGGCGCCTCGTGGCGGCGCCGATCCCTCGCGGCGCGATCCTGTGGTCGTTATCCGCGTCCGGCGCGCGGGACGTATGGGCTGTCGGCCAGACGGGTGACGGCGGACAACTGGTCGAGCACTGGGACGGTGCGCGCTGGCGCGTGGCGCCGGCACCCCATCCACGCGCAGCGATCCTGTTCGCGGTCGCCGCGCACAGGCCACGCGACGCCTGGGCCGTCGGCGTGCGCAGTCGTGCCGGCAGCGTCAAGACCCTGATCGAGCACTGGGATGGCGCGCGGTGGATGGTCGTCCCGAGCCCAAGCCCGCCCGCCGCGCCCGGCCGCCGGCCCTACGCGATCCTGCGCACCGTCACCGCCATCTCGCCGACTGACGTCTGGGCGGCTGGCTACTCCGGCGGAGTGCGTTCCCCGGTCACACGCACATTGATCGAGCACTGGGACGGGCGGCACTGGACGATCGTGCCCAGCCCCAACGTGCGCTCCCCCGACGGGGTCATCAACGACATCCTGTTTTCCGTCTCGGGCAGCCGACGCGATGACGTGTGGGCTGTCGGCTCGTGGGGCAGCGTTCCAGGCGGCTACGGCGGCAAAGGAGACCACGCGCTGGCCTTGCGCTGGGATGGACGGAGCTGGTCACGTGTCGCGACCCCCGCGGTGGCCCAGCGGTCCCTGCTCATGGGCGTGGCCACCCGTGGCGGGCAAGCCTGGGCCGTGGGTGACCGGGGACTCCAGCCGCATCACCAGACGCTCATCGAGCGCTGGGACGGCGCTCGCTGGTCGGTCGTGCCCAGTCCCGCCGGTCTCTCCCTTGCTGCGGTGACGACGTCTTCGGGCGGAGCGGTATGGACAGTTGGCGCAAACGGCCGGCGGCCTCTCGCTGCGCGGTGCTGACCGGCCACCAAGAGGTGACGCCGAACGGAGCAGGCGCCGCTCGTCTCAGACACTCGCTTCCCACCCGTCGTAGTCGGCCCCGCGCTCTGGGGTCAGGTCTTGCGCTGCCACATTCTGCGCCGAGTCTGTGACAAAGCGTCACCCGTTTCGACGAATTGACACAGGACCGACACACGACGCTCGGCTCAACTCGCGCAAATATGTCAATGCAAGACCTGACCCCAGGGTCCGAGGCGTGTTTCCGGGGAGCATCATCAGCTGCAGGCGAACGAAGCCGAGGCCGTGCCCCCAGTCGGCGACGAGCGCCAGCGCGCGCGTCGCACCCAGCCCGCGCGGGTCGACGCGATCCAGCTTCGAGCGTGATCCTCTGTGTAGTCCTCGGGGATCTGCGTCGTCCAGCGCACGATCTCGGAGTCGCGGCAAGCGACGGCTACGTCGGGAACGTCCGTCGCCCTCCACTCCCTCAGCGTCACCGTGCCGTCCGAGAGCGGAGGGCTTGGAGGACGTAGCTTCATCCACGCGAGGTTACGCGCAGGCGGGTGCCGCCGCGCTTCAGGCGCTAACCTTTCTCCGCTCGGGGTGTGGCGCAGCCTGGTAGCGCGCTCCGTTCGGGTCGGAGAGGTCCCCATTTCAAATCTGGGCACCCCGATCGAGTCGCGGGGGAGCCGCCGGTTCCCCCGCGAGAAACTCGGTGATCGCGTCCGCGCAGGCGTCCGGCCGCTCGGCGATCAGGAGATGGCCGCAGTCCGCGATCACGCGCAGCCGCGCCCTTAGCCGCCGTGCGTAGTCGAAGGCGTCCTCCACGGAGAGCTGGTTGTCGCGGGCACCCCAGAGCACGAGCGCCGGGCAGCGGACGCGCTGGAGGTCGGGCCGCGGGTCGTCCCGGACGAGCGCCCTTGCTGCGCTGAGCGTGTCGGTGTGACGGGCGGGGCCGGCGAGGAACGACTCCACGACGTCGGCCGGCAGCGCCGGCGGGTCGGCCGCGCCCCAGCGGCCGAAGACCAGCCACTTGAGCATGGCCGAGCGCGCGACGAGCCGGCGGTGCGGAGCGATCTTCCGCGCCGGTTTGAGGATGCCGGTGATCGTCAGCGCATAGCGGGCGCTGCGCCTGCTGGACGAGATGCCCGCCGCGCCGGCGAGCACGATTGCGCTGACCAAGTCGGGCCGGCGGATCGCCAGACGAAGCGCGATCGCGCCGCCGAGCGAATGCCCCACCACCGGCGCACGCGAGAGACCCTCCCGCTCCATGACGAGCGCCACGCGGTCGGCGAACGCGTTCAGCGACGGCGCGGCCGGCAGAGGCGAGGAGCCGCAGTGGCCAGGCAGCTCGGGCACCAGCAGCCGCCGCCCGGGCAGCAGCAGAGGCGTCAGCGCGAGCCAGTTCGCCGCCGCACCACCCAGGCCGTGCACAAGCACCAGTGGCTCACCCTCGCCGCCCACTAGGTATCGGACGCGGGAGCCGCGCGTCTCGGCGAAGCGCTCCTCGAGTCCGGGTAGCTCCTGCTTTGCGTCCGTCACCGAGGCCGATTATTCTTGGACGTGATGGATCGCTCGGGGAGGCAGGACCCCTGATTCCTGCCGCACACCGAAGAGGAGCAGTCGGCTAGCCCGTCGGCGCTGAGGCGCAGACGGGCTTTTTGTTACCCGGAAGGAGCACGATGGCAAATCACTTGACGCCGGAAGAGCTGTCCAAGGAGCTGGGGATCGAGCGGACCGAGGTCATTCGCGTCTGCATCGAGGAGGGAATCCCGATCTACCAGGGCAAGATCGACAAGACGCTCTTCCAGGCGCAGCTCGAGGCGCTCGGGGCGACCCCGCAGCCGCACTAGCGCAAAGAGCTACTTCCGCGCCGCGGCGCGGCGCCTGGGCGCGGCCTTCTTGCCCGCAGCCGGCTTGGCCCCGTCACCCGAGCGCGACTTCGACGCCGCGACGCTCTTCTTGAGCGCTTCCATCAGGTCGACGACCGGCGCCTCGGGCGCAGGCTCCGGCATCGTGATCTCTTCGCCGGCCAGCTTCGCTTCCAGCATCTCCCGCAGGTTCTCGCGGTACTCGCTGTGCAACTCGCCCGGCTCCCACTCGCCGACCAAGCTGTCGATCAGCTGCCGCGCGAGGTCGAGCTCCGGCTCGTCGACGCTGATCGCCTCGACCGCCTCGTCGATCTCGGCCTGCGAGCGGACGTCCTCGGCGAGGAAGAGCGTCTCGAGCACGAGCGCGTCCCCCTTCGGTCGGATGAGGACGAAGTTCTCGTTGCCGCGGATCACCGTGCGGCCGATCGCGGCCCTGCCCGTCTCCCTCATCGCGTTCAGCAGCAGCACGTAGGGCCGGCGCTGCGCCTCGGCGTTCGAAGGCGCGAGGAAGTACGTGCGATCGAAGAACATCGGATCGACCTCGTCCAACGGCACGAAGCGAGAGATCTCGATCGCGCGGGAGGTGTCGCGCTGGGCGATCGCCTCGAGGTCGGCGTCCTCCACGATCACGAACTGCCCCTTCGAGACCTCCCAGCCCTTGACGAGCTCCTCGTTCGGCACCTCCCGCTCGTGGACCGGGCACCAGCGCTTCTGCTTGATCGGCGTCCCGCACTCGCGGTGCAGCGTGCGGAAGGACACATCCGAGGCGCGGGCCTTCGGCGCCGTCGCAGGCGCGAGCCCGACCGGGATCGTGACCAGGCCGAAACTGAGGGATCCGTTCCAGGTAGTTCGCATGGGGCCGCTGTGGAGAAGTGTAGTGGGACCGGGCAGATTCGCCGCGCCTTCGCGCTTCCCTGCTTCGCCTTGCTGTGCGTAAGCTGAGAGCCTGACCGAGACCACGGCAACCGCCCCGCTCGAGCCCGCCGCGCGGGCGGATGGAAGGCGCACGATCGGGCGCCTCTGGCGCGACGGCATCGCAGCCGGCCGCACGAGTCCCGCGTACCTCGTCGAGGGGCCGGACGGTTGGCGGGAGGTCTCCTGGGAGGAGGCGGGACGCACGGTGGACGAGCTCGCGAGCGGCCTGCTCGCGCTCGGCGTGCGCAAGGGCGACGCGTTCGGGATCCTGGCGCAGACGAGCCTGGAGTGGGCGCTGTTCGACTACGCCCTCGGGCTGATCGGGGCGGTGGGAGCGGCGATCTACGCGAACAGCTCCCCGAAGGACTGCTGCTACGTGCTCGAGCACTCGGACGCGGTCGGCGTGCTGGTCGAGGACGAGGAGCAGCGCTCCAAGGTCGCAGACCTCGGCCACGCGCACGTGATCTCGTTCGCGGAGCTCGACGGGCTGCGCGCCCGCGGCCGCGAGCACGCCGCCGCCCACCCGAGCGCGCTCGCGGAGGCCGAAGCGGCCGTCGGCGAGGACGATCTCTTCACCTTCATCTACACCTCGGGCACGACCGGGCCGCCGAAGGCCTGCATGATCCGCCACCGCAACTACTACGAGATGGCCTCGTGCGTCGACGACGTCGAGGAGTTCGCGATCTCGGACGACACGATGCTGCTGTACCTGCCGCTGGCGCACAACTTCGGGCGGCTGATGCACCTGCTGGGCGCGCACATCGGCTACACGACCGCCTTCTGCCCAGATCCGTTACGCGTTGCCGAGGCAATGCCCGCGGTGCGCCCAACGCTCCTGCCGAGCGTGCCACGGCTCTACGAGAAGGTGCACACGGCGGTCCAGGCGCAGTTCGACCAGGTGCACGGGCCTCGCCGGCGCCTGCTGGATTGGGCGCTCGACGTGGGCCGGCGCGCGAGCGCGACAAAACAGCAAGGGCAGCGGCTACCCGCGGGGCTCGCCTGGCAGCAGCGGCTTGCCGACCGGCTCGTCTACCGCAAGATCAAGGACCGGCTCGGTGGGCGGCTGCGCCTCGGCGTCTCGGGCGGAGCGCCGCTCGGGAAGGAGATCGGCGAGTTCTTCCACGCCCTCGACATCCTGATCGTCGAAGGTTGGGGGCTGACCGAGTGCACGACCGCGGCTTCGGTCAACCGTCCGGGCCGCTTCCGCTTCGGCACAGTCGGGCCGGCGCTGCCGGGCTTCGAGGTCCGCACGGACGAGGACGGAGAGCTGTTGATCCGCAGCGAGACCGTCTTCGCCGGCTACTACAAGGACGAGGAGGCGACGCGCGAGGTGCTGGCCGAGGACGGATGGCTGCGCTCGGGCGACGTCGGAGCGATCGACGAGGACGGCTTCATCACGATCACCGACCGCAAGAAGGACATCCTCGTCACCGCGGGCGGCAAGAACGTCGCGCCGCAGAACCTCGAGAACGCACTGAAGACGACGCCGCTGATCTCCCAGGCGCTCGTGATCGGCGACCGCCGGCCGTACGTGGCTGTGCTCATCACCGTCGATCCGGCCGTGGCCGAGGGACTGTCCCCGGAGGACGTCGAGGCACGCGTACAGGCGATCGTCGACGGCGTCAACGCGGAGCTCTCGCGCTTCGAGCAGATCAAGCGCTTCCGCATCCTCCCGCGCGACTTCACCGCCGACGAGGGCGAGGTGACCCCTACGCTGAAGCTGAAGCGCCGCGTCTGCGCCGAGCACTTCGCCGACGAGATCGAGGAGCTCTACGCGCCGGGCTAGACGGCCGCACCGGCCAAGCCGGCACGGCCTCTTATGGTCGGCGTCGCAAGCGAGCGCCTCAGAGCCTTCGGCCGCCGACGAAGGTCGACGCGTACCAGCCGGTCATGCTCGAGATCTTCACCACGTCGCCCGTGTGGGGCGAGTGGATGAAGCTGCCGCCGCCGACGTAGATGCCGACGTGGCCGAGGCCGTCGAAGAAGACGAGGTCGCCGGGCTGGAGATCACCGCGCGAGACGGGCGAGCCGTAGCCGTACTGCGCGTACGAGCTGTGCGGAAGCGAGACCCCGACCTGGGAGAAGACGTACATCACGAAACCCGAGCAGTCGAACCCGCTCGGCGAGGCCCCGCCCCAGACGTAGGGCGTCCCGAGGTACTGCATCGCGATTCCCACCACGCCCCCGTGCGACGGCGCCGGCGGGGGCGCGACGCTCGGAGGGCTCGTCGAGGGGGAGGGAGCGGCCGTCGGCACCGTCGGGGCGAGTGCCGACTGCTGAGCAGCGGCCTGCTGCTGGGCCTGCTGCGCCTCGAGCTGCCGCTTCAGCTCGGCCTGCCGCGCCGCCTCCTGCGCCTTCAGGTGCTCGATCTCGCCGCGGATCGAGTTCAGCAGGGCCTTGCGCTGACCGAGCTGGCTCTCGATCGAAGCGCGTGCCGCGTTGCGCTCGGCGACCACCTGCACCTGCTCGGCGTGGGCGTGCTTCAGGAACCGCTGCCGCTGCTTCACCTCGCGGCGGAACCGCACGACTTGGCTCAGGACGAGCGTGTCCTGCTGGGACACCCGGTCGACGGCGTCCATGCGGCTGAGCATGTCGTCGAGGCTCGACGCTCCCAGGAGGACGGCCAGTCCGGGGTTCTGGTCCCCGGACGTGTAGATGTCGACGAGCCGCGACGAGAGCTGCCTCTGGGCGTTCTTCAAGCTCTTCTGCGCCGCCGCCAGCGCGTGGGTGTTCTCGGAGAGGTCGTGCTTGATCTTGTTGAGCTTGATTGTCGCGAGGTTGTACGCCTCGATCGCTTTCTCGAGGCTCGAGTCGAGTTGCTGGATCTGCCCAAGCACGCCCTGCGCCTCCGCCTCCTTCGAGGCGATGGTCGGATCCGCGACTGCGGGAGCAGCAGCCAAAGCGAGAGCCGTTGCGGCCAACGCGATGACTAGTGCCGGCGCCTTACGTCTGGTCGAGCAAGAGGGGGGCTGGGGGCTCGACAGGCGCCCTCGTGAGAGGGGCCGGTTCGTCACTGGCGCGGCACCTTAACAAGCTGACCGGACGACCGCAAACGGTTTGTGTAACCCATATGGGGGATTCCTCCTAGCTCGCACGGGCCGGCTCGAGAGGGTTTGCTACGGTGCCGCGTCGTGTCGGGGGAGAAGCGCACGCTCCGCTATTGGCCGCTGCTCCTCGGAGCCCTTCTCGCCCTCGCCGCGCTCCTGCCGGCCACCGTCGACGCCGACTCAGCGTCAAACCTGCGCGATCGCGCGGCACAGCTCGAGCAGCAGAATGCCGATCTCGCGGCGCAGTCCCGAGGCGTCGTCCTCGAGCTCTACTCACTGGATTCACGGCTCGCCCGGGAGCGGGCGCGCCTTGTCGAGCTGAGGATCCGGACCGCCGACGTGAAGGCCGACCTCGCCGCGGCGCGACAACAGCTCCGGGTCGCGCGGCACACGCTCACGATCGCGCAACGCTCCCTCGCCCAGCGGCTGCAGCTCCTCTACGAGCAGGGAGACGCCGATCCGGTCGCCGTGGTGCTCGGCGCCTCGTCCGTCGCCGACGCGCTCGGGAGCCTCGACTCGCTCAACCGGATCGCCGACCAGGACCGCGTCGTGATCGCCGAGACGCAGAGCGCCAAGCGGAGAGCGACAGCGCTGGCGCGAGCGCTCGACAAGAAGAAGCGCGACCTGCAGCGCCTAACGCAGGAGGCGGCGCAATCGACGCTCGTGCTCGAGCGCTCTCGCTCGCAACGTGCGTCCTACCTCGCTCGTCTTCAGGGACAGCAGCGGATGAACGCGGCTTCGATCTCCGCCTTCCAGCAGCAGGCGCTCGCAGTCGAGGCGCAGGCGCGGGAGTTGGCGGTCAGCTCCTCCCAGCCCGCGGCGCCCACCGGAATCTCGCCCGGCGGCGGCACGATGACCGTCGTCGCTACGGGCTACTCCCTCCAGGGCAATACCGCCACGGGCGCCCCGACGGGCTGGGGCGTCGTGGCAGTCGATCCGAGCGTGATCCCGCTCGGCACGGGGATGACGATTCCGGGTTACGGCTCGGGCGTCGCCGCCGATACCGGATCCGCGATCCAGGGCGCAACGATCGACCTCTGGTTCCCCACGGAAGCGCAGGCGCGCGCGTGGGGCCGGCGGACCGTCACGATCACGCTCCACTGACTAGACTTCCTCCGCCGCCGCGCGAAGGGGAGGGACGCTCTGAGCGAGACCGTGGAAGTCCAGAACGAGCGCAGCGCGAGCAGCGTCCGGGTTCTGCTGGTCGACGATCACGACCTGTTCCGGACCGGCCTGCGCAACCTGCTCGAAGAGCGGGGCGTGCAGATCGCAGGCGAGGCGGGCGCTGGGGCCGACGCGGTCAGGCTGGTGCGCGAGCTCGCGCCGGACGTCGTCGTGATGGACCTGCACATGCCCGGCATGAGCGGGATCGAGGCGATCCGCCAGATCCACGGCTTCGCGCCGCTGACACGCGTGCTGGTGCTGACGATCTCCGACCAGGACGACGACGTTCTCGACGCGATCCTCGCGGGGGCGTGCGGCTACCTGCTGAAGGACTCCTCGGTCGACGAGCTGATCCGCGGCATCGTGGCCGCCGCGGTCGGCGAGTCGCTCGTGTCGCCCGCGATCGCCGGCAAGGTGCTGCAGCAGGTGCGCGCGACCGCGGTGTCGCCGGAAGCCGCAGACACGATCCGCGCCGAGCTCTCCCAGCGCGAGCTCGACGTGCTCAAGCTGATCGCGGCCGGGAACGACAACGCGATGATCGCCGCGCAGCTGCACATCAGCCCGAAGACGGTCAAGAACCACATCTCGAACATCCTGATGAAGCTGCAGATCGAGAACCGCATCCAAGCCGCGGTCTACGCGGTTCGCAGCGGTTTGGTCTAAGGCGTCGCTTGCGATGCCGCCTCAGGACGTGCGGGCTTCGCCCGTGCGTCCGTCTGAAACGACCGGTCGAAACGACTGAACGTGTCCAAGCCGCTCTAGCCGAGCGAGCGGACTTCGGTCGCGCGGGCTCTCAGCTGCGAGAGAGTGCCGCGCAGGCTCGCGAGCATGCTGGCGTTGCTCGAGAGGCGGCTGGAAACACAGGCCAGCTCCTTCGCCTTCAGCTCCTGGTTGCCCTCGTGGAGCTCACCGGCGAGCTCGGACATGCGGCGCTCGAGCCGCCAGCGCTCGGCTTCCAGTGCGAGCGCGTACGCGTAGCCGTCGGTCAGGGTCCGCTCGAGGCGGGCCAGCGTCGCCGGCTCCTCGGCTGAGGGGTCGGCGAGCAGTTCGTCGATCTGCTCGAGGAGGTCTGGAATCGCTTCGGGTGCCACTGACGGCCTCGTGCTCGATTATCAGCCGGAGCTCCATGCGCGTACAAGGGCCGCGCGGCCTATCGTGCAGCGACCCGAGGCCCACCCTTGACGCCGGTAGCCGCGCTCCGAACAATGCAGCGCGATGACCCGCCGTCGCCTGCCGGTCGTGGCCGTCCTCGCGTTCGTTCTGGCCACGCCGGCCGGGGCCGGTGGCTCCGATTCGCCGCTCGCGAAGCGGCTGGCCCGTGCCCTCGCGGTGCGCCCCGTCTCGCAGGCGCGCACGGGCGCGGTCGCGTTCGACCTGCAGACGGGCGAGACCGTCTTCGCCGAGCACGACGGGCTGCCGCTGGTTCCCGCGTCGAACGAGAAGCTCGCCGTCGCGTACGCCGCGCTCGCGACGCTCGGCTCGGACTACCGGATCGAGACGGACGTGCTCGGTCGCGGCGAGCAGGTCGGAAGCGTCTGGCGAGGGAGCCTGGTCCTTGTCGGCCACGGCGACCCGACGCTGTCCAGCCGGGACCTGAACGTCCTCGCACGACAGGTCCGCGCGGCCGGGATCCGGCGCGTCACCCGCGGCGTGATCGGCGACGAGTCCTTCTTCGACGCGCGCCGCACCGCGTCCGGCTGGAAGTCGTGGTTCTACGTCAACGAGTGCCCGCCGCTCTCGGCCCTCACGGTCGACCGCGGGCGCTACTACGGCCGCACGGCTCGGAACCCGGCGCTCGCCGGCACGCTGCTCTTCCGCAACGCGCTGCGGCGGGTCGGAATCTCGGTGGGCGGAGCAGGAACCGGCCGCGGGCGCACCGACGACATACCGCTGTCCGCGGTCGAGTCGGCGCCGCTCTCGGAGATTCTGCGCTGGATGGGCCGCGTCAGCGACAACTTCACCGCGGAGATCCTGCTCAAGCAGCTCGGGACCTTCGGCGAAGGGGTCGGCACGAGCGCCCGCGGTGCCGCCGTCGTCCGCTCCGCGCTCGCCCAGGCGGGTGTGCCGCTCGCCGGGGTGAGGATCGCGGACGGGTCCGGCCTCTCTTCGCTCGACCGGCTGACCACGAGGGCTTTGGCGGCGCTGCTCCGGGCGGTCTGGGACGACCCCGAGGTCCGCCGCTTCTTCGTCGCCTCACTCCCCGTGGCCGGGATCAGCGGGACGCTCGCCGACCGGATGCGCCGCCCGCCTGCCCGCGGGAACGTGGTTGCCAAGACCGGCACGACGTCGCTCGCATCGGCGCTGTCGGGCTACGTGAGGCGCCGCTACGTCTTCTCGGTGCTTCAGAACGGCAGCCCCGTCTCGTCCTACTGGGCCCGCCGCGCGCAGGACCGCTTCGCGACCGCGCTAGCCGCCCAGTAGCTTCTCGAGCGCCGATTCGTCGAGCACCGGCACGCCGAGCTGCTCGGCCTTGGCGAGCTTGGAGCCGGGGCTCTCGCCGACGACGACCCCGGTCGTCTTCTTGGAGACGGAGTCGGCGACCTTCGCACCCTTCGCCTCGAGCGCCCTGCGCGCCCCGTCGCGGCTGAGATTCTCCAGCGTCCCCGTGATGACGTAGGTCGAGCCGGAGAGAGGCCCCTCGACCGGCCGCTCCTCCGGGCCTGCCTCGAAGCGCAGGCCGAGCCCGCGGAGCTCCTCCACGAGTGCGCGGTTCTCCTCGTCCGCGAACCACTCCGCGATCGCCTCCGCACGCTCCGGGCCGATCCCCTCGACCTCCACGATCTCCTCCTGCGACGCGTCCGCGAGGCGATCGACGTTGCCGAAATGCCGAGCGAGGTTCTGCGCGGTCACCCAGCCGACGTCTGGGATGTTCAGCCCGAACAGGACTCGACTGAACGAGACACGCTCGCGCGAGTCCTCGATCGCGGAGATCACGTTCGAGGCGCTCTTGTCCTGGAAGCCGTCGAGCTCGAGCAGCTGCTCCTTCGTCAGCCGGTAGAGGTCGGGCAGCGAGCGCAGGAGGCCGAGGTCCCAGAGCCGGCGCACGAGCTGCTCCCCCACGCCCTCGATCTCCGCGGCGGCCATGACCCAGTTGTTGAGGGTCTCGAGCCCGCGCGAGGGGCAGGCGCGGTTCGGGCAGCGGTGCATCGCCTCGCCCTCCGGCTTGACGACTTTTGTCCCGCAAAGAGGGCACTTTTCGGGCATCCGGAACGGCTTCGTTCCCTTCGCGTGCGGCCCCGCGGGACCGACGATCTGCGGGATCACGTCGCCGGCCCGCTGCACGATAACGCGGTCGCCCTCGCGGATGTCCTTGCGGTTGATGTCCTCCTCGTTGTGCAGGGTCGCGCGCGAAACCGTCACCCCCCCGACCTGCACCGGCTCGAGCATCGCCCACGGGTTGAGCGCGCCGGTGCGGCCGACGCGGATC
>JBKPHO010000442.1:0-2609 GCA_046729915.1 Actinomycetota bacterium | reverse complement strand
GGCCGCCTTTTCGCTGGCGGAGATGGAGCTGCTCGGACTGTTCGCGAACGAGGCCGCGATCGCGCTCGACCTGCTCCAGAAGGCCCGCGCCGCCCGCGCCGTGCTCGAGGAGGAAGGCGGCGCGTCCGACGCGCTTGCTCGCTTCGCCGCGCGCCTGGACGAGGCGGAGCCGGAGAAGCGCGACGCCGCGCTCCAGCTGCTCGAGGCGCTCGGAAAGCTGCTCCGGGAAAACTGAGAGGGAGCCTCTCGGCTCCCTCTCGAGTCGGGTTGAGCTCGAAACCCTTAGAGCTTGGTCATGCCCTTGGCTACAGCGCCCTTTGCGACGTGCGCCTCGACGTCGTCATCCTCGGCCTCTTCATTGCGGCCCTTGGCTACAGCGCCCTTTGCGACGTGCGCCTCGACGTCGTCGCCTTCGGCCTCTTCATTGCGGCCCTTGGCTACAGCGCCCTTTGCGACGTGGGCCTCCACGTCCTCGTCAGTGCGAGTCTCGCGGTCCTCCTCCATGGAGCCTTCCTCCTTTCGAACCTCCGGAACCTGATCACCAGACGGAGTTCGTCCCCGAAATCTTCCACGGAACCTTCAAAAACGCAATGCGCAGTGCCATTCTCAGCACGTGGCAAGGCTGCGGGAGCATCTGCGGGAGTCGTTTCGCGCGCTGCGCGAGGTCTTTCGCAACCGCGCGCTGCGGCGGCTCGAGCTCGCCTGGGCCGGCTCGATCATCGGCAGCTGGGCCTACGCCGTGGCCCTCGTCGTCTATGCCTATCACCATGGCGGTGCCTCGGCCGTCGGACTCGTAGCGCTGATCCGCTGGCTCCCGGCCGCTGCCGCCTCACCGCTTTCCGCCGTCCTGGGCGACCGCTACCCGCGCGTGCGCGTGATGCTGGGCGCCGACCTCATACGCGCGGGCGCCCTCGCGGCGATGGCGGCCTGCATCTTGACCGACGCGCCCGTCGCGGCCGTCTACGCGCTCGCGTCCCTCGTGGCCGTGGTCGCGACGGCGTTCGAGCCCGCGCAGGCGGCGCTGCTCCCCTCGCTTGCCCGCACTCCGGAAGAACTGACGGCCGCGAACGTCAGCTCGAGCACGCTCGAGAGCCTCGGCTTCTGCGTCGGCCCCGCGCTTGGCGGGATCCTGCTCGCGGTCTCGAATGTCTGGGTGGTCTTCGTCGTCACCGCCGCCACGTTTCTCTGGTCAGCGCTCATGCTCGCCCCTCTCCTGCGCGCCTCGGAGCCGCCGCTGACTCACGAGCGGCCCCGTTTGCTCGAAGAAGCGACCGCCGGCTTCCGCGCAATCGGGAGCGATCCGCGCCTGCGGCTGGTCGTCGGCCTTTTCGGGGCGCAGACGCTCGTGAACGGGGCCTTCGGCGTCCTAGTCGCCGTCTCGGCTTTGCAGCTGCTCGATCTCGGCTCGGGCGGCGTCGGCTACCTCAACGCTGCAGTAGGGGTCGGGGGGCTCGTCGGCGGCGCGGTCTCGCTCGCGCTCGTCGGCCACCGCCGGCTCGCGACGACGTTCGGCATAGCGGTGGCCGGGACGGGCGGGCCGCTGCTTCTCTTGGGTTGGCTTCCAAGGACCGGCGCAGCGCTCGTCGCTTTCGGGTTGATCGGTTTCGCAAACATCATCTGCGACGTCTCCGGCTTCACGATCCTGCAGCGGGGGACGCCGAGCAAGGTGCTGTCGCGTGTGTTCGGCGTCTTGCACAGTCTCATCTACGCGACCCTCGCTCTCGGGGCGGTGCTCGCGCCACCGCTGATCCATGCCGTGGGCGTGCGCTGGACGCTCGTGATCGTCGGCTCGCTGCTCCCAGTGCTGTCGCTGCTCACACACACGAGCCTCACGAGGCTCGACACCGAGCCAGGGGACCCGCGCAGGCTCGAGCTCCTGCAGGCAATCCCGATCTTCTCGCCGCTATCGCCGCCCGTGCTCGAGCAGCTCGCCGCCCGCCTCACGCCCGTGCAAGCGCAGTCGGGCGAGGAGATCATCCGCGCCGGCGACCATGGCGACCGCTTCTATGTCGTCGGCGCGGGCGAGATCGAGGTTGTTCTCGACGGAGAGCCGCCTCGCCGCGAAGGTGCAGGCTCGTACTTCGGCGAGATCGCGCTGCTCCGCGACGTGCCGCGGACCGCGACCGTCCGAGCGGCGACAGACGTGGAGCTGTTCGCGCTCGACCGCGACGAGTTCCTACCGGCGGTCACGGGTCACGCTGGGAGCGCCGAGGCCGCCGAGGCGGTGATCGGCTCGCGGCTCGGGATCTCGACCGTGTAAGAATTCACGCGTGGCCGGGCCCAGCGTCGAGCTCCTACAGCGCGTACCGCTCTTTGCGGGGCTGAAGCCGCGCGAGCTCGAGCGGCTGACCAGCTCGTTCAAGGAGCACACCTTCTCCGAAGACGAAACGGTCATCAGCGAGGGCGAGAGCGGCTCCCGGTTCTACGTGATCGACAGCGGTGAGGCCGTCGTGATCGTCCACGGCGACGAGGTCGCCCGCCTCGGCCCAGGCGACTACTTCGGCGACGTCGCCATCATCGACCGCGGCGAGCGCAGCGCCTCGATCAAGGCCACGTCCGACCTCAAGTGCTACGGCCTCACCTTCTGGGACTTCCGCCCGCTCGTCGAG
>JBKPHO010000441.1:0-2145 GCA_046729915.1 Actinomycetota bacterium | reverse complement strand
CGGTCAGAACGGCGGGGTGAATCCCACGTGCGAGCTCGCGCAGCTCCTCGAGCGCAAGGCCGAGCTCCTCCGCGGCGCGGTCGAGCAGCTCGAGCCCCTCGCCGTCCGGCTCCGAGAGCTGCTCGCGCGCGAGCCGCAGCGTCAGCGCCAGCGAGACCAGCCGCTGCTGCGCCCCATCGTGCAGGTTGCGCTCCAGCCGCTGCCGCTCGGCGTCCTGGGCCTCGACCAGGCGCATACGCGACGCGCGAAGCTCCTCCTCGGCTCGCTTCCGCTCGGTGATGTCCCGCAAGTAGCCGCTGAACACCGGCGGCCCGTCGAGCCGAATCCTCGTGATCGTGAGCTCGACCGGGAACTCGGTCCCGTCGGCGCGGACGCCCGTTATCTCGAGCCTGCGGCCGAGGATGCGCGCCTCGCCGGTCTCGAGGTAGCGCGCGAAGCCGGCGCGGTGCTGCTCGCGCAGGTGCGGCGGAACGATCAGCTCCGCCATCTCGCGCCCGACCACATCTTCGGCTCGGAAGCCGAACGTCTTCTCGGCCGCCGAGTTGAACTCGAGCACGCGACCGCGATCGTCGATCGTGATGATGCAGTCGAGCGACGACTCGAGGATCGCGGCGTGGCGGGCCTCCCGCTCGCGCATGGCCTCCTCGGCGCGGCTCCGCTCGACAAACTGGCCGATCTGGCTACCGAGGCTCTCGGTCGTCGCAAGCAGCTCCTCGTCGGCCTCGTGCGGGTCACTGTCCAGGAACTCGATCGCCCCGACAACGCCCCGCGCCGTGCGGATAGGGAAGCAGAACCCCGCGTGGAGGCCCGTCTCGACGGCGGCCTGGGCCCGCGGGAAGTTCGGATCGGACTGAATCTCGCCGATCCAGGCGGGCGCGCCGGTAGACCAGACGCGGCCCGGGAGCCCGTAGCCGGGCGCGAGCGCCAAGCCGCGGCTGAAGCGTGCGAACTCGTCGAGCCGCGGATCGGCGCACCACGTCTCGACGCAGCGCACGAACGCTGCCGGCGCAGGCTCCTCCTCCCACACCGCGCCGAACTGCCAGCCGAGCGAGGCGGCGACCGTCTGGAGGAGCTTCGGGTACGCCTCGGCGACCGTGTCGGTCTCCACGAGGATCAGCGCGACTTCGTGCTCGAGCGCGAGGTACTTCTCGCCAGCTCGCCGCGCTCCGTCGTCCTCGGCCTGCCGTTGCATGTCGATCGCTCCCATTGTCGCGCCTTTCCAGGACGCACGTCATCTCATTGGACAACAGAAACGGCGCAAGCCGCAAGATCGGCCCGTGCTCGTCGTCCTCTAAGGCACCCCCCATCCACAGATCGCAAGGAGGTTTGCGACATGCGGAAACTCACGGTCCTGGCACTTGCCGGGGCGTTAGTCGGACTCGTGGCGTTCGTAGCCGGCGCACCCGGGAAGTCGCCGAACAAACAGAAGTCCTGCTTGGGCATGACCGCGACGATCGTCGGCACGCAGGGCGCAGACGTGATCAACGGCACGCCCGGGAACGACGTGATCGCTGCCCGCGGCGGAGCCGATCAGGTCTGGGGCAACGGCGGTGACGACGTCATCTGCGGCGGGCAGGGCCGGGACACCCTGCAGGGCGGCGACGGGACCGACCAGATCGCCGGCCAGCAAGGGAACGACCTAATGGACGGCGGCGTGCTCGGATGCTGCGGCCCCGGCAACACCGGTAACGACGTGCTCTGGGGCGGCCAGGGGCGGGACGTCCTGCACGCGAGCGACTTCGGCAACAACACCCTGCACGGCGGCCAGGGGCGCGACGAGCTCCACGGCTGGCAGGGCAACGACACCCTTGACGGGAACAGCGGCAGGGACGTGCTCGAGGCCTTTACCGGCAACGACACCCTGAACGGCGGAAACGGCCGCGACCGGCTCGACGGCGGGCCCGGCACCGACTCGCTCAACGGCGGTCACGGAACGGACACCTGCGTCAACGGCGAGACGAACGCGAGCTGCGAAGCCTAGGAGCTGACCGACACTCCGAGCGAGAGGCCCGCGTCTGCGGGCCTCTCGCTGTCGTACCAGGTTAGGCCGTCATGCGGGTGACGACGTCGTACTTGGTCACCGACGTCCGCTGGCCCGGAGTGTCCCCCGCCGGCATGGCGTTGAGCGCCTGGTCGCCCTGCCGG
>JBKPHO010000440.1:0-2706 GCA_046729915.1 Actinomycetota bacterium | reverse complement strand
TCTCTGGCCAGGCACGAGGATTGCCGACGAGGGGAAGCTGCTTCACGCCGTGCTTCCTTCGTCTATGCGCGGGTAGCCCTCGACCAGCTCGCGCAGAGCTGCGCCCCGGGGCCGCCGGCCGGGGCGGATGTCGCAGCTCGCGGCCTTCGTCTCCTGGATGTGGACGTTCGGGTCGAGCGCAAGCGGGAAGAGGTCGTTGGCCGAGCCGCCGGTGACGAGGCCGCGGCTGCCCCAGTGAAAGGGAAGGCCGACCTGGTGCAGCGTGCGGCCCTGCACCTCGAGCGGCTTGATTCGCTCGGTGACGAGGACGCGCGCCTCGATGGCGGTCCGCGCGGTGACGATCGTCGCCCAGCCACCGTGCTCGAGCTTGCGCTCCGCGGCGAGCTCGCGGCTGACCTCGCAGAACATCTCGGGCTGCAGCTCGGCGAGATGCGGGACGGTGCGGCTCATCCCACCCGCGGTGTGGTGCTCGGTCAGCCGGTAGGTCGTCATGACGTACGGATACGCGTCGGCACCGGCCTCCCCATCGCTCGGGTGGTAGGGATTCTCGCGCCGGCGGAAGCGCTGCCGGGCCGGATTCGTCCTCCGGGAATAGAGGAGGTTCGCAAACGGCGATTCGTGCGGCTCGTAGTGCACTGGTAGTGGGCCGTCGACGAGACCGCTTGGGGCATAGAGCCAGCCGCGACCATCGGCCTGGAGGATGAACGGATGGTTGCCGGCGATCGCGTCCACGGCCGTGGCGCCATCGGGGGGCACGTAATCGGGCGGAGTGTCCGCGACGAAGTCGGGGTTGTCATCGCCGGTCCAGCGCCCGTGCTCCGCGTCCCACCAGATGTAACGCTTGCGCTCGGACCACGGGTTGCCAGCCGGGTCGGCAGAGGCCCGGTTGTAGAGGATGCGCCGGTTCGCAGGCCAGGCCCAGCCCCATTCGGGCGCTACCCGCGACTGCTCCCAGTGCGGCTTCTTCCGGGCGACCTGGTTGACCTCGTCGGCGAAGCAGCCGCAGTAGATCCAGCAGCCGCAGGTGGTCGACCCGTCAGCCTTCAATTGCGTGTAGCTCGACAGCGCCTTGCCGGCGTCGTCCCAGCCGTTGATCTCGCGCAGGACAGCTTCGGCGCTCGGCTCTGCCCGCTGACCCGTGGTCGGATAGGACCACTGGAGGTCGAGCAATGGGCGATCCTTGGGGTCTTCCGAGCCGGCCAGCTTCTCGCGGAGGAGGCGGCCGAGGTGGTACATGAACCAGAGGTCCGAGCGGCAGTCGCCCTTCGGCTCGACGGCCTTGTGACGCCACTGTAGGAGGCGCTGCGTGTTGGTGAAAGAACCGTCCTTCTCGACGTGCGAGGCGGCCGGCAGGAAGAAGATCTCGGTCGGGATCTGATCGGGCCGAAGCTCGCCCGTCTCGATCTCCGGCGAGTCGTACCAAAAGGCCGCGCTCTCGACCTCCACCAGATCGCGGACGACGAGCCAATCGAGGTTCGCCAACGCCAGCCTGTGCAGGCGTGCGTTGGCGGAGCCGACGGCCGGGTTCTCGCCGAGCAGGAAGTAGCCCTTCATCCACCCGTCGAGCATCGCGAGTGTCGCCTCATAGGCCGAGTGATCGCCGGTGATCCGGGGGAGATTGTCGAAGCCGAAGTCGTTTTCGGGCGTAGCCGCCGCGCCCCAGAACGCCTTCAGGAGGCTGACCATGTAGGCGTCCATGTCGCCCCAGACCCCGGTCGGCGCCGAGCTGATCTCGATGAAACTCTTCAGGTCGACGTGCACGTGGGCGAGCGGCGTCGGGATGTAGCCGGGCAGGACGTCGAAGAGGGTCGCGAGGTCGGTCGAGCCTTGGATTTCGGCATGGCCGCGAAGCGCCATGATCCCGCCGCCCGGCCGGCCGATGTTGCCCAACAGGAGCTGAATGATCGCGGCCGCACGGATGTTCTGGACGCCCACCGTGTGCTGCGTCCAGCCGAGTGAGTAGACGAGGGCCGACGTGCGCTCGCGGCCGGAATTCGCGCACAGCGTCTCGGCCACGGCAACGAGGTCGTCCGGGGTGCAGCCGCAGACCTCCGCAACGAGCTCCGGCGTGTAGCGGCGGAAGTGCTTCTTCAGGAGCTGGTAGACGCAACGCGGATGCTCGAGCGTCGCGTCCTCCTCAGGCGGCTCACCGTGACGGAACTCGGAGCCACCCCCGCCCTCATCGGTGGCGTGGCCGGTCGGGGCGCCTCGTTCGCGGTGGCCGGCCGACCCGAGGACCTCCATCCCCTCGTATTGCCAGGTTGTGTTGTCGTAACGGCCCGTCTCGGGGTCCCAGCCCGAGAAGAGGCCGTCTAGGTCTTCCGTGTCCTGGAACGCCTCGTCGACGATCACCGGGGCGTTGGTGTAGTTGACGACGTACTCCCGGAACTCGCGCCCGTGCTCGAGGATGTAGTTGACGATCCCGCCGAGGAAGGCGATGTCGGAGCCCGCCCGGATCTGCACCCACTTCGACGCCGTCGCGCTCGTGCGGGTGAAGCGGGGATCGACGTGGATCACTTGCGCGCCCCGCTCCCTGGCCTCCATCACCCACTGGTAACCAACCGGGTGGTTCTCGGCCATGTTCGAGCCCATGATCAAAATGCAGTCGGCGTTGGCCAGGTCCTGCTGGAAGGTCGTGGCCCCGCCCCGCCCGAACGACGTCCCCAGACCGGGGACGGTAGAGCTGTGTCATATGCGGGCCTGGTT
>JBKPHO010000439.1:0-8702 GCA_046729915.1 Actinomycetota bacterium | reverse complement strand
ACCGGGATCACGGTGACGGCTTCACGCCCCACGCCGGCCCGCTCGAGCTCGTCCAGCGCGCGGGTCAGCAGCTCGCCGGTGACAGAGCCGTTGAAACGGGCCACGACCACGCCGACCGCCCGGCGCGCTCCGGTCGGCTGGCCCTGGATGACACCGTAGCCGTCGGGAATCCGGAGATCTCCGGCCGCGTGCTGGGCACCGGGTGCGTGCGGCAGCTCGTCCTCCTCGGCAGGGACCTCCTCGCCCTCACCCTCCTCCTCGTCCGGCTCGACCGCGGGCTCCGTCTCCCGGACCTCATCGGCCGGCGCATCGTCGGCGGACGCAGCCTCGCCGGCCTCTCCCTCGAGCACGTCCTCGCGCCGCTCCTCGTCGGGCTCCGGCGTCAGCCCGAGGCGCGGCCGGTCGAGCCCTTCGCTCACCGTTCCTCCGCCTCGAAGCGGAGATCCTGATGGTGCAGCCGGTGGCCGAGCTTGTCCCGCTTCGCGGCGAGGTAGCGACGGTTCTCGGCGTTGGGCGGCGTCTCGATCGGCACCTGCTCGACCACGGTCAGACCGTACCCCTCGAGGCCGCTGATCTTCTTCGGGTTGTTCGTCAGGATCCTGATCGTGCTCAGGCCGAGGTCGGCGAGGATCTGGTTGCCGATCCCCCACTCGCGTGCGTCGGCGGCAAATCCGAGCTCGAGGTTCGCCTCGACCGTGTCCAGCCCCTGCTCCTGGAGCTCGTAGGCGCGCAGCTTGTTGAGCAGGCCGATCCCTCGCCCCTCCTGGGCCATGTAGAGCAGGACGCCGCGGTCCTCGGCCGCGATCTGCTGCAGGGCCTGGTCGAGCTGCTCGCCGCAGTCACAGCGCAGCGAGTGGAAGACGTCGCCGGTGAGGCACTCCGAGTGGACGCGCACCAGCACGTCCTGCTGCCCGTCGACCTCGCCTTTCACGAGCGCCAAGTGGTGCTTGCCGGTCAGCCTCTCGCGGAATGCGACGGCGGTGAAGTCGCCGAAGGCCGTCGGCAGGCGTACCGAGGTCGTGCGCTCGACGAGCTTCTCGTGGCGGCGCCGGTACTCGATCAGGTCGGCGACGGTGATCAACTTCAGCCGGTGCTCGCCGCAATACGGGATCAAGTCGGGGACGCGGGCCATAGTGCCGTCCTCGTTCATGACCTCGCAGACGACGCCCGCGGGGTTGAGGCCGGCGAGCCGTGCGAGGTCGACCGCCGCCTCGGTCTGGCCGCCGCGGCGCAGGACTCCCCCCGCGCGTGCCCGGAGCGGGAACACGTGGCCCGGCTGGACGAGGTCGCCGGGACCCTTGCTCGGGTCGATCGCTACCTGGATCGTGCGCGAACGGTCGGGTGCCGAGATCCCCGTCGTGATGCCCTCGCGCGCCTCGATCGAGATCGTGAAGGCCGTGCCGAACGGAGTCTCGTTGCGCTCCGTCATCGGCCGCAGCCGCAGCTCGTCGCAGCGCTCCTCCGTCAGGCAGAGGCAGATCAGGCCGCGCCCGTGCGTGGCCATGAAGTTGATCGCCTCGGGCGTGGCGAACTGCGCGGCGATCGTCAGGTCACCCTCGTTCTCCCGGTCCGCCGCGTCGACGACGACCACGAACTTGCCCTGGCGGATGTCCTCGATCGCCTCCTCGACGGTGGCGAAGGCGGCGGCGTGGTCGGTGCGGTCCATCTCGTCGCGGATCGTAACCCTCAGGAGGTCGACAGCCGCTCGGCGTACTTCGCGAGTAGGTCGACCTCGACGTTGACCTCGCTGCCCGAGCGCAGCGACGAGAGGGTCGTGTGCTCCAGCGTGAACGGGACCAGCGCGACCTCCACGCCGTCTTCGCGGAGCGCGGCGACCGTGAGCGAGACGCCGTCGACCGACAGTGAGCCCTTCTCGACGCAGTAGCGGAGCAGCTCGGGGACGAGCTCGAGCCTGAGGCGGGCTCCCTCACCGTCGCGGTCGAGCGATTGGACACGGCCGACGCCGTCGACGTGGCCCTGAACGAAGTGCCCGCCGAGCGGCTCGCCCACCCTCAGCGCGGGCTCGAGGTTGACCTCCGCTCCGCGCTCGACCCGGCCCAGGTTGGTGCGCGCGATCGTCTCGGCGACGGCGTCGAACTCGAGCGACCCGTCGTCGACGGCCGTCACGGTGAGGCAGCAGCCGGCGACGGCGATCGAGTCCCCAGGCGCGGCCTGGGCAGCGGTGTCCGCAGCCTCGATGCGGAGGCGGACGCCCCCGCCGTTGCGGGCGGCGGAGACCACGCGCCCGCGTTCGCGAACGATTCCCGTGAACACGGATGAAGCGTAGCCCGGCCGGCCGCAGGATCCGCTTGTCACGCTTTCGGCACGGAGTCGTGACAGACACGCGCGGGATTTCCGCATACGATCGCCTCGGGGAGGAGGCCGGGCGAACCGTACTAAGGGACGAAGGGCCTCTCGGCGAATGCCGGGCCCGCAGCGTCTCCGCGAATGGCCGACTCGCGCGAACTGGCCGAACTCGCGCGATGCGGCGGCGTGGTCCGTCCTCGCGCGAGACTCAGGGCTCGTGGAGATACGCCGTCAGCAGCACGTCTTCTCCGATGGGCTCGGCCGTGAGTCGGCGCAAGGCGCGCGGCTCGGGCAGGGCCGCCACCGGCCCCGGCCCTGCGCCGGCGAGCGTCGGTGCGACGAAGACGTGCAGCTTGTCGACCAGGTCGGCGGCGAAGAACGACGCCGCGAGCGTGGGGCCGCCTTCAAGCAGGAGCGAGCGAACGCCTTCCCCTGCAAGCGCCCCGAGCTCCTCTTCGAGCGGCCCGGAGCGCAGCTCGAGCTCCGAGCCCGGCGGGAGCGGGCCGCGGCCGAATGCGAGCCGGCGGGGCTGCGTCGGCGCCTCGACCCCGCGCGCCGTCAAGGCGGGGTCGTCCGCCCGCACCGTGCCCATCCCGACCGCGACCGCGTCCGAAGCCGCGCGCAGCTCGTGGACGCGCCGGCGGCTCGCCTCCCCGGAAACCCAGCGCGACCCAGGCACCGTGACCCGGCCGTCGAGCGTCATCGCGACCTTGTAGGTCACGAACGGCCGGCCCTGCGAGATCCAGACCCGCCACGCCTCGTTCTGCTGCCGCGCCTCCCACAGATCGGCGACTTCCACCTCGATGCCTGCCGCCCGCAGCCGCTCAAACCCGCGGCCGTCGACCAGCGGGTTCGGATCGCCGACCGCCGCCACGACCCGCGCCACCCTGGCGGAAACTACGGCGTCGGCGCACGGCGGCGTGCTCCCGTGGTGGGCGCACGGCTCGAGCGAGACGTACAGCGTCGCTCCCCGCGCCCGCTCGCCCGCGGCCTCCAGCGCCACAACCTCCGCGTGCGGCGAGCTCCGGCCTTCGTACCAGCCCTCGCCGACGACCTCGTCGCCGCGCATGACCACCGCTCCGACCAGCGGATGCGTCGGCTCCACGCGCCCTCGCCCGCGTTCCGCCAGCTCGAGCGCCCGCTGCAGGCTCAAGCGAGAGCCCGCACGAGGCGCCGGTAAGCGCGGGGAAGATCCTCGCGGCCGAAGATTGCGGTGGCGGCCACGAAGAGCGTCGCCCCGGCCTCGTACAGCTCGCGGATGTTGTCCGGCCCCACGCCTCCGTCGACCTGCACGTGCACGGACTCCGGCAGCAGCCCGCGCAGCATCCGCACGCGCTCGATCGACTCGGGGATGAACGCCTGCCCCGAGTACCCGGGATGGACGCTCATGCAGAGGACGACGTCGACCTCCGCTTCGAGCGCCTTCGCCGCGGCCTCCTCCACCCCGGTCTCCGGGTTCAGCGCCATACCCACGCCGAGCCCGTGTTCACGCGCCAGCGCGACCACCCCAGGGAGATCCGGGCAGGCCTCGAAGTGGACGGTGACGCTGTCGGCGCCCGCCTCCGCGAATTGCGAAACATGACGCTCGGGCGCCTCGACCATGAGGTGGCAGTCGAGCACTCCGCCGACGCGGTGGACGACGGGCGCAATCCACTTGAGCACGACCGGCCCCGCGGTGATCGGTGGGATGAAGTGCCCGTCGCCGACGTCGAAGTGGAGCACCCGGCACTCGGCGCGCAGAAGGGTCTCGACTTGTTCACCGAGCCGCGAGAAGTCGGCTGCGTAGAGCGACGGCTCGACCTCGATCGTCCGGATCCACTCGCCCCAGCTCACGGCTCGGATATTCGCAGGCGTGCGACGAAGAACCCCGAGGTTCCGTGGTGGTGCGGGAGCGTGAGCAGGAACTCGGGGCGGCGCGGATGCGCGAACTCGGGCCACTCTGCGTCCAGCGGCTCGACCTCGAGCCCGCTTGCATCGACGACCGCCTCGTTCTCGTCCGCGTTGACCGTGCAGACCGAGTAGGTGACCGTTCCAGCAGGCCTTACGCGGTCGGCCGCGACGCGCAGCAGGTCTCGCTGGAGCTCGGGGAGCGGCTGCCCACGCCAGCGCAGGTCGGGTCGCGCGGCAAGCACGCCGAGGCCCGAGCAGGGTGCGTCGACCAGCACGCGATCGAAGCCGGTCAGCTCCTCCGGCAGCTGGAGCGCGTCCGCGTTGACCACGTGCACGTTGTCCGCGCCCAGGCGGCGGCAGTTCTCCTCGAGCTCCCGCGCGCGCCCCAAGTGCTTCTCGACCGCGACGACCTCCGCCGCCGTCTGCGCGAGCTGCGTCGCCTTTCCGCCCGGCGCGGCGCAGAGGTCGAGCACTCGCTCGCGCGGCCGCGCGCCGACGGCGAGCCCCGCTAGCTGCGACCCGCGGCTCTGCGGCCAGACCAGCCCAGTCGCCAGCGCCTCCTCGTCAACTCGTTCGACGCGCAGCGCGCCCGGAATGTCCGGATCCGGCTCGCCCTCGACCTCGCCCGCCCTGAGCTCGTTTCGCCGCACCACCGTCTCCCGCGGCTCGTTCTGAGCCTGCATGAGCGCGAGCGCGTCATCGCGGCCCAGGTCGCGCCACCAGACACCGGCCACCCAGTCCGGGTACGAGTGCCGCAGAGCCGCTTCCTCGGCCGTCCCGTCCGGCAGCGAGGAGACGAGCTCAGGCAGCCCGAGCGCGAGGCGCCGCATGACCGCGTTCGCGAACGAGACCGCGCGCTCGAGGCCTGCCGCGCGAACGAGCTCGACCGATTCGTTCACCGCGGCGTGCGCCGCCAGCTCCGAGAACGCGAGCTGGTAGGCGCCCAGGCGCAGCGAAGCGCGGACCGGCGGGTCGAGCTTCGCGACCGGCCTCCTGCCGAGCGCCTCGATCCCGTGGTCGAGCGTGCGTACGCGCTGGATCGTGCCGTAGGCGAGCCGCTGCGCCAGCGCTCGGTCGCGCCCATCAAGCCCTTCAGCGGCCCGGCGAAAGACGCGGTCCGCGTAGGCGCCCGCCTCGAACACCAGCAGCACCGTGTCAAAGGCGGCGCGCCGCGCGGGCGAAACGGTCGAAACCGTCACCGGAGACCGCGGAGGAACTCGTCGTAGCTCATGCGCCGCCGCCCGTTGGGCTGCACCTCGACGGGCACGAGGTCGCCGTCGTCCACACGCGCCCGCCAGATCGTCACCGGCCGTCCGTGCAGCTCGCCGCGGGCGCCGATGTGCGGCGACAGCGCGCGGATCCGGTTCAGCAGCTCCTGCGGCGGCCGGCTCCAGTCGAGCACGCGGTCCTCGGGCCGGATCTTCTCCGCGTACGTCACTCCGTCCGCCGGCTGCGGCCGGAGCTGCGGCTCGGGCAGCGCCTCCTCGAGCAGCTCCGCGGCGAGCTCCCCCGCACGCGCGGAGACGGTGCCGAAATCGTCCTCCGGCCCGACCGGGAACGCTCGCTGCGCCGCGATCGGACCGGCATCCAGCTCCGGCACCAGCCCGATGATCGTCACGCCCGTCTCGGGGTCGCCCGCCATGAGCGCCCGCTCGATCGGCGCCGCCCCGCGCCAGCGCGGAAGCAGCGAGGGATGGACGTTGAGCCAGAGCGCACGCTCGAGCACCGGCTCCGGGATCAGCAGCCCATACGCAGCGACCACGACGGTGTCGACCTCCGGGTCGAACCCTGCGTCCAGCCGCTCGGGCTGCCGAACCTCGATCCCGAGCCGTTCCGCCGCCTTCTTCGCGGGCGGCGGGGCCACGCGCCGCCCCCGCCCCTGCGGCCGGTCCGGCCGGGTGAGCAGATACGCGACGTCGTGTTGCCGGGCGAGCCGCTCGAGCACGTCCTCACCCAGCGGAGCGGTCGCGGCGACCGCAAGCTGCATCGCTTAGAACTCGTTTCGAAATGACGCTTCGCCGCCGAGGTGCGCTGGGCGGTGCGAGGCAAGGACGCATACGCGTTCTAGGATCACGTGAGGGTACGGGCGCTTCCGAGGACGCGGCCTCGCGGCGTCCAGCGCGGCTCGGGGGCACAAGCCTTCATTGCGAGACGAGTTCCTAACCGACGGGGACGGTTTGACGCAGAATCCCGAGGGCCTCCCGGCGTGCCTCGGGCGTCGTCCGGTCGAGGATCAGCACGCCGTCGAGGTGGTCGAGCTCATGCTGCGCGATCCGCGCCCCGAGGCCCTCGAGCTCGAGCCGCACGTCGTTCCCGTCGGGATCCTTGCCCTCGAGGACGACCGAGGCGTGGCGCTCGACGGGAATCACGACCCCTTGCAGGGAGAGACAACCCTCAGTGTCGCTCTCGCGCTCGTCGGAGCTCGACGTGAAGCGCGGGTTCACGAGAGCGACAGGCTCGCCCTCCGGGTCCGGCAGGAAGACGAAGACGCGGCGCAGGACGCCGATCTGGGTCGCCGCCAGGCCGAGGCCGCTCGCCTCCCGGAGCAGGTGCTGGAGCCGGTCGACGAGCTTCCCGAGCTCCCCGTCGAACTCATCGATCTCGTGCGCCCGCATCCGCAGGACGGGGTCCGGGTACTGCCGGATCTGCGCGAGCGCAAACTGCCGCCGGGCTTCCGCCTCGGGGTCGAGCTTCTCGGTCCGTACCTCGCCGGATTCGTCCGCCATCGGGCCAATCTTAGGTCGGTCAGAGGCTCTGGGGGTCGACGTCCACCACCGCCCTCATCCCGGCGTTGCGCATCGCCGGCGCGGCGGCCGCCAGGAGCTGGGCCGCACGTGCTGCGACGCGCCGCGGCTCGCCCGTCTTCGCGACAAGCTGCGCGCGATGCCGTCCCCGCAGGCGCAGGAGCGGCGCAGGGCCGAGCAGCTCCTCGCCGAGGCCGGACTTCAGTTCCTCCAGCAGCGCCGCGGGGCCGCGCTCGTCGACCCCGGAGGCGACCACGCGAACGAGGTGGCGGAAGGGCGGGTAACCGAGCTCGCGGCGCCGCGCGAGCTCGTCGGTGAGGAAGCGCGGAACATCGTGATTGGCGGCGAGCGCGATCGGCCGCGCGTCCGGCTGGAAGGTCTGAACGAGCACGCGGCCGGGCGCGTCGCGGCCGCTGCGCCCAGCGAGCTGCGTGACGAGCTGGAAGGTCCGCTCCTCGGCACGGAAGTCCGGCAGTCCGAGCCCGGCGTCGGCGTCGACGACCGCGGCCAGGGCGACACCCGCGAAGTGGTGGCCTTTGGCGACCATCTGCGTGCCCAGCAGCACCGCGCGGTCGGCCTCGCGAAAGCGCCGCAGCGCCACAGCTAGCTCCTCGGGACTCGCGGCGGTGTCGGCGTCGAGCCGAATCAGCTCGAGCTCGGGCACCTTCGCCGCGAGCTCACGCTCGAGATGCTGGGTGCCGGCGCCGATCCGCGCCAGCTCGACCGACCGGCAGACCGGGCACTCCTCGGGAGCGGGCTCCCGGTAGCCGCAGTGGTGGCAGTGCAGCCGCTCGTCACGGTGCAGCACCAGCGCGACGTCGCAGTCGGGGCAGCGGAACGTCGTGCCGCACGCGCGGCAGTGGAGCGCCGGGGCGATCCCGCGGCGGTTGAGCAGCAAGATCGCCTTGCCCCCGCCCTCGGCCAGCTTCCCGAGCTCTGCAAGCAGCGGTGCCGAGAGCGGGTAGCCCGCCTCGCGCCGCAGGTCGACGACGCTCACCGGCGGGAGGCGCGCGCCGAGCCGCTCGCCGAGCTCGAGCCGCTCGAGCCGTTCCCAGCTCTCGGGGCGCGGAGTCGCGCTTCCGTACAGCGCAACGGCGCCTTCGAGCGCCGCCCTCTTGGCCGCGACGGTGCGCGCGTCGTAGCGGGGGTCCGACTCCTGCTTGTACGAGGGGTCGTGTTCCTCGTCCACGCAGATCAGGCCGACGCCGTGCATCGGCGCGAAGATCGCGGAGCGGGCGCCGACCACGACCCGCGCCTCCCCACCGGCGATCCGCTCCCGCTCGTCGCGTCGCTCCGCCTCGGTCAGGCCCGAGTGCAGGATCGCGACGGAGTCGCCGAAACGGGCGCGGAACCGGCCCACGGTCTGCGGCGCCAGGGCGATCTCCGGCACCAGCACGATCGTCCCGAGCCCGCGCTCGAGCGCGGCGGCGCCGGCGCGGAGGTAGACCTCCGTCTTGCCGCTGCCGGTCGCGCCGTAGAGCAGGAAGTGGCCGCCGGAGTCGAGCGCACCGACGATGCGTGCGAGCGCAGCCTCCTGCGGCTCGCTCAAGCGCGCAGGCGCCGCCTCACCTTCCAGCGATTGGCGCTGAGCGGGCGGCTCCTGCTCCTTGCGCCTCGCGGGCCGCACCGGCGCGACCAGCTCGAGCGCCCGGGCCGGCGTCGAGCCGTAGTACTCGGCCAGCCAGAGCGCGAGGTCGACGAGCACCGGCGGCAGCTCCTGTACGACCTTCTCGACGGGCAAGGCCTTCACCCCGAGCGGCG
>JBKPHO010000438.1:0-9019 GCA_046729915.1 Actinomycetota bacterium | reverse complement strand
GTTCATCTCGCTTCGCCTTCCCGGCTTCGCGCCGGCCAAACGCTTCTTCGACCGCGGTCGCGGGTGCTACGCGAGCGGGCGCGGCGGGGCGGTACCGCAGTAGGTGCCGGCGAAGATCGGCGTCTCGGCCTGGACGCTGATCGGGCGATCCTCGGGGCTGAGGTACGCCGTCCGGTTGGAATGGAAGCGCAGCTTCCACGGGCCGCGGTGGGAGACCTTCACCACCACGACGCCGCGCTTTCCGGGCACGACCGCGACACGGCGGTCGAGGCCGGGTGCCGTCAGGTGCAGCACGGTTCGACGCGTCCCCGCCGGCAGCGAGAGCGGCAGCCGCAGCGTCCCGGAGACGCGGCCGTCCCGCGCCGGCCAGACGGTCACGTGCCCGGCAGGCGCGAGCCAGCCGTCGTGGTAGAGGCCGCCGACGAAGAGCGCCAGCTTCGGCGTCCCGAGCGGCCGCCAGAGCTCGTACGACGCGCCGCGGGCGACCACGACGGCTCCCGCGAGCCGGGCGCGGACGGCGTAGTTCGAGATCACGAGCGGGCCGCGCACCGTCTCGCCGCGGAGCAACAGCCGCCCGTCGCGCGCGAGCTTCACGCTCGGCGCGCCGAAGGCGTCGATCGGCGAGGCTTGCTCGAGGAATGCGAGCCGCTTCAGGGACGAGTTCCAGAAGAGTTGCTCGTGGGCCCGCGCGTGTGGGGTGGCCGGCGTCTGGATCAAGGTCGCGTCGCCCAGGCCGGCGTGGTCGATCCAGCGCGCGTCGGCCGGCAGGTAGGTCGCCCGCACCGTTTGCGCGACGTGGTGGTCGAACGAGACGGCGCCGACCGACACCGCCGACGAGGCCACGAGCGTCGCGCCGACCGCGGCCCAGGCGAGCCGCGTCCGGAATGCGGCGCCAGCGGCGAGGCAGGCGAGCACGGCCGCCGCGAGCGCGATCGCCAGCGACCCGTCGCCGACCCCGGCCGCCTTCTCCAGGCGGAAGACGCCCATTAGGAACGGCGAGTCCTGCTTCGCGTCGCCGACGGTGTAGCCGGAGAGCGGCACGCGGGCGGAGAGCGCGAGCAGGCCGACAGCGCCGAGCGCGACGAAGTGGCGCGCCGGCCGGCCGCGCCGCAGCCAGAGCCAGAACGCGGGGAAGACGAGCGGGAGCAGCACCATCAGGTACCGCTCCTGGAAGCGGTCGGAGCCGTTCGTCGCGTAGAGCGCGGTCTCGGCGAAGAGCCCGAGCAGCAGCCCGACGCTCAGCGTCGCAAGCCCGCACTCCTCGCGCGAGCGCGGCCGCCCCAGCGCGTAGGCGATCCCTGCGACCGCGCCCGGCACGAACGCGAAGCCGACCACGTAGGCGAGCAGCATCGCGTCGGTTCCGAGCCAGTGAACGATTGCTCCCGGCTTCACGTGGAGGTCGGCGACGCCCGAGTAGTAGCCGAGCAGCCGGCGCGGCCCGAGCGCGGCGGCAAAGACGAGGGGCGCGACGTAGATGAGGACGGACAGCCGGAAGCGAGCCCAGACCCTGCGCACCGAGCCTCGTTCGACGACCAGCGCCGCGGCGACGAAGGCGATCGGCAGGAACACGTACTGAATCCGCGTGAAGGTCGCCAGCACGGCGAGCGCCGCGAACCCGAGCTGCGAGCCGCGGCTCGGCCGAGCGAGGGCGCAGACGCCGAGGTAGACGGCGCCGAGCACGAGCGGGTACGCGATCGCGTCGGCGAGCACGAAGGTCGAGAAGAAGAGATCGGGCGAGGCGACCGTGAGCGCCGCCGCGGCTAGCGCGGCCCAGGCGCTGGCTTCGAGCCGTCGCATTAGCAGGTAGACGGGAACGGCCGCCAGCGACATGGCGAGCGCGTTCTCGGCCTGGGTCAGGCGGTAAGCGAGCCCGGGATCGTTCGTGAGCCAGAAAGGCGCCGCGAGCAGCGGCTCCAGCATTGCCGGGAAGTGCGCGGAGGAGCCGCGGATCAGCGGGCGGCCGCTCTCGGCGAGCGAGCGCGCGATTCCGGAGTAGATGTACTCGTCCGGGAAGTAGAGCGGCGTGGTGTGCCGAAGCGCGGCGGCGAAGCGGACGACGAAGCTCGCGGCCACGATCCCGGAAAGCAGCAGGCGTGCCGGGACCGTGGCCGCGCGCGCGACCGCGACAGGGCGTGGTGCGGAGACGTCGATCGCCACGGGTTGGCTATCGGCACCCCCGGGTCATCCCTTGAAGGAGGGATACTTCGGCGATGGCGGTCGCAGGGGTCGAGGTCTCGAGGGTCGCGTGGAAGAGTCGCCTCCGCGTGTCGGGGAGCCGCGGCGCGCAGCTCCTCGCCGCGTCGGGGTTCGCATTGGCGCAGCCGCTCTTCGACCTGCTCGGCAAGAACGCGGAGTTCTTCGCGGCCCGGGGCTCCACCCCCGGGGACATCGTGCTCTTCGCGCTCGTCGTCACCTTTGTGCCGGCCCTCGTGCTGTTGGCCGCCGAAGTCGTCGTCGCCCTGGTGAGCGAGCCCGCCGCCTACGTGCTGCACGTCCTGTTCCTGGGCTTCCTCGGCGCTGTCTTCGGCGTGCAGGCGCTGAAGCGTTCCGGGGTCGACGGGACGACGACGCTCATCGTGGGCGCCGTCCTGATCGGTGCCGTGGTCGCGCTCGCCGTGTGGCGCCTCGCGCCGGCGCGCTCGTTCCTCACGATCCTCGCGGCCGCCCCGTTCGTCTTCCTCGGCGTGTTCCTCTTCAACACGCCGGTCGAGCGGTTGGTCTTCCCCAACGCGCAGGCCCGCGCGGCCGCGGCCTACGTCCGGCACCCGACGCCTGTCGTCTTCCTCCTCCTCGACGAGTTTCCGACGATCTCGCTCGAGGACGAGCACGGCAACATCGACGCGCGCCGCTTCCCGAACTTCGCCCGCCTTGCGAAGAGCGCGCTCTGGTTCCGCAACATGACCACGGTCTCGAGCACGACCACAATCGCCGTGCCGGCGCTCGTGACCGGGCAGCTGCCGAAGAAGGGGTCGCTCCCCGTCTACCAGGACCACCCGAACAACCTCTTCACCTTGCTCGGGAAGCGGTACCGCCTGAACGTGATCGAGACGCAAACCGCGCTGTGCCCGCCGAAGCTCTGCAAGCGCAAGAAGCCGAGCGCGCAGACGCGGCTGTCGTCGCTCTACTCGGACGCGCGCACGGTCTACCTGCACCTGATCGCCCCGCCGGCACTCGAGACCCGTCTTCCCGCGATCGACGAGTCGTGGAGCAACTTCGGCACCGACACGGGCAGCCAGCTCGAAGGCCGCGTGAAGCCGCCGAAGGTGAACCTCAAGACCTTCTACATCGGCCGTCTGCACGACTTCAACCGCTGGCTTCGAAGCCTCCGGCCGCCGGGCGCCACCCCCGCGCTCGACTACCTACACGTGCTCTTCCCGCACGGCCCCTGGCTCTACTTCCCGGACGGCCGGGTCAGGGCGGTGGCGGTGCCGCGGGCACCCGGCCGCACCGAAGAACAGTGGTGGAACGAGTCGCTCGCGGAGCAAGCGTGGCAGCGGCACCTCCTCCAGACGGGCTTCGCCGACAAGCTGCTCGGCCGCTTCATGGCGCGGCTGAAGCAGACCGGGCTCTGGGACAAGGCGCTCGTGATCGTGACCGTCGACGAGGGCGACAGCTTCCGGGGCGGCGACAGCCGGCGCGACCCGTCGAAGACCAACCTCGGCGACATCGCGTTCATCCCGCTCTTCGTCAAGCTCCCCGGCAAGGACGACGGTGGAGTCGTGGAACGCCACGTGACGAGCGTCGACGTGCTGCCGACGATCGCCTCGGTGATCGGCGCAAAGGTCACGTGGCGCGTGGACGGCCGTTCGGTGCTCGCTTCCGGGCCGAGATCGCGAACGGTGCGTGTCGGCACGTTCTCGAGCTCGTACCGCGCCGCGCAGAAACTGAGGCAGCAGGCCCGCGAACGGAAGTTGCGCCTCTTCGGCAGCGAGACCTGGGGGCCGAAGCTCTCGGCGACCGGCCGCTACTGGGAGCTCGTCGGAAAGCAGGTCGGCTCCCTCCAGCTCGCTTCCGGGCTCTCTGCGGGCGCGAAGATCGACGGCGTCGGAAGCCGCCTCTTGCGCTCCCTCCCGAAGCACTCGCAGCTGATCCCCTCGCCGCTGACCGGAACCACTTCTGGCTTACGGCCCGGAGAGACCCTGGCGTTCGCCCTCAACGGCCGGATCGCCGCGGTCAGCCGGGTCTACCGCGAGCGCGACACGGGCACGCTTCGCTTCTCGGTGCTCCCGGCGGCCTCCGCCTTCGAGCCGGGACGCAACCGGGCTCGCGCGTTCGTCGTCACCGGGCCGGCGGCGGCGCCGCAGCTCCACGAGGTGCGCGTTTCGTTGAGTGGCTAGGCGGCTGGCTCGGCGCGCTCCGACGATGGCGCGCGCTCCAGAGGAACGAACAGCCGGCAGTGCTTGCACTTGAACCCTTGCGGCCCCGGTGACGACGAGGCGACGAGGAGCTCAGCCTTGAACTGCTTCCCGCAGTGCGGGCACAAGACGTCGTACTGCTGGGCCACGAGGCCAAGCTAGCAGACGGTCAGCGGGCCCTCGCCGCCTCCAGGCGATCCAGCACCGAGCCGGTTCGGGCCGCGAAACGGGCGGCGATTCGGGCGCGTTCGTCGTCGAAGCGACCGTGATCCTCGTAGACCTCGACCAGCCCCCAGCGGCCGCCGCCCGACGGGAGGCCGACCATCAGCAGGGCCTCGAAGCCGAGCTTTGCCAGCAGCGCCGCCTCCTTCTCGTCGGCGTCTTGGTCGAGGCGTGAGACCCAGCGCGGCTCGCCGGTCTCGACGACCTCGCGCGTGAGCGGGAAGTCCGAGATCAGGTACTCATGGCCGTGCGCCAGCGGCCGGCCCGACGTCGTGTGCTCGTCCAGCCCCACGAGGAGGTCGCCGATCACGCGGGAGATCGCGCAGGCGGTCGCGTCGAGCAGCTCCACCAGCTCGCGGCAGGCCGTGCCGAGCAGCCCTCGGATCGTCGTCTCCGCCTCGAGCGCCGCGACGCTCCACTCGAACGGGTCGGCGTGCACGGTCCTTACAGCGAGCGCTCGAGGATCGCGAGCCCCCGATCGAGCTCCTCGTCGCTCGCCGTCAGCGGCGGCAGGAGCCGGATGACGTTGCCGTAGAGGCCGCACGACAGCAGGAGCAGCCCCTTGCTGCGGGCGGCGACCGTGATCTCGCGGGCGCGGTCGGGCGAGCGCTCGGCGAGCTCCAGCGCGAGCATCGGCCCGACGCTGCGCACCTCGCCCACCTCGTCGTGGCGGGAGGCGATTCCCTCGAGCCGCGTTCGCAGCATCGCGCCGATCTCGTCCGCGCGCTCGCGGAAACCCGGCTCGGCGAGCTGGTCGAGCACGGCGCAAGCGGCGGCGCACGAGACGGGATTTCCGCCGAACGTCCCGCCGAGCCCGCCGGGGTGCGGCCCATCCATCAACTCCGCCTTCCCGGTCACCGCCGCGAGCGGAAGGCCGCCGCCGAGCGTCTTGCCCGAGACGATCAGGTCGGGCTCGACGTCGGCGTGCTCGATCGCCCACACAGGCCCCGTTCGGCCGCAGCCGGACTGCACCTCGTCCGCGACGTAGAGGATCCCGTGCCGCTCGTAAAGCTCCTTCAGCGCCCGCACGAACTCGGCCGGCATCGGGATGAACCCGCCCTCGCCCTGCACCGTCTCGAGCACCACGCACGCGACCGCGGCCGGGTCGACGTCCTGCTTGAAGAGCAGCTCGAGCCCGGCGAGCGCGTCCTCCACGCTCACGCCCCGGTAAGGGTACGGCGCCGGCGCGCGGTAAACCTCGGGCGCGAGCGGCCCGAAGCCCTGCTTGTAGACGAGCTTCGAGGTCATCGCCATCGTCAGGTTCGTCCGGCCGTGGAAGGCGCGGTCGAAGACGATCACCCCGGGCCGCTTCGTCGCAGCGCGCGAGATCTTGACCGCGTTCTCGACCGCCTCCGCGCCGGAGTTGACGAGCAGCGTCTTCGTCTCGCTCTCACCCGGCCAGAGCACGTCGAGTCGCCGCGCGACCTCGACGTACGGCTCGTAGAGGCCAACCATGAAGCACTGGTGCAGGTAGCGGTCCACCTGCTCGTGGACGGCGCGGACGACCGCCTCCTGGTTGTGCCCGAGGTTCTGGCAGGCGATCCCGCCGGCGAAGTCGAGCACCTCGTTGCCGTCCGTGTCCCACAGCGTCGCGCCCTCGGCGCGGGCCACGACGAAGTCGGTCGTCGCGATCCCGCGCGGGACGAATCGCTCCCGCGCCTCGCGGACGGTCGTCGAGTCGTGAAGCTGCTCGGTCTCGATGCCGGAACCCTACTCTTCGAGACTCGAAGATCGCGACGACGAAAGGGGCAGGCCATGACCACAGCCGACGCGACGGAGCAGCGAGACGCGCTCGTCGAGCGCTTGTTCCTGAACGCGGTCGGGGCGTTCGACCTCTTTTCCGTCTACCTGGGCGAGCGGCTCGGTCTCTACCGCGCGCTGGCAGACGGCGGGCCGATGACGCCTTCAGGCCTCGCGGCCGCGGCGGGGATTCACGAGCGCTACGCGCGCGAGTGGCTCGAGCAGCAAGCCGCGAGCGGGGTGCTCGAGGTCGAGGAGGACGGCGGCGAACGCCGATTTGTCCTACCCGAGGGACATGTCGAGCCGCTGCTCGAGGCCTCCAGTCTCAACTACATCGCCCCGCTTGCCCGCGCCGTCCTCGCCTCGATCCGGCCGGTCGACGCCCTCACCGATGCTTTCCGCAGCGGCGGCGGCGTGCCCTACGCCGACTACGGCGAGGATCTACACGAGTCGCAGGCCGCCTTCACGCGCCCGCTGTTCGAGAACCTGCTCGGCAAGGAGTGGCTCCCATCGGTGCCGGAGATCCACGGGCGGCTCACCTCGGACCCGCCGGCGCGGGTGGCAGACGTTGCCTGCGGCCAGGGCCGCTCGAGCATCGAGGTCGCTCGCGCGTACCCGAAGGTCCGCGTCGACGGGATCGACTCCGACCGCGCCTCGATCGAGGCCGCGCGCCGGAACCTCCAGGACAGCGGCGTCGAAGATCGCGTCGAGTTCCACGAGCGCGACGCCGCGGATGCCGGCCTCGCCGGGCGCTACGACCTCGTCACGATCTTCGAGGCGCTTCACGACATGTCGTATCCGGTCGAGGTGCTGAAGGCGGCACGCGCACTGCTGGCCGAGGGCCTCGTCTTCATCGGCGACGAACGAGCCGAGGAGACGTTCACCGCGCCGGCGAGCGAGGTCGAGCGGCTCTTCTACGGGTTCAGCGTCTTCCACTGCCTCCCGGTGGGGATGGTCGGCGAGGGGGCTGCCGGCACGGGCACCGTGATGCGGCCCGCGACGGTCGCCGACTACGCCGAGCGGGCCGGCTTCTCCGCGTGCGAGGTGCTGCCGATCGACAACGACTTCTGGCGCTTCTATCTCCTCCGGCCGTAGCCACCCTCCGACGCGCTAGTCTCGGAGCCAACTGGACTGGGGGTTCAAGGGAGGAGAGCAATGGCTTTGCAGATCGGAGACACGGCGCCGGATTTCGAGGCGGAGACGACTCACGGCCGGATCCACTTCCATGACTGGATCGGGGACTCGTGGGCGGTCCTCTTCTCGCACCCGAAGGACTTCACGCCCATCTGCACGACCGAGCTCGGCTACATGGCGAAGATCAAGCCCGAGTTCGACCGCAGGAACGTCAAAATCATCGGCCTCTCCGTCGATTCGGCGAGCGACCACGAGGCATGGGCGCGGGACATCGAGGAGACGCAGGGCGCGGCGCCGAACTACCCGCTCATCGCCGACCCCTACCTCACGGTCGCAAAGCTCTACGGGATGCTCGCCGCCGAGACCTCGGGCGACGCCAAGGCGCGCACCCCGGCGGACAACCAGACGGTGCGGAATGTCTTCGTCATCGGCCCGGACAAGAAGGTCAAGCTGATCCTCGTCTACCCGATGACCACCGGGCGCAACTTCGACGAGGTCCTGCGCGTGATCGACTCGTTGCAGCTGACCGCGAGCCACAAGGTCGCGACGCCGGTGAACTGGCGCGAGGGCGAGGACGTGATCATTGCCGGCTCGGTCTCGGACGCGGAGGCGAAGGAGATCTTCGGCGACTGGGAGTCGCCGAAGCCGTACATCCGCGTCGTGCCGCAGCCGCGCTGACGAGGTAGGCACGTTTCCAGCAGGGCGGGCTCTCGCACCGCGCCCCTGCCTGCGCGCTTGCGGACCGCCGATGACTCAGGCGGGGCTGGGCCGTCGTACGTCAGGAGCGCAGTCGTAGAGGGAGGACAGGTGGAGAACCCAGAAGCAGTCGCGAGGGAGATCGTCGACGCCAACCGCTACATGACGCTTGCGACCGCCGACGAGACCGGGTTGCCGTGGGCGTCGCCGGTGTGGTACGCGCACTCCGACTACCGGAACTTCTTCTGGGTCTCGAAGCCGGAGGCCAGGCACTCGCGGAACCTCTCCGCGCGGCCGGAGCTGGCGATCGTGATCTTCGACTCCCACGAGCCCGGCACTGGCCGTTCTTTCTACATGGCCGCCGAGGCCGAGCTGCTCGAGGGCGAGGAGCTGGAGCGGGGCATCGAGATCTTCTCTTCCCGGTCGGAGGCCCAGGGACTGCCCCGCTGGGGGCCGGAGGACGTGCGGCCACCGGCGCGCCACCGACTGTACCGCGCGACCGCAGGCGACCAGTTCATCCTCGACGCCGGCGACCAGCGCATCCCCGTCGAGGCAGGGACACGTAGATGATCTTCGACGGGAACCTCGACGAGCTGCAGCGCTCGCTTGCCGGGTCGGTGATCGGCCCGGAGGACGCCGGCTACGACGCGACGCGCAGGTGCTTCAACGCGCTCGTCGATCGCCGGCCCGCCGTGATCGCGCGGTGCGCCGGCCCCGGCGACGTCGCAACGGCCTTCGACTTCGCAAAGACGCAGGGCCTGGAGGTCGCGGTGCGCGGGGGCGGGCACAACCCGGCCGGCCACTGCGTCTGCGACGGCGGGCTCGTGATCGACCTCTCGCTGCTGCGCACGGTCGAGGTCGACGGCGATGCA
>JBKPHO010000437.1:0-4592 GCA_046729915.1 Actinomycetota bacterium | reverse complement strand
AAGAGCGAGGAGGAGCTCGAGTCGGTCCGCGAGAGCGTGCGGATCAACACCGACGGGTTCCACGCGTTCCTCGAGGCGTATGAGCCCGGGCGCACGGCGGCCGAGGCGCTCGCGCCGGCGGAGGCGCGGTTCGTCGAGCGCGGCTGCGGCCGTCTGACGATGAACATGGTGCTCGTCGGCGCGGAGTTCGCGATCGCCCGCGCCGACACGATCCTCGGCGAGTTCTGCATCCCGTCGCTCGAGGTCGCGGGCCCCGGCGGCCATTGGGTCGAGGTCTCGCGCGCGGTCGGCACGCCGAACGAAGAAGTCGAGCGCATGAACGAGGCCTACGACGAGTACTTCGCGGCGGCCATGGAGGCACTGCGACCCGGGAAGACCGCGCACGACGCCCACCGCGCGGTGTCCAAGGGGTTCGCGGACCGCGGCTACAAGCTCGGTCACGTGACGGGGCACTCGATCGGGATGACGATGATCGAGTTCCCGAAGATCGGCGAGGGCGTCGAAACGGAACTGCAGGAGAACATGGTTTTCTCGATGCACCCCCACGCGATCGCCGAGAACGGGCACGACTGCCTCTACATGCAGGAGACGTGGCTCGTCGGCCCCGACGGCGGGATCCCGCTCTCGGGCCTCCCCTCGAAGATTTTCTAGGCGAGGAGCTGCCGGTTTGCCGCGAGGACGTCGAGCAGCGCCTGCACGTCCTCGGCGGTGTTGTAGCAGTGGGCCGAGACGCGCAGGTTGTCGTCCCGCGAGGACGTAACGATGCCCTCGTCCGCGAGCGTCGCGACGAGTGGGTCCACGTCGGTCGAGGCGATGCAGACGAGCGCTCCGCTGAGCTCTGGCTCGCGCGGCGTGACGACGCGGGCGCCGAGCTCGTCGAGGCCGTCGCGGAGCAGCGCGTTCAGCTCCCGCACGTGCGCCTCGGTCTCCGCGATCCCGATCTCCTGCATCAGCTCGATCCCCGCGATGGCGGCGTAGGTCGACGGCACCGGCGGCGTGCCTGCCTCGAACCGCCTCGCTGTCGGCGCGGGGGAGTAGTCGTGGATGTCCATCTCGAAGATGTCCCGGTCGGCGAACCAGCCGGTCGCGGTCGGCTCGATCGTCTCGACGAGGTCGCGGCGGCAGTAGAGGAAGCCGAGCCCGGCCGAGCCGAGGAGGTACTTCAGCACGCCCGCCGCGAGGAAGTCGCACCCGAGCGCGCGCACGTCGATCGGGAGCGAGCCGATCGTTTGGTACGCATCCACGAGCACGAGAGCCCCTCGGTCGTGGGCGATGCGGGCGATCCCCTCGACGTCGAGCCGGCCGCCGTTCCGGAAACACACGTGGGTCGTGGCGACGAGCGCCGTCCGCTCGTCGATCGCGTTCGCGAAGCGCTCGAGCGGAATCGTCCCGTCGGCCTCGGCCGGGACGTGGACGACGCGGACGCCCCGCCGCTCCTGTGCGTGCCAGATCTGACCGATCGTCGGAAACTCGAAGTCGCTGACCACGACCGTGTCGCGGCCCTGGTCGAAGCGCACTCCGCTCGCGAGCGCGCTCACACCAGCCGAGACGGACGTCGTGACGGCTACCTCGTCCTCGTCCGCGTTCACGAGCGAGGCGATGGCGCCGCGCACGGCCTCGAGCCGCCCGACCCAGTACTCCCAGGGCGCGCCGTGCTCGTCCCAGTCGTCCAGGTACCGCCCGTAGGCGCCGCGCACGGAGTCGGAGAGCGCGCCCTGCGAGCAGCTGTTGATGTAGACGCGCTGCTCGAAGACGGGGAAACGATGGCGGATGCGGGCCGGCAGCGCAGCGACATCAACGGCCAAGGTAGGCCTTTCGCAGGTCTTCGTGCTCGAGCAGGTCGGCTGCCGCGCCCGAGAGGACGATGCGCCCGGTCTGAAGCACATAGCCGCGGTCGGCGATCGACAAGGACACGTTGGCGTTCTGCTCCACGACGAGGATCGCGACCCCGGACTCGTGCACCTGCTGGATGATCTCGAAGTTGCGCTCGACGAGGATCGGCGCGAGCCCCATCGACGGCTCGTCCATCAGCAGCAGCTTGGGGCGCGACATCAGCGCCCGCCCCATCGCCACCATCTGCTGCTCGCCGCCGGAGAGCGTGCCCGCGAGCTGCCTGCGCCGCTCGTAGAGCAGTGGGAACAGCGAGTAGACGCGGTCGAAGTCCTCCTTCCGTCCGGCGCCGTGGAGGTAGGCGCCCATCTCCAGGTTCTCGCGCACGGTCATCGGCGCGAACAGGCGCCGGTTCTCGGGCACGATCGCCATGCCACGCCCGATCCGGTAGCTGGTCTTGTGAGCCGTGACGTCCTCGCCGTCGAAGAGCACCCGCCCGGCCCGCGGCCTGACGATCCCGAGAGTCGTCTTCAGCGTCGTCGACTTGCCCGACGCGTTCCCGCCCAGCAGGCAGACGAGCTCGCCCGGCGCGACGTGCAGGTTGACGTCGTCGAGGATGTGGATCTGGCCGTAGTAGGTGTGGACGCCCTCGAACCGGAGCAGCGGTTTGGTCTCCGCCGCCATCAGACGGCCTCCTCCTGCGCGCGCAGGCCCAGATAGGCCTCGACGACCCGTGGGTCCGTCGCCACCTCGTCGAAGGAGCCCTCCGCGATCTTGACGCCGTGGTCGAGCGCGACGACGCGGTCGGAGATGCCTTCGACCAGGTGCATGTCGTGCTCGATGACGAAGATCGTGTAGCCCAGCTCTTCGCGGAGCCTTCCGATCAGCCCCGTGATCTCCCGCGTCTCAACGGGGTTCATCCCGGCCGCGGGCTCGTCGAGCAGCAGCAGCCTCGCGTTCGTCGCCATCGCCCTCGCAATCTCGAGCCTGCGGCGGTTGGCGTAGGAGAGCGAGTACGCGGGCTGGTTCCAGCGGTATCCCACCAGGCGCTCGCCGAAGAACGAAAGTCTCTCCTCGGCGAGAGCGGCGATCTCGCGTTCCTCGCGTCGCATCCCGGGGGTGCGAAGCACCGAGCGAACGACGCCGGCGCGGGTGTGCCCGTAGGCCGCGGCCATCACGTTCTCCTTGACCGTCATGTTCAGGAACAGCCGCAGCGTCTGGAAGGTCCTCGCGATCCCCCTGCGCGTGATCCGGTTCGGCGCGGTGCCGACGATCGACTCGCCCTCGAATAGGATGTCGCCTTCGTCGGGCGCATAGACACCGGTCACAAGGTTGAAGAGCGTCGTCTTGCCCGCCCCGTTGGGTCCGATCACGCTGACGATCTCGTGCTCGTCCACGTGGAAGTCGAGCTCGGAGATCACCTGCAGCCCGCCGAACGCCTTCGAGACGCCCTTCAGCTCGAGTATCCGCGCCATCAGCCGATCTCCACCTTCGCGGTCCCGAACAGCCCCTGCGGCCTGATCGTCATCACCGCGATCAGGAGGGCGCCGAAGAGCACGTAGCGCGTGACCGCCGGCTGCTGCACGAGCAGGTTCTCCCAGACAAAGGCGGTCAGGTAGAGGGTCGGGACGAGCACTACGAGCCGCCACCACCCCTTGAGCTGCACGACCGCGACGACGCAAACGATCATCAGCAGGTAGCCGTAGACGGCAAGGCGGCCGGGATTGCTCGGCAGCAGCACCCAGTTCCGGATCACACCCGTCAGGAAGCCGCCGGAGGTGACCTGCCCAGCCGTTCCCCGGGACCAGACCGCGTCCGCGATCGCGTGCACGACGAGGCCGAACGCCGCCGTCGCCGCGAACGCGGCGATCAGTTTCGGCCACGACCTCCGCATCGTGAAGAAGACGGCCGCGATCAGCGCCGCGTAGAAGAGCACCCTTGCGACGTTCGGCGGCGACGTCGAGTCGAGCACCTGGTTCGACGCGATGATCACGATCGCGCCGACGATCATTCCCGTCAGGCTCCCCGTTCCTCCGAGGATGACGACGGCGTAGATCAGGATCAGCACCTGCGTGCTGAAGTTCTGTGGGAAGGCACCGGTCTGCGCGGCGGCGAAAACACTCCCGGCGAGGCCCGCAATCGCGGCTCCGAGGCTGAAGGCCATGATCTTCAGCCGGTTCACCGGCATGCCCATCAGCTCCGCCGCGAGCGGATCCTCGCGCGACGCCTTCCAGGCGCGCCCCGTCCTCGACTCGCTGATGCAGTACAGCATCACCAACACGACGACCACGCAGCCGAGCAGGAACCAGTAGTACCCGCGCGTCGTGCCGATCGTGAGGTGGCCGCCGAAGAACCTGAGCGGCGCGACGTTGGCGAGGCCGTTCGAGCCGTTCGTGATCCCGTACGGGTCGGCGGCGTTCGTGAAGACAACGAAGGCCTGGCCGAAGAAGAGCGTCACGATCGCGAGGTAGTCGCCGAGCAGGCGCCGCGAGGACGAGCCGAGGAAGAGCCCGAGCGCCGCGCAGATCAGGACAGATGCCAGGATCGACCACTGGGCGTCCCAGTGGTGGTTGTAGAGGTGTCCCTTGTTCGAATGCGTCCCCGAGAGGAAGGCGTACGTGTAGGCGCCGAAGCCGAAGAAGGCGACGTACCCGAGGTCGAGGAGCCCGGCGAAGCCGACGACGACGTTCAGGCCGAGCCCGAGTAGGGCGTAGATGAGGATGAAGAGGCCGTAGTTGAAGAGGTTGCCTTCGCTCACGAAG
>JBKPHO010000436.1:0-12501 GCA_046729915.1 Actinomycetota bacterium | reverse complement strand
GCCTGGCGCGTGGCTCTCGACGACGGCCGCACGGTCGACTTCACGCCGTTGCCTGGCTCGATCGAGGACGACCTCGCCACCCGCGACTTCACGATCAACGCGATCGCTCGGGCGCTCTGTGGCGGGGAGCCGGTCGACCCGTACGGGGGGCGGGCCGACCTCGAGCACCGGCGCCTGCGGGCGGTCGCCCCGGGCGTTTTCCGCGACGATCCGTTGCGGCTGCTGCGCGCGGTGCGGCTCGAGGACGAGCTCGACCTCCGCATGGTCCCCGAGACGGAGGAGCTCGGCCGTAAGAGTGCCCACCTCGTCGGCGAGCCCGCGGGCGAGCGGATCCTCGCGGAGCTGCGGCGCCTCTCGGTGGGCGGCTACCGCCGGCTCGACTCGCTGGGGCTGCTCGAACCGCTCGGCGGCCGCATCGACGACCGGCTCGAGCGCTGGGACTCGCCGGAGTACCGGCTGGTCGCGACCTTCGGCGACGGGCTCCGCCGCTTCCCGGTCTCGAATGAGCTGCGCAGGTTCGCCGGAGCGCTGCTGCGGGCCGAGCGGCCGGAGCCGGGCCCACGCTCGATCCACCGCTTTCGCCGGGCGACGGAGCCGTGGGCGCTCGAGGCCCTGGCGTTCGTCGGCGCCCCGGAGCTCGCGGACGCGGTCGAGGAGGCGCGCCGCAATGACCCCGCGGAGCCGTTGCTGCGCGGCGACGAGCTCGGCTTGCCACCGGGCCCGGCAATCGGGCGCCTGCTCGCGGAGATCGAGGAGGAGCAGGCGGCGGGTACGATCGTCACGAAGGAGGAGGCGCTCGAATATGCAAGACGCAACGCGGGAGCGGTTCGGCAGGACAGCTGAGCGAATCGCGGCGCTGCAGGACGCGCGTGCGGCCGAGCTCGAGCAGAGGATCGTCCGCTTCGTCGCGCCCCGCGGCGACGAGCGCGCGCTCGACTCGGGGACCGGCACCGGTGCGCTCGCGTTCGCGCTTGCGCCGCACGTGCGCGAGGTGGTGGGAGCAGACGTCGTCCCCGAGCTGCTCGAGCAGGCGCGGAAGCGGGCGGAGCAGTTCCCGAACGTGACGTTCGTCGAGGGCGACGCGACGAAGCTCCCGTTCGGGTACGGCGAGTTCGACCTGGCCGGCACGCTCCGGACCCTCCACCACATGGCGCGGCCCGAGTTGGCGGTGGCAGAGCTCGTGCGCGTCACGCGCTCGCAAGGGAGGGTGCTCGTGGTCGACCAGATCGCGCCGGTCGACCCGATGGCCGCGGCCGAGCTCAATCGCTTCGAGCGCGCGCGCGACCCGTCGCACACGCGGACGTTCGCGGACGTCGACCTGCGCGGCCTGTTCGAGTCGAACGGCCTGGTCCTCGTCCGCGCGGAATACGAGCGTGAGTCGCGGGATCTCGACACCTACCTCGATCTCGCCGGATGCGAAGGCGAAGCCCGAGAGCGCGCGCGGACCCTCGCGCCGCCCGGCTACTCCGCCGACCTCGGCTGGTACTTGCTCGAGAAGGGCTGACCCGCGCCGGCTAGCCGCCGGCTCTGGCGATGCCGGCCTCGTAGGCCGCGATCACGGCCTGGACGCGGTCGCGGACCCCGAGCTTGCGCAGGACGGCGGACACGTGCGTCTTGACCGTCGTCTCGCTCAGGTAGAGCCGCTCGGCGATCTCGGCGTTCGAGAGGCCGTGCGCGAGCAGCTCGAGGATCTCGTGCTCGCGATCGGTGAGCGCGTCCAGGGAGCGGAGCTGCGTCGGCTCGTTCCGCTCGGCGAACCGGTCGAGCAGTCGCTGCGTGGCCGCCGGGCCGAACAGCGAGTTCCCCGCCGCCACGACGCGGATCGCGTCGGCGAGCTCGTCGGGCTGCACGTCCTTCAGCAGGAAGCCGCTGGCGCCGGCGCGGATCGAGGCGTAGATGTACTCGTCCAGGTCGAAGGTCGTAAGCACGAGGATCCGGGCGCGAGTACCGGCCGCCACGAGTCGCTTGGTGGCCTCGACTCCGTCGAGCTCCGGCATGCGGACGTCCATCAGGATCACGTCGGGGTCGAGCTCCTTCGCCAGCTCGAGCGCCTGCGCGCCGTTCTCGGCCTCGCCGACGAGCTCGAGGTCGGGCCGCTCGTCGAGGATCATGCGGAAGCCGCTGCGGACGAGCGCCTGGTCGTCGGCGACGAGGACGCGAATCACGCCGCTGTTCGGAGCGGGAGGCGGGCCACCACCGAGAAGCCGCCTCCCGGCGTCGGCCCCGCCGAGAGAGAGCCGCCGAAGAGGGCGACGCGCTCGCGCATCCCGATCAGCCCGCTGCCGTTTCCGTCGCCGTTCGCCTCGGCGGTGCCGTCGTCGCGGACCTCGACGGCGAGCTCGGAGTCGCGGTAGCGGAGCGCCACGTCGGCCCGGCTCGCGCGCGCGTGCTTGAGCGTGTTCGTGAGCGCTTCTTGCACGATCCGGTAGGCCGAGACGTCGACCGGCTTCGTCAGCTCCCGCGGCATGCCCTCGATCGTCACTCCGACCTCCAGCCCGGACTCGCGGACCCGCCGGAGGAGCTCGTCCAGCCCGTCGAGGCCGGGCTGGGGCGCGTACTCGGCATCCTCCGATCGCAGCGCGCCCAGCAGCTGGCGCAGCTCGGCGAGGGCGCTGCGGCCGGTGGCCTCGATTCGCCGGACGGCGTCGCGAGCGCGGTCGGGACGGTTGTCGAAGACGTCGTTTGCCGCCGCCGCCTGGACGACGATCACGCTCAGGTTGTGGGCGATCACGTCGTGGAGCTCGCGCGCGATCCGGGCCTGCTCCTCGGCAGCCGCCCGCGCCGCCTCGTTGCGTCGTTCGCGCTCGAGCCGTTCGGCCTTCTCCTCCAGCTCGTGGACGTACTTGCGGCGTGTCCGGAGGCTGTCACCGGCGAGCCAGGCCACGGCGAAGCCGACCAAGCGGCCGAGGAAGCCGAGCACGTTCGTCCAGCCGAAGCTCGAGAGCAGCCACGGGGTCAGGAAGGCGAGTGCGGCGACGCCCGCCCCGAGCGAGACGCGGCGCTCGCAACGGTCGGCGACCGTGTACAGGGCGATCCCGGCGGCCAGCGGGTTGTAGTCCCCCCAGAAGGCGATGCCGAGCGCCGTCGCAGTGGTCGCGACGGCCAGGGTCGCCAGCGGGTGGGACCTGCGCGCGAGCAGCGGCAGGCCAAGGAGGAGGGCGAGCGGGACTCCCAGCTCCGCCCGGTCGTGGTTGAACGCCGACCCGAGGGTCGTCGCGAGCGTGACGAGCGCCAACGCCCAGTCGACGACGCGCGGGTGTCGATGGAGCCAGTTCCAGGCCATGGCTCCCGGAAACGCTACTCCCGCTCAGGCGTCGCGCGTCGTGTCGCGCCACGCGCCCGCCGCGAGCGCCGCCGCCGCCCAGGCGATCAGAACGAGCGCGACGGCCGCCACCGACATGGCGATCACCGGCCCCTGGCGAGCGGAGTCGCCGAGCCCTCCGGGCAGCAGGCTGTCGAGCGCGACGGTAGGAACGGCCTCGCGAACGACACCGAGCGCGGAGATCGAGGCCAGCAGCGGGCTGATCGCCATCGTCCAGGCGAGCAGGATTCCGATCGTGTAGGAGCGCGAGCCGATCAGGCAGGCCAGGCCGACGGCCAGCAGGTAGTAGAAGGCGACCTTCAGCACGGTCCAGAGCCCGGTGACGACGAGCAGGTACGTCGAGGGCTCCGGGTTCGATCCCGCGAAGACGACGCTGGCGCCTGCTTCGAGCGCGTAAGCGGCGGCGACGAACGGCAGGAGGAACAGCAGCCCCGCCGGAATCCGCGATGCGTAGAGCGCGAGCCGTGAGCGGCCGGTGACGACGAGGTCGCGGTACACGCCGGAATCGAGATCGCCGGAGCCGGCGGTCGAGCCCACGATCGCGGCGGCGACCGCTCCGAGGGCGCTGATCGTGAAGGCAAGGTGCCCGAGCATCGTGATGCCGCCCGCCGGCCCGTGGTTGGCGGGGTCGTAGACGTGCAGCAGCTCGATGATCGCGTCGGTGACGACGAGCGCCACAACCGACAGTAGCGAGACGACCGTGACGAGGCCGAACCGCTTGCGGAGCTTGAGGACGTCCGCGGAGACGAGCCGCGGAGTGGGGAGTGCGTGTGCGATCGCGCTCATGCCACGTCCACCTTTGTGCGGGCTCGGCGACGGGTTTGGAACGGGGCGGAAGCAGGGTCAAACTGGACGCGTAGCGTGCTCATGCTGCGTTCTCCAGTCGGGTCGTGACTTCCAGGAAGCGCTGCTCGAGCGAGGCTTGCGTGGGCTCGAGGCGCATGACGCTCAGGCCCGCCATGACGAGGAGGCGGTTCAGGCTCGGGACGGTGGCCGGGTCGCGCAGCGAGACCCGGAGCAGCTCACCGTCGTCGAGCACGCGCTCGACAGTCGGCTCGGCGCTGAGGAGCGCGCGGGCGCGTGGGATGTCGTCGACCTCGACCACGATGGAGTCGTCACCGCCGTCGCGCAGGTCGGCGATGGAGCCCTGGGCAACGATCTTGCCCTGGTCGACGATCGCGATGTGATCGCAGGTCTTCTCGACCTCGTCGAGGAGGTGCGAGGAGAGCACGATCGTCCGGCCTTCTGCGGCGAATTCCCGGACGAACCGGCGGAACTCGAGAATGCCCGCCGGGTCGAGGCCGTTCATCGGCTCGTCGAGGATCAGGAGCTGCGGGTCGGCCAGGAGGCAGCGGGCGATCCCGAGCCGCTGGCGCATGCCGAGCGAGTACTTCTTCACGCGGTCGTCGGCGCGCGCAGTCAGGCCGACGCGCTCGAGTACCTCGGGGATCCTCGCGACCGCCGCGGCGTCGCGTGCGGCCGCGACGACGGCGAGGTTCTCGCGGCCGGTCAGGTGGCCGTGGAAGAGCGGCTCCTCGACGATCGCCCCCACGTGCGCCAGCGCCTCTGCGCGACGGGCGGGGACTGGGAAACCGAGCAGGCGCATCGAGCCGCCGCTCGCGGAGGTCAGTCCGAGAAGCGTGCGGATCAGGGTCGTCTTGCCGGCGCCGTTGGGGCCGAGGTAGCCGAACGCGACTCCACGCGGAACGCGCAGATCGACGCCTCTGATGACCTCGCGATCGCCGAAGCGCTTGCTCAGTCCGTCGGTCTCGACCGCGAATAGCTGGTTGTCGGGCATGTCATTCCTCCATGGTTCGGACATGCCTCGAACGTAGCCCGCGGTCGTCCCGCACCGCATCGGCGCGGGGAACGAATCGCATCCGACGGAAGGCCGATTCGATCTCCTCCGAAGGGAGGAGGTCGCGGGCGGCCTCAGCGAATGGCTACTTCCACTTGACCGTGCAACCGACCGGCGGGGTCTCCGTCACGGCGGGCTCGCGGCCCTCGAGCACGGCGTCCAGTGCGTCGCGCAGGTACTGCTGCGTCACCGCCGTCTCGTCGCGCGAGTCGTCGATCGCGCCGTGGTAGACGAGCCGCCGGTCGCGGTCGTACACGAATACCTCCGGCGTCCGCTCCGAGCCGAGCTCGCGGGCCACCGCCTGCGGCTCGTCGTAGACGTAGTCGAACGTGAACCCGCGCGCCGAGGCCCGCTTCTGCATCTCCTCGAACGAGTCCTCCGGGTAGTGCTCGGCGTCGTTCGAGTTGACCGCCACCACGCGGACGCCGCGCCCCGCGTTGTCGCGCGCGATCGCCGAGAGCCGGTCCTCCCACGCCTGCACGTAGGGGCAGTGGTTGCACGACTGGACGAGCACGAGCGCCTCCGCGTCGGCGTACGAGTCGAGCGAGTGGTTCTGCCCGTCGACTCCCGGCAGATCGAACTGCGGTGCTTCGGTTCCCAGGGCCACGCTCATGTGACTGCCTCCTCGAGTTGCTCGCGGGACGGGACGGGCGAGACGCGCCCGTCCGGAAGACGGTAGATGCGGCAGGTGAGCGCCGGTCGGGCCGACGCGCCTTCGGGGTCGACGTCGCGGCCGTCCACGCGGATCGTCGGCGACCCGGGGAACGCGAGCTCGAGCGCCTCCTCGTCGGTCATCACCTCGTGCTCGACGACCTCGGCCTCGATCCCGCGCGCGGCGAGCACCGCGCGGAGCAGCTCGCGCGCCTCGGGATGGGACGGGCATCCGCGCCAGAAGAGGAAGTCGATCCTCACGCCTCAGGGCTGGAGCATCTGGCCTTCGAGGTGCGCGAACGCCTCGCGGAGCGCCTTCCGCTCGCGCTCGTTGCTGGTGAACGATCGCGCCAGCCGCCGCTCGCCCTCCTCGGTGAGCCGCAGGTGCGCGATCCGCCCGTCGGCAGCCGACCGCGCCCGAGCCACCAAGCCCGCCTCCTCGGCGCGGCTGACGAGCTCGGTGACGGTGCTCTGCGCAAGCTGCAGGCGCTCTGCGAGCTGTGTCACCGTCGACTGCTCGCTCTCGTCGTGCGCGCCCTTGATCATCAGCAGCAAGAGGTAGCGCTGCGGCGTCAGGCCGGCCGCGCGGGCGTTTCGCTCCGAGGTGCGCAGGAAGCGACGAAGCGCCGCGCGGAACTCCGCGACCGGCGCCACCTCCGCGGCGGTCAGCTCACCTGCGATGCGGCAATCCTAGTCGCCTGCTCGCAGGACGCTAGTCGCCCGCGGGCCGGACGCCACGCGCCGCGAGCCGGGCCACGAGTCCCGGCGCGAGCGCCTGCGCCAGCGGGGCGACGCGGTACCAGCGCGGCACGAAGACCTCCCGCCGGTCGCCCTCGACGGCCGCGAGCACGCGCTCGGCGACCAGCTCGGGCTCGACGACGACCGACCCCAGTGCGCGCCCGAAGCGGTTCCGCTGCGGGAACCCCTCCGTCTCGACGAACCCGGGCAGGATCGTGTGCACGCGAACGCCGCGCGGCCGGAGCTCCCGCGCCACCGAGCGCGAGAACGCGAGCTGGGCGTGCTTCGAGGCCGTGTAGGGGCCGGCCGCCCCGGCGGCGACGGTGCCCGCGACGGAGACGATGTTCACGAGGTCAGAGGGCGCCGCCGCCTCGAGCGCGGGGAGGAAGGCGCGCAGGCACCAGACCCCGCCGAGGTAGTTCGTCCGCGTGACCTCATCGATCCGCTCGGGCGTCACGTCGAGGAAGCCACCGCGGCCCGGGATGCCGGCGCTGTTCACGAGCAGCGAGATCCGCGGGTGCCGCTCCGCCACACGGCTGGCGACCCCCTCGACGACCTCGCGGTCGCCGACATCGCAGGGCTCCCATTCGGCGCCGAGATCATCCGCGACCGCGCGGAGCCGCTCCTCGCCCCGCGCCAGCAGCACGCACTCCCAGCCGCGCCCTCGCAGCGCGCGCGCCACCGCGGCTCCGATGCCGCTGGAGCCGCCGGTGACGACCGCTACCTGCGGCACACGCGGACTAGCCGCCGGGCCGACGCGGTCGCGCCCCGGCGATCGGTCACGACCGCCTGCAGCACGTGACGGCCCCGGTGCGCCTTGCGCGTCCGCCAAGGCGTGTCGTACAGGGTCTCGAGCCCCCGTGTCCGCTTCGCGATCAGGCGCTTCCCGTCGAAGAACCGAACGGAGCGGACCCCGCGTGAGGAGCCGGCGGTCACGAACAGCCCCTGCACCCGTGAGACGCAGGCGCGCGGCCGCGGCAGCAGCCAGGTGACCGTGGGCCCCGCCACCGCCCGGAGTGGGAACGAGCGGAAGGCGGTGTTCGGCAGCAGCGCGCCGGCCTGGTCGATGTTCTTCGACTCCTGGTAGTCGGAGACGACCGCGATCATCGGCGTCTTGCCGACCCGGAGCTTCGGCGCCCCGTCCAGGGCCCAGAGCACGAGGCCGGAGCCGGGGTCGTAGAGCGCGGCCAGCAGCAGCGTCTGCCTGTAGCCGATCACGAGCGAGAGCGGGTCGACGCCTGCTCCGCGGTCGCTCGCGATCGCCGCCAGCAGCGGCCGGCCCGCGCTGACGACCTTCGTCAGAAACCTGAGCCGCGGCGGCGTGACGTCGTTCTGCCACGCGCGCAGCAGGTAGGGCCCGCGCAACGGCAGGTCGGTGTAGGGATCGGCCCGCGAGTCGACGGCGACGAAGTAGCGCCCCTCGTGTGGGAAGTCGACCGCGGCGGCGGCGTTGTCGAACTGGTACTCGAAGGTCAGGCCGTTGACGTTCACCGGGGTGCCGGGGTAGCCCTGAACGTCGTTCTCGTTCAGCGAGCCGAGGAACCAGGGCTCGACCAACGCGTTCTGGCCGGCGGCGACCACGGCCGCGCCCGCGTTCGCGACCTGCGAGCTGACGCGGAACGTGTAGACGTGCTCGGCGCCGTCCTCGTCGAACGGTTTGCCGCTGTAGAAGGGTGGCGGGCCGAAGGGCTCGGTCGGGAACCGGTAGCTGCTCACGTAGCTCGTGCCCTTGCTCGTGTCGCCGAGCTGGAGCCGCTTGATCGTCACCCGCGGCGCGCGCGCGATCTGCGGGTACTGGACGGAGAAGTAGTACGGGATACGCACCCGGTCGGTCCCCCGGCGGAGCACGATAAAGCCGTAGTCGTCGCCGCTCGGAGCCGTGTACGAGGCGCTGGCGACGATCGGCAAATCCGTGGTGCCGCCCGGCGGGAGCATCACCGACGAGGTTGAGGGCGCGATCGACGCTCCGGCGCTCGCGGCCTGCGGGTGTACCTCCACCGTCCAGGCGCCGCCCCCGGCCCCGGCGTCCGAGAGCGAGAGCAGCAGCGCCTTGCGTGCGGGCCCGGAGCTGGTCGAGAGGTAGCCGAACGAGAGCGACGAGGGCTCCGCGAACAGGGGCGGATGGTTCGCCGCGGCGACGTCGATCAGGCCCCCGCCCTCGAGCAGCACCGGTGCCTCCTGCGTGCGCGCCGTGTCGCCCCAGGCCGGCGCGGCCGAGGTCATCAGTGCCGACTTGACCTGCTGCGGCCTCCAGGCCGGATGCTGCTGGAGGAGCAGAGCGGCGGCTCCCGAGACGTGCGGTGCGGACATACTCGTCCCGTCGAAGACCGCGAAGTTCGAGCCTGCGAACTCGCGCAGGGTGGAGGAGAGGATCTGGCCGCCGGGAGCGGTGAGGTCGGGCTTCAGCCGGTGGTCGAAGTTCGTCGGCCCGGCCGACGAGAAGCTCGTGATCACGCCACTGCGGCCGGTCTGGATCTCCCGCGGGTCGCTGAGGGCGGTCGCGCGGAAGGTCGTGCGGCCGCCGTGCGCAGCCAGGTACGCGCGCAGGTTGGCGCCGTCGAGGTCGGAGATCATCCCGCCGCCGAGCGCCAGCAGAACCGGGATGAAGTTCGCCTCCCCCTGGCGGTTGTCTACCAGCACGATGCCCGTCGCTCCCGCCCGGCGGACGCGCTCGACCTTTGAGTCGAACGTGCAGCCGCCGCGCGAGACGAGCGCGACCATGCCCTGTAGCGACCCTGAGGGAAGCGTGGTGAAGCGCGGGTCGTTCGGGTCGAAGCCCGGTGGAGCGCAGACATGTCGCTCCACCGGCCGGCCGGTCGTGCTGGTGACGGTGCCGACGTCGACGAGCGTGGCTCCGGCAGTTGCCCACGCAGAGGGCACGGCGCCGTTGAAGGCGAAGGGGATCTGCTGCAGGTTCGCGGGTGCGCCAGGGCCGGTCACCGTCAGCTCGCTGCCGAAGACGTGCAGGTTCGAGGCGGCCGCCACCGAGATCGCGGCCGGCGCGTTGCTCGGCGAGCCGACCGAGCCGAGGCCGAAGTCGTCGCGGTCGTTGCCCGCCGAGATCACGGGCACGACGCCCGCCGCTGCGACGTTGTCGAGCGCGTCGATCAGGGCGTCGCTGGACGGGTCGACCTCCGGCCCGCCGCCGGAGAAGTTGATCACGTCCATGCCGTCGTTCACCGCGGCCTCGAACGCGAGCACGATCTCCGGCGTGAAGGCGTCGTAGCCGCCTGTCGTCGGTACGGGTGCGTTGAAGACGCGGTAGTTGCCGATCCACGCGCGCGGCGCGATCCCCGAGAGACCGGCGATGGGCGGATGGTCGGGGCCCGGTCCGACGACGGTGCCGGCGACGCCCGCGGCGATGCCCGCGACGTGGGTGCCGTGGAACGAGCCGGGACGCCACAGCGCGAGCCGCCCCTGCCGCCCCGAGCCGGGGCCCGGGAAGGCGCGGGCGACGATCACCTTCGGCGTCGTCCACTTGCGCCCGCCCTTCGGGAAGCCCGCGGGGTACGAGAGGCCGGCCGGGTTGAAGAACGGGTTGGCCATGTCGACCCCGTCGTCGACGATGCCGATCTTGATCCCCTGCCCGCGGCCGCCGGTCGTCGCCCAGAACGCGTCGGCGCGGATCACCGACGGGCTCTTGTTCGTGTCGAGGCGGTAGCGGACGCTGGGGTAGACCTTCCGCACCGCACGCACGTGGAAGAGGCGCGGCAGGTCGCGGTAGCGCAGCCGCACCGTGAGGCCGTCCAGCACCACGCGGTACCGGTACGAGATCCGCGCGCTCGGCACGGCGCGGCGGATTTGGCGGGCGGCGACGGCCTGGGCCCGGCTCAGGCGCGCGAGGTAGGCCCGGGAGCTCGAGCTCGCTACGTCGAGCTTCTTCCGCGGCCCGAAGGCGAACAGGCCCGGCCCGTAGCGCTGGGCGAGCGGCGGCAGGCGCAGCCCGACGATCACCGTCACGCGCCCGCGCGCCTGCTCGCGCGGAACGTGGATCACCCCGTGGCGGACGCGAGGGAGCGTGGTCTCGCCGCGGTGCGGCAGCCGGATCGGCCGCAGCTGCGCGGATGCAACGGATGAGGTGGCCAGGATGAGCAGCGCCGCTACGAGCGAGAGAAGAAGTGGGCGCCGCAAGAGCACCCAGCCTAGCGGAGAAATCGGAATTCGTAGACTCGCTTTGTGGAGGCGTCGTTCGCGGGCAAACGCGGTCTCGTCCTGGGCGTCGCGAACCGGCGCTCGATCGCGTGGGCGATCGCCCGCAGGCTCGCGGAGGGCGGCGCGACCCTCGCCTTCACCTACCAGGGCGAGCGGATCGAAAAGGGCGTGCGCGAGCTGGCCGAGACGGTGGGCTCGCCGCTCGTGACCGCCTGCGACGTGCGCTCGGACGACGACCTCGAGCGCGTCTTCGGCGAGGTGGGGGAGGCCTTCGGCGGCGAGCTCGACCTGCTCGTCCACTCGGTCGCGTACGCGGCCGCGGAGGACCTCGAGGGCCGCTTCACCGACACGCCGCGCGACCGCTTCTGGCTGGCGCTCGACGTCTCGGCGTACTCGCTGGTCGCGAGCGCGCGGCTGGCCGAGCCGCTGATGGACGCGGCGGGCGGTGGCGCGATCCTGACGATGACCTACCTCGGCGGGGAGCGGGCGGTGCCGCACTACAACGTGATGGGCGTTGCCAAGGCGACGCTCGACTCCTCGGTGCGCTACCTCGCCTGGGACCTGGGGAAGAAGAACATCCGCGTGAACGCGGTCTCGGCCGGGCCCGTGCGGACACTGGCCGCGCGCTCGATCGCGGGTTTCCCCACGATGGAGTCGATCGTCGAGGAGCGCTCGCCGTTGCACCGGACGGTCGACGCCGACGACGTGGGCGCCGCCGCCGTGTACCTGCTTTCGGAGCAGGCCCGCAACGTCACCGGGACGACGCTCTACGTCGACTCTGGGTACCACGCGATGGGCATGTAGATGGGGCTCTTGGCCAAGCGATTTTTGGCTCAACCATCCTTTGTCCGGCCGTAGAGATCCGCGAGATGCCGTGTTCGTGTTGACGCGGTGATGGCACCGGCTGTCTCCCACATTGACAACGTCCCACGAGCCAGCGCGGACGCAGCGCATGCGCTCCGATCGGCAACCGATCTCACAGCCCTTCCTCAGCCCGCCGTCTCGCACGCCTGCACTCGAAGTTGGCCGGAGGCCGGCCGAGGCACTAGGCGACCGAGGCTGATCGTCCTCTAGACAGGCGTTCTCTCTACGGCCAGCGGCGAGCCTTGTGCTATTCGAGAGCGCCGGTCGCTCTAGCTTTCGAGCACGGCGCAGTGCTCCTCGCGGAGACATTCGCGTGTTCGCCGATCCGCAAGCGTGAGCACGAACGAGCGCACTGGGGCTCCGTCGAATTCGGCCAGGATCGCATCGGCGCAGCCGCGAATTACCTCGGGCGAGCGGATGCCTTCGAACTCCTCAATCAGGTTGGGCAGCAGGCGGGCGAGACGGAGCTGGTGCGCGGTGTGGTCCGCGCGAATCGCCTCCAAACGTTGCTCGACGAACTCCCGTACCCGCTCCTCGAGGAGGTCGCGGATCTCGCGCACCTCCTCGAGCCCCTTTCCGGCCGGGTCGGGGATCTCCCAGTCCTCGACGATCGTCGGCACGTAGGGGCAGGCGCCGCCGCAGGCGAGCGTGATCGCCCAGTCGGCGTGCAGCTGCATCTCGACGTCGAGCTTCTTCGGCCTGCGCTTGGAGATGTCGATCCCGACTTCGTGCATCGCCTCGACAACGTTCGGCCAGATCGCTTCGGCCGGTTCCTGGCCGGCGGACTCGGCGCGGATGTCCGGGGGCGCGTAGCGCTCGAAGAACGCCTGCGCCATCTGTGAGCGGCCGGCGTTGTGGGTGCAGACAAACAGGACGTATTTCACGATTCCTCCTCTCAGGCAGCTGCCACGAGGTT
>JBKPHO010000435.1:0-1928 GCA_046729915.1 Actinomycetota bacterium | reverse complement strand
CGGTCGCTCGCGCGGCGCGGCGTCGAGGCGTTGCGGAGGACGCTGTCGAACGCGTCTGCGTAGTCGGCGCCGGCGTGATCGGCAGCCTCTTCGCCGGGCACCTCGGACGCGTCTGCGACATGACCGTGCTCTGTCGGCGGGAGGAGCACGCTCGGGCGCTGAACGAGCACGGTCTGCGCGTCTCGGGGCGCAACGACTTCGTCACGTCCGTGCGCGCCGCGACCGACCCAGCGCAGCTGCCGGAGCCCGAGCTCGCGATCGTGGCGACCAAGTCGACCGAGCTCGACGCGGCGGCGGCCCGCCTGCAAGGACACTGGCCCGGCGCGGTGGTCATGACTGTCCAGAACGGGCTGGGCGCGGAGCGCGCCTTCCCGGGCAGACGCGTGATCTCGGCGGTCACGTTCATGAGCGGGACGCGGCACTCGGACACGCACGTCGAGTACATCCTCGACACCGAGACCTGGCTCGGTCCCTACGGCGAAACGCCGTACGCGCTCGCGCAGGACGTCGCCGCCACGATCGTCGCCTCCGGCCTGAAGGCGCGCGCGTTCGCCGACCTCCGTCCCGCCCAGTGGTCGAAGCTGATCTTCAACGCGACCGTCAATGCGGTCGCGGCCCTGACCGGCCTTCCGCACGACTCGCACTTCGCCGCGCGCGATCGGCTCGAGGACCTCGGGCATCTCGTCTACGACCTCGTCGAGGAGGGGAAGCAGGTAGCGGCGGCGGCCGGGATCGAGCTGCACGAGGACCCATGGGAGATGAACGTGCTCGCCACGAGGCGGGGCAGCCGGCACTACCCCTCGATGCTGGAGGACGTCGAGGCCCGCCGGCCGACGGAGATCGACCAGATCACCGGAGGGCTCGTTCGCGAGGCGGAGCGACTGGGCGTGCCGGTTCCGCTGCACACCGCGCTCTACCGGCTCGTGAAGGCTCGCGAGGCTTCGTGGTCATCCGATTGACCTGCGGCTGCCGTAGGGACTTAAATATCCGGCTGACACGGGGTCTCTATGCGGAGGAGGGCGCGGTGAGACGAGCGACGAAGTGGGGTGCTCTCGTAGCGCTTCTGGTAACCGGCGTGGCGATTGCCGCTGTCGTCGGAACCACGGGCGGGAACGCGGCACCGACGGCAAAGAAGCCGATCATCATCGGTGCCGCCGTCGACCTGTCCGGGATCATGAAGCCGTTCGACAGCGCTGCCCTCTTGGCAGCCAAACTCCGGGCGGCCCAGATCAACGCGAAGGGCGGCGTCAACGGCCGCAAGCTGAAGATCATCCAGTGCGACACCAAGATCGTCCAACCGCCCAACTCGCAGGCAAAGGCGTGCGCCACCAAGCTGCTCGGGAAGGGCGCGGTCGCCCTGCTCGTCACGTGCGACGTGGAGTTCGCCGCACCCGCGACGCAGCAGGCGCTCAACGCGGGCAAGCTGGCGCTCGGCTCGTGCATCGGCACCGACGAGCAGGGCCCGAAGCGGTTCGGGCGCAAGGGCAAGCTTGCGTTCAGTTTCGGCAACGTGGCGCAGGACGAGGGCGCCGCGATGGCGGAGTACGCGTTCAAGAAGAAGAAGTGGAAGCGGGCGATCGTCGTCACCGATAAGTCGCTCGTCTACTTCCGCGACGTCACCGCGGCGTTCAAGAACCGCTTCAAGGCGCTCGGTGGCCGGGTCGTCCGCGACGACAGCTTCGTCCAGGGGCAGAACCAGATCCCGGCTCTCGTCAACCGGATCAGGAGCACCAGAAACGGTCAGGTGATCGTCACATCGACGACGTTCGGCGACTGGCCGGCGCTCGTCCAGGGCCTGCGCAGCCTGCGCGTGAAAACGCCGCTGATGAACTCCTGGGCCGGCGACGGGACGAACTGGTACCCGAAGAACCCAAAGGTCACGAAGTACTGGTACGTGACCTTCGCGTCGATCTTCGGCGACGACCCTA